>CADCWP010000121.1:0-17650 GCA_902806425.1 uncultured Truepera sp.
AGACTGATGCACCGCACAGATGTTGTGGCACAACACCTTTAGCAGCACTTCGTCTAGCTGCGCCGTTTCAGTCTTGCCCTTAACCGCGTCCCCAAACTTCCCCTTAATCACGCTGAATGTGGATTCAATGTCAGAGCGCCTGCGATAGTGCTCTAGGAACTCGTCACGCCTCACGATGTAGTAGTGGTACATGATGCGCCAAAAATTCTCACCCCCTGCCTTACCTGTAGGTTTAGACTTGAACGATATGAACGGCGTAGCGCCGTGAGCCATAGCCGCATGAAGGTTGGTGCGGCTAGAGTACGCCTTACCAGCCGAGATTCCCACACGACAAGACCCTAACCTCTAACCTTTGCGATAGGTGGTAATATTAGGAGTGCCTGTAAACTAATGAGATTCGCACTAAGTCAAGAGCTGTCTATAATTTTTTGCGCAAGCCCTTAACTTATTTTGCAGGGCTACTTTCTATTGAGTTTTTGTGCAAAGCCAACTATACACAGTAAAAAACATAAACGGTGAGTAGACGGGGCGCAGTACGCAGGTAGAGACGATTCGTGTGGCTCGAGCTTCACAACGTCAAACCCTACACGCCGCCGCAGCGCCCTGCGTCACAGCAACCTCACAGCACGCCGTAGACTAGCTTATGGAAGGTCTTCTCATCGCCGAACAGCTCCGGCGCGTCGCCCCGCTGCTCCCCAGCTCTCGCCTGAGCTGGCGCTTCCCGGACCCTTACACCTTCGTGCTGCCCCTGAAAAGGGGTGCGCTGTGGTTTTACAACCGCCCGCCCAACGCGCAGTTCGCCTATAAAGACGAGGTGCCGTCCGTTACAAAGGCGCACACCGGCTTTCAAGACCTGCTGGTAGCGCGGGCCGCGGGTGAGCTTATAAGCGCCGAACAGGTCAAGCTCGACCGGGCACTGCGCCTGGAGTTCGCACCCTTTCGCGGCTTTGTCGAAGCGCCCGCCGTCACCCTCGTCGCTGAGCTGACCGGACGCAACTGCAACCTGATCTTGCTCGATGAAGCGGGTACGATTTTGGGCGCGGCCAGGGAAGTAAGCAGCAGCATCAACCGCTTCCGCGAGGTGCGCGCCGGGCTCCCTTACGAGCCGCCGCCGCCCTATGACAAACAGGACCCCCGAACGCTGAGCGAGGCCGAGCTGACAGCGTTACTTGTGGGCCGCAAGCTCAGCGATCTGCGGAGTGTTCTCGACGGTATCGGGCCGGAGCTGACGGCGGCGCTCGCGCAGCTTGTCGGGGTGCCGCGCAACCAAACGTTGCGTGAAGCCGACGCGGGGAGAGCGGCAGCCCTGGTGCGCCGCCTGGGCAAAGCGCCGACCGCAGTGCTGGGTGAGCTAGGGGGACGCGCCGACCTCGGCACGCTCCGTGAGGCCGAAGCGCGCGAAGGACGTGTGCAGCGGCTGAGGAGCGCTTTGGGAAAACGCCGCAGCCTCGCCCAAAAGCGTTTGGATGACCTTACGCGCACCCTCGAGGCCGCTTTGGAGGCCGACGAACTGCGCGGCGACGCCGACCTGCTGATGGCGTATCCTAAGCAGGTACCGCCGCACGCCGCTCGCGTCACGCTGCCCGACTTTTCCGGTGAAGACCGGGAAGTCGCGCTCGACACGCGCCTCAGCGCGGTTGAAAATGCCCAGGCTTTCTACGAACGGGCCAAAAAGCGGGAGAGTCGGCTCGAGGGGGCCGCCGCCCGTGAAGAGGGACTTAAAACCGAACTCGCCGAGCTGACCGAATTGCTGGGGCGTCTGCCCGAGTTGCCAGAGGCTGAGGTCAAAGCTTTGAGCCAAGCGTACCTGAGTGGGACCAAACCGCAGGGCCGCGCCGCGCCGGGAACGCGCTACACCAGCCCACAGGGGTTTGAAGTCTGGGTCGGGCGCAGTTCTAGGGGCAACGACGAGCTGACCTTCAAGGTCGCTAAAAGCCGGGACCTGTGGCTGCACGCGCAGGGCTACCCCGGCTCGCACGTCATCGTCCGGGCGGAAAACCGCGACGTGCCGTTCGAGACGGTTTTGTTCGCCGCGCAGCTCGCCGCCGCCTACTCCAAGGCCAGCCTCTCAGACAATGTGCCGGTCGACTACACCCTGAAAAAAAACGTCTGGAAACCTAAGGGTGGCGCGCCGGGGGCAGTCAACTTCAGCCAGCAAAGGACCGTCTACGTCACCCCGAGCCGCCGTCCGGAAGGGGAAGCGTAAAAAAGCAATGAGGGGAGGAAGCAATGAGCCATGAGGGTGAAGTCTTTGCTTATTGCTTATAACTTACGGCTCTTTCAATGGAGCGTAGACTCGGAAGATGGCGACGACCGCAACCGCTTCCAACCGAATCGTCCTCACCGGGGTAAGCCTGTCAACCCTGCTCATCGCCGTCCACGCGACCAACGACGCCTTTACAAGTATGCTGGCGGCGCTTTTGCCGACGCTTCAGCTCCGCTTCGGCCTCACTGAGGCGACCTTGGCGCTGCTCGTGGCGACGCTGTCGTTCTCGTCGTCGGTGGTGCAGCCCTTTTTCGGCGCGCTCGCGGACCGGCTCGGGCGGCGACTCGTCGGGGCGCTTGGCATCATCACGAGTTCGTCGCTCCTGAGCCTGATGGGCGTGGTGCCGGACGTGGCGCTCCTCTTCGTGCTGCTTTTCGTCGGCGGGCTCGGGTCGGCGGCGTTTCACCCGGCGGGAACGAGCATGGCGAGGGACGCGGGCGGCGACAATAAGGCCCTCACGGTGAGCCTTTTCAGCGCGGGCGGGACGATAGGGCTGGCGCTGGGGCCGTCGATCATCCTGCTGATCGCGCGGACAGTCGGTCTGGAGTTCAGCCCGCTGCTGATGCTGCCGGGGGTCGTTTTGGGCGTCGCCATGTATTTTCTCATTCCGCCGCAACCGAAGACGGATACAGCGGTGAACCCTAAGCTCTTCGACCTCGAGCTGTTTCGCGGGCCGGTCGGGGTGCTGTGCGTGTCGGGCACGCTGCGGAGCGTTTCGTACGTGACCTTCACCAACGCCGTGCCGCTCTACTTGGTGTCGCAGGGGCTGGCGCGCGACAGCGCGGTCATCAGCAGCACGCTGCTGGCGTTTTCGCTCGCGGCAGGCTTCGGGGGCGTCGTCGCGGGCGCGCTCGGGCGGCGTGTAAGCCCGCAACTGCTCATCACCGGGACGATGGTGCTGGCGCTGCCCATGTTTTACGCCATCTTTTTGGTGCCCGCCGGGTCGCCCTTATATTTCGTCTGTGTCACCTTGGCGGGCGCGCTGATCAACGCGGGGCTGCCGCTCATGGTGGTCGCGGCCCAAGACCTCGCGCCGCACGCGGTCGGGACGGCCTCGGGGATGCTGATGGGCTTTACCTGGGGAAGTGCCGGGGTGCTCTACATCTTAAACGGCTGGGTGCAGCAGCACTTCGGTCTGACGGTGGCGATGCAGCTTAGTTACCTTAGCCTGATTCCGGGGGCGGTGCTGGCGTTCTGGGTGTTGCGGCGATACAGCTCGACACGTTAGCTGCGGAATCTGTTACACTGACCGCGTCCAGAGAGGGGGTGAGACCTGTGCCTACAGATCATGCTCGAGCCAGTGCAGAGTTTCACCCCAATTCCTTGA
This sequence comes from uncultured Truepera sp., assembly GCA_902806425.1. Classification (GTDB taxonomy): domain Bacteria; phylum Deinococcota; class Deinococci; order Deinococcales; family Trueperaceae; genus Truepera. The sequence continues at coordinate 3,594 of CADCWP010000121.1, forward strand.
AACACGTAAATCGCTAAAGCTGCACTGACTCTCCTAGGCCACATCTGAACAGATTTCGTTGTTGACACGTACCGTCTGACTTGTGGCTCGTTGTGGTTGACCCTACTCAAAAACAGCACTTCCAGGCCCTGCTCCACCAACCAAGTGCGTCTACTTCTATTCGCCTCCACTCGCATGTAAGTTTGCCGTAGCAAGCTCACGTGGAGACGCTAAAAAAGGAGAACAGTGTGGTTCACAAGTTTCCCGGCACCGCTGGCACCGTTTACGACGGCAGTTTCCACAAAGCAGTCAGCGACTTTCAGAGAGAGTCTTACCTAGACCAGGGATACACCAAGGGTACAGAACAGGAGGTGAACTTTTTGGAGGAGCTTTTGCAGCTTCCGGCTGGTACGCGTATCCTCGACGTAGGCTGCGGTCCGGGGCGGCACAGCCTCGAGCTGGCGCGGCGGGGTTTTAGCACCGTGGGTATAGACATTTCGGAAGGTTTTATCGAGTATGCCCGCAAGGGGGCAGAGGTGGAGCGGCTCACCGCCGAGTTTAGGGTTGCCGATGCCCGGTTGCTCGAGTTTGACGCTGAATTCGACGCCGCTATCTGTCTCTGTGAAGGTGCATTCGGCCTTGCTGGAGACGACGCCGGGCACCGGCAGATTTTGGCCGGGGTGAGCCGCGCCCTTAAGCCCGGCGCGACCTTCGTGCTAACGGCTATCAATGCGTTCTCTGCGACACGCAATCAAGACCCGGCTACCCACATCGATCCGTATACGGCCACATCTTCGTGGCGGCAAACGTTTCGGAACCCGCAGAGTGACGTTCGAGAGTTTGAAATGCACTGCACCGCCTTCACCTACCGCAAACTTAGGTGGCTGCTCGAGGGAGCAGGACTTGAGGTGTGTGCAGGCTACGGCTGTGTGGCGGCCCGGTTCGGGCGTGAGCCGCTGCGCCTGGACGACGTTGAGATTATGGTGGTCGTCCGGAGACCGATGGAAGCCTGACGGCGGAGTCTGAGTGAGCAACGATTAGAATCGTTGCTCATCGCTTTGTACTCGTTGCTGCTTGACACGTCGCCTTTTAGACCAAGCTGGCGGTATCTGCTGAATAAAGTAGAGCTATGGGGATGCTCGAGCTTGGCAAGACGCGGCCACAAAAACGTGCCGTGATCGTCCTTTTATTTTTGGTTCACCTGCTGTCGCTCGGCAGTCTGGTCGCTATTTTCGTCGTCACCGGCAGCCCGAACTTGCCGCCGCTCGCCGCCGTACTAATGGTCGCCGCCACGACGACCTGGTTACTGACGTTTATCCTGCTCTGCGTCAACATCGCCTACTACTTCATGCGACGCTCGTAAGTAGCTCAGCACAGCCTGATTGGCTGAGCGCACCGCGCCTGGGATAACCCAACCGGATTTGTCGCGCTCACCGACGACGTTGCTGACGCCGCGCAGCTCGGCAAAGGGGACGCCGAGCGCCGTGCAGACCTGAGCGGCGGCGGCCCCTTCCATCGACTCTACCGCCACGCTGAACCGCTCGCGCACAACCTCTGCTCGAGCGAAGCTACCCGTAACCGTTTCGGAGGTGCCGAAAGCGCAGGGATGGGCGTCCGTAAGCGTCCTCAGCGTCCGCGTCAGGGTGGGGTCGGTCGTGAAAGTGTTGTAAAGGTCTCCCACCAGCGGAAACCCCAAGCTCTCCATGTCGTGCCAATCGTTCTCGAGCTGCACCCCGGTGTCTAGATGCGTTTCCTGCGTCGCTACGGCAAGCTGCCCGAGCGCCAACCCGGAGCCCGAAAACGCCCCGCCGATACCGAACTGCACGACCCGCTCCGGTCTTAGCGTGTGCAGCGCCAGCGCCAAACCCGCCGCCGTGTTGACCTTGGCGACACCCAGATGTGCCAGGTAAACGCCGCGCGCGGGCAGCTCAAAAAGTTCACCGAGGGGGAAAGGAAGGGGAGACCAGGGCAGGGCACCCCTGAGGGGCGCGGCCTCGAGGCCCGTCGCCGTAACCAGCAGCGTCACCCCCACAGCTCGAGGTCTCCTGTCGCGGTCTGTTCAAAAACAAACGCCGCTTTGCCACGCGTCTGCGCTTCGGAAGCTAATCTCGCCCGGAGCGCGGCGTCTGCGGATTCGCTGAGGGTCTCGAGCACGAAGGCAGTCGATTCAGCTGTCGTAAGCGTCACCATCGCCCCGACGGGTGGGCCGTCATAGGCTATAAACGCCGTTAGCGCACCCTCTAGTTGCAGCGCGAGTGCCAGCGTCTGCCCCACAGCTACGGCGTAGGGGCTGTCGTGGGCCGCCGCGATAACCTCGCCGAGTGTCCGCGCCTGTGTCCAGCCGACCTGTTCGACGCTCACGTCAGAAGGTTGCGACGCCGCGACCGGGTTAAAGCCGTACTGCGCGGTGCGTGAGAGGCCCACATTCGTGAGGGCCAGCGCTTGCAAGAGCTTGTCGTCCAGCGCGGAAGATAAAAAGCAAGACGGTAAGACGCCCTGTTCCCGGTAAAAGTCGCCCATGTCAGCGATGCTCTCAGGCTCCGGATACCAGAGCGCGTTGCTGAGGATGATGGGGGCGGCGGTGTTGACGAGCGCTTTGCTGCGTCCGAACGAGACGTTGGTCTCGGCCAGGAGCCGCCAGAAGCTGAAGGCGTGGTCGTACGCCGCGTCTAGCGTGCGGGACACGTCAGGCGGCAGCCGTCTCCGGCATGTCGAGAAGCGCCCGCACGTAGGCCGCCGCGTCGTAGGGCTGCAAGTCCTCGGCCTTTTCGCCGACGCCGATAAATTTAATGGGCAACTCCAACTCGCGCACAATCGGGAGCAGAATCCCACCCTTGGCGGTGCCGTCGAGTTTGGTGACCACTACGCCCGTTACCCCAACCGCCTCGTGGAACTTTTTCGCCTGCGCCAAGCCATTTTGCCCGGTCACGGCGTCTAAGACCAACCAGACCTCGCGCGGTTCGTCCGGGTCGGCCTTGGTGATGACGCGTTTGACCTTTTTAAGCTCCTCCATCAGGTTGTGCTTGGTGTGGAGGCGTCCGGCGGTGTCGACAAACAGCAGGTCCAAACCGCGCGCACGCCGCGCGTGGGCCGCGTCGAAGGCCACCGCGCCGGGGTCGGAGCCGTCAGGTCCGGAGACGGTCGGGATGCCCAGACGCCCGCCCCAGACCTCCAGCTGCGCCGTCGCCGCCGCCCGGAAGGTGTCCCCAGCGGCGAACATGACCCGCTGCCCGCGCTCCGTGTAGTACTGGCCGAGTTTGGCAATCGTCGTGGTTTTGCCGACGCCGTTGACGCCGACGACCATCACCACCTTGCCCTTCACCTCGACCAGGTTGCGCGACACGTCCAGGTTAAAGCCTACCCGGCGGAGTTTTTGCCGCATCCGGTTGGGCTCGAGCTGGTCTAAAAGCGCCTTCTCCAAAGACTCCCGAAAACTCGTCCCACGTTCGCGCTCGCGTTTGGCCTCGGCGACGATCTCGGCAGCGATCTTCGCGCCCGTGTCCGCCCCGATAAGGGCGAACTCAAGGTCGTCCCACTCCATCTCCCAGGCGCGGCCCAGGTCGCGCACGTCCGTCGTCAAGAGGTCGCGGGTCTTGCCCAGACCCTGCCGCAGCCGGTCAAACCAGGCCATCAGACGGCCTCACCTTTCTTTACCGCCTCCTCGCCGCTGCTCTGATCGCCCCTATCTTTGGGTAGCTTGTCCGGTTTGTCGTCGGGCAGCCCTTCGGTAATGGCGGTCAAGGCCCGTCCAAGGCGGCTCAGCACGCGTGAGCGCCCTAAGATGCTCACCACTTCGGTCATCCCCGGTGAATGGGTCGTGCCGGTGAGTGCAGCGCGTAAGGGTTGCAGCACAGCTCCCTTTTTAAGACCGCTCTGACGCTGAACATAGTCGTTTATCGTGTCTTCTATTGAATCCTCGTCGAACGACTCGAGCCGCGCAAAGGCGCGCTCGAGACCCTCCAAGTACTCCTGCCCGCCTCGCAGCTTCTTTCTGGCGTCGGCGGTATAGGAGAAGCTTTCGGTAAAAAAATAGCCGTGTTCGGTGAAGTCTGTAAGCGTCTCGGCGCGGGGACGGAGCACGTCGAGCACGTCGAGCAGGTAGTCCTCATCGTCCCACCTGTACCCCGCCTCGCGCAAAAACGGCTCCACGCGTTCGGCAAGTTTGGTTACGGGCAGCTCGCGCAAGTATTTGGCGTTATAGTGCCGTAACCTCTTGAGGTCGAAGATCGAGCCGCCCAGGGACACCCGCTCGAACGAGAAGTTTTGGATCATCTCGTCTACAGTAAAAAACTCACGTCCGTCCGGCATACTCCAGCCCATCGTGCCGAGATAATTGAGCAGCGCCTCCGGCAAAAAGCCCTGGCGGCGGTACGACTCGAGGTTAGTGTCGTCTTTACGTTTGCTGAGCTTTTTGCCCACGGCGTTTTTTAGGACCGGCATGTGAATCCACACGGGCTCAGGCCAGCCGAAAGCTTTGTAGAGCAGCACGTGAATGGGCGCGGTGGGAAGCCACTCCTCGCCACGAACGACGTGCGTGACTCTCATCAAGTGATCGTCCACGACGACCGCAAGATGGTAGGTCGGGAGCCCGTCGCTTTTTAAGAGCACCATGTCCGGCACCTCGCGGTTGGGGATGCGGACCACGCCGCGTAAAAGGTCGTGGACGACCGTTTCGCCCTCGTCCGGGGTGATCAGCCGCACCGCGAACGGTTCACCGGCGGCGGCGCGGCGCTCCGACTCGTCTTTAGGCACGGTTCGCCCGCGCCCGTCGTAGCCGTAGCCGAGCCCCTTACGCTGGAGTTCCTCGCGGATGGCCGCGAGTTCTTCGGTGGTCTCGAACGCCCGGTACGCCTTGCCTTCTTCTAGGAGTTTCCGCGCGTGTTCGGCGTAGATCTGTTTGCGCTCCGTCTGCCGGTAAGGTGCGTTGGGGCCACCTGTCGCAGGGCTTTCGTCCGGTTCCAAACCCAGCCAGCTGAGCGCCGCCAGTACCCGCGCTTCGGCTTCGGGCTGATAGCGTTTTTGGTCGGTGTCCTCGACCCGCAGGATAAACGTGCCGCCCTGCTGTTTGGCAAATATATAATCGAACAAGCTCATATAGGCTGTGCCGACGTGGGGGTCACCGGTAGGTGAGGGTGCAATGCGTGTAACCGTCATGGAGGGTCCTCCCAAGCCTTACCAGTTTAACGTAGCGCGTTCTAAGAGCCTGTTACGCGCCCCTACGGGTTTATAGGGGCGCGTCGGTCGGGTGCAGGACGCCAGACGCGAGAAGCGCGAGGATAAGCAAGCCCAGCCCGATACGGTAGACCACGAACGGCAAGTAGCTGTTGCGGCTTACATAACGGAGAAGCCACGCTATCGAGGCGTAGCCCGACACAAAGGCTAAAAGCGTCGCCAGCAGCGTTAAACCCAAACCGGGACCGTCACCCGCTGATATATCCGGGAGCTTGAAAAGCCCTGCCGCAAAGATAGCCGGAACCGAGAGCAAAAACGAGTACCGCGCCGCCGCCGTGCGGGTGTAGCCCATAAAGAGTCCGGCGCTGATCGTCGCCCCCGAGCGCGACACACCCGGAACGAGCGCGAGCGCCTGGGCAAAGCCGTAGGCGAGACCGTCGCGCAGCGTCAGGTTGCCCAGTTCTTTGCGCTGCTGCCCGACCCGGTCCGTAAACCAGAGCACCAGGCCGAGCACGATGAGGGTAGCGGCGATGACGCGCAGGTCGCGGGCGGCGGTGTCGATCTGCGCTTCAAACAGCAGCCCGAGCACGCCGATGGGTAGCGTGCCTACCAGGATATACCAACCCATATGGGCGTCCGGGTCGCGGCGCAGGCTCGAGGTGACGAGCGAGCGCGCCCAGGTAACGCCGATACGCAGGAGGTCACGGGCGAAAAAGATGACCACAGCGGCCAGCGTGCCGAGCTGCGTGACAGCGGTGAAGGCCGCGCCGGGGTCGTCCCAACCGAACAGGGCTGGGAAGATGCGAAGGTGAGCGGAACTCGAGATCGGCAAAAACTCGGTCAGCCCTTGCAAAATGCCTAAAAAGATCGCCTGAAAGATATTCATAAAGTGTCCTAGAACCGGCGGTAGCGAGTGACTGCCCGGTCACCCTACCTGTCGAGGGAGAAAGGGCTGTGCCCAGCAGCTTTGTAACATCGGTAGCACAACAAAAAAGGTTGAGCCGAAGTGACCCAACCTAAAGTGTGTGCTTTCTGCGCTTAGCGCTTGCTGTACTGAGGCGCGCGGCGGGCCTTGCGAAGGCCGTACTTCTTCCGCTCGACCTCCCTCGCGTCGCGGGTGAGGTAGCCGCCCGGTTTGAGCCGGACGCGAAACTCGGGGTTCACGCCTACGAGCGCGCGGGCGACGCCGAGTTTGATGGCGTCGGCCTGACCGCTCGGGCCGCCACCTTTAACGGTGATGACCGCGTCGTAGCGGCCCGCCGTGCCGGTCACCTTAAGGGGCTCAAGGGCCTGCACGCCGACTAAGATGCCGCGAAAATAGTCCTGAAAGTCTTTGCCGTTGACCGTGATGCGGCCCCCGCCGGGGCGCAGAAAAACGCGGGCGACGGCGGCCTTGCGGCGGCCCGTACCGTAAAACTGTTCCACTACATCAACTCCTTGGGCTGCTGAGCGCTATGCGGGTGCGCCCCACCCGGATAGACCTTGAGGCGGCGAATCATCCGGCGACCCAGGCGCGTCTTGGGAAGCATTCCCCAGACGGCGTGCTCTAAGACGCGCTCGGGGTGCTTTGCCAGCGTCGTGCGCGCCGTCGTCTTTCTGAGGCCACCTTGGTAGCCGGTGTAGCGGGTATAAACCTTTTGATCGAGCTTTTTGCCGGTAAACACGACCTTTTCCGCGTTGACCACGACGACGAAGTCGCCGCCAAGCTGGTTCGGCGTAAAGTCGGGTTTGTGTTTGCCGCGGAGCACCGAGGCGATCTGCGTGGCGAGCCTACCGACCGTCTGACCTTCGGCGTCGACCACTACCCAGTTGTTCCGGGGTTCTTTGGGAAAGTAGGTTTTCATGTCCCTCACGTCCTTATAGTTCTAGTTCGCACAATGTCGCAAGCTGGCCCGATGATGGGTAGGGAGGTCGGCTGCGAGACCAAAGACGAGTGTAGCATATGTTGCCGCCGCAGGTATAGTCACGCTGGGGCAGCCGTCCCTGCGATTTTAGGTGGTTACCGTCTCGCGTGGGTGCTTAGGTGGACCCTACGGATGTAGAAGGACCATCTGGGGTCGTAGGCGCTGTAGTGAGGCTCGTGTAGCCCTTCGGTCACGATGATCCCGGGCGTCTCCCGCCACTCGAGTTCGGTGCGAATCCCTTGCTCCAGGCATCAGACCTCCAGGCTCGAGGGTGCATAGCGCTCAAGCTAAGCGGCTCTTGTCACGTTAAGCGGTGTCATCTCGAACATTTAATGCCCTGTCGACTCCTCTGGGACAACCTGGAGCGATGCGTTACACTAAGCCTCATAGTGACGAGGCCGCAAAAAATCCGGCGCACGCCGTTTCGGTGGTGGCATGTCCCCTTGTGGCTGCTCGTCGCCCTGCTCCTGGCGCTTCTCGCCGCCCTCCTTTACCTCCGCACCTCGCTTCCCAAAATTCGGGGCACCGTCACGCTTCCCGACCTCACCGCCCCGGTCGAGGTCGTACGCGACGAGAACGCCGTCCCGCACATCTACGCCGAAAACGCCGAGGACGCGCTTTTCGCCCTCGGCTTTGTTCACGCCCAAGACCGGCTTTTTCAAATGGACTTTCAGCGGCGCGTGGGGGCGGGCAGGCTCTCGGAGGTCTTGGGTGAGGCGACCTTAGAGACCGACAGGTTTCTGCGAACGCTGGGCGTTTATCGGGTTGCTGAGCGCACACTGCCCAACCTCAGCGCCGAAACCCGGGGTGCGCTCGACGCCTACGCGGGCGGGGTCAACGCGTTTTTGGAGGGGCGGCGTGGGGCCTTGCCGCCGGAGTTTCTGGTTTTGGGCTACACGCCCGAACCCTGGAAGAGCGCCGACTCACTTGTGTGGCTGAAGATGATGGCGTGGGATTTGGGTGGCAACTGGGACGACGAGCTGCTCAGGGCGCGGCTCCTTACGGTGCTGCCGCCTAAGCGCGTCGCCGAGCTGTGGCCGCCCTATCCCGGTGACGCGCCCGTAGCGCTGCCGAATTCAGCGCTCTACCGAAAGCTGCCCCTGGACGCGCTCTGGGCAGCGTCGCCAAAACCGCTGCCGCCGGGGGCCGGGTCGAACAATTGGGTAGTAGACGGGCGCAAAAGCGTGACGGGCGCGCCCCTGCTGGCGAACGACCCGCACCTGGGGTTGCAGGCCCCTGCGCTCTGGTACTTCGCGCACCTCTCCGCGCCGGGGCTGGACGTTACAGGCGCGACGCTGCCGGGGTTGCCGCTGGTCGTGCTGGGCCGCAGCGACCGCGTCGCCTGGGGGTTTACAAATACCGGCCCGGACACGCAAGACCTCTTTATCGAACAGCTTGACCCGCAGAACCCAGACCGTTACCGAACGCCGGATGGTTGGGCAGACCTGCGCGTGCGCGAAGAGGTCATCCGCGTTAAAGGGCGAGCGGACGTGCCGCTCACCGTGCGCGAGACCCGGCACGGGCCGCTTCTGTCGGATGTGGACGCGGGGGCGGTTGAGGTCGCGGCTGAGGAGGGCGAACAGATCGCGCTCGCGTTCGCCTGGACCGCGCTGCGGGACGACGACCTCTCCATGCAGGCAGGTTTGGAGCTAAACCAAGTTCAGAACTGGAACGACTTCACCGAGGCCCTGCGCGATTTTCACGCGCCGCAGCAAAATATCGTCTACGCCGATGTGGGCGGCAATATCGGCTTTTACGCCCCGGCCAGGGTTCCCGTACGTAAAAACGGTGACGGCCTTGTGCCGGTGCCCGGGTGGACCGGCGACTATGACTGGACGGGGGTTATCCCTTTTGAGGGGCTGCCGCACGCCTACAACCCGCCTTCAGGGCAGATCATGACGGCCAACCACAAGCTCGTGCCGGGCAGCTACCCGCACTTTTTGACACATGACTGGGCCGAGCCGTACCGCGCCGAACGCATCACCGCGCTGCTGGGGGCGCAGGCGCGGCATTCACTCGACTCTTTTAGAAAAATTCAGGCCGATCAATACTCGGGTATGGCGAACGACTTTCTGCCCTTTCTGCTTTCTGCGCGCGTCGAGGACGCGGAGGCTCGAGGCCTGCAAGACCGGCTCGCCGCTTGGGACGGCGTGATGGCTGCGGACACGCCGGAACCGCTGATCTTCAGCATCTGGTACGGGGCGTTTACGCGGCTTGTTTTAGAGGACGACCTAGGCGCGCTGTTTGGGGACTACTGGGGCTTTCGCCCGATCTTTTTTCGCAACGTCATCAGGGGCCAAACGGGGTGGTGCGACAATGTGGAGACGCTCGAGCGGGAGACCTGCGCGCTGCTGGCCGCGACCGCCCTGCGTCAGGCGGTGCAGACGTTGCGAGAGCGCTACGGCGACGACCCTGAGCGTTGGCGCTGGGGGGAAGCGCACTACGCCGACCACGACCACCTGGTCTTCGCCGACACCCCGCTGGCACGACTTTTCAACCTGCGCGCGCCGACCGGGGGAGACGCCTTTACCGTCAACGCGGCGCGCTACGCTATCGAAGGGGACGACGCGGCGCAGACTTCCGGGCCGGGGTTCCGAGCGGTGTACGACCTCGCGGATTTGGAGCGCTCGCGCTTTATCCACCCGACCGGGCAGTCCGGCAACCCGCTCTCACGGCACTATCGCAACTTTCTGGGCCGTTGGGCCGGGGTCGAGTATCTGCCGATGGTGACGGCAAGGGAGCGCGTTGAGGACGGTGCGCTCGGGACGCTGAGGCTCCTTCCCGACCGCTAAAGCCGCCGCGCGTCCTTTGCTGCGCGACGGGGCTGAGCACCCATTTGCAGAGGAGGCTCACATGGGTGGGACGATCAGCCGCACCTTGCAACCCGGTGACGAAGCCGACCTGGAGGTGTTTCTTCCGGGCCACCTCGAGTCCTCGATGTTTTTGCTGGGCGATTCGCACGCAGCCGGTTTAAGCGACCACTCCGGGCCGCTTCAAAGCACCTACGCCGCGGTTTTTGAGGGAGGTGTCATCACGGCGGTTGCCGCGCACTTCTGGAACGGGAACCTCGTCTTGCATTGCAGGCTCCGCGTCACACGGATCATCTGGCCCGTCAAGCGGTGCGCGCTTCGAGGCGGCCCCTGCGAGGCGTTCTAGGGCCGAGTGAGCAGGTGGAGATAATTAAGCTCGCCCTTGACCCCTCAATACTCCAGTTGGACGAGATCGAAAAGCTCTACAGTTTCCGTCTCGACGCGCTCTTACTTCCCAACCTCTTGGCGTCGGGCAGGAGGCGGGCGCGGCTCGCTGAACGAAACCGAGTCGTCCGACCTTCAGAGGCATTGTCGTTCCTTCACCGAGCGCTATATCCGAAAGCAGCGGCTGTGGGTTTTGGAGGTAACGGGTAGCCCCGTCGCGTGTAGTGCGTTTAACGCCGTTATAAAAGAAGCCGTGCAGGTAGGGGGCGTATGGACGCCGCCTGAACATCGGAATCAGGGTTATGCGAGGTCCGTCGTTGCAGCTCACCAGGAACGTCGCCAACCTCAGGAATAGCGTGATAAACGAATACCCGCGGTGTTCAGGCTGAGAAAGTCCGGTTACCACGGGTAATCTGCGATGTGTCAAAGATCGCAAGAGAGAGTCTACACGCGCATTACGTCCTCGGCCTTCTCTGTGGCAGCAAAAGCGTCACCGATATGGCTGAACGCGGTTTGTTGCCGTTTGGTAAGGCGTACGCCTGCAAGCTTCTAGCACAGGATCCGACACCCCACAAAGATGCTTTGGCGCGACGTTTAGTTGCTGCACCTCAAGATGCCTATCTGGCTGTAGATCTGCTCAAGGTTGAGCACCAGGGTGAGCGGATTGAGGGAGTGGGGCGCTGCTACGACAGCAATAGCAGGGGCGTGATGTGGGGCCATACGCTGGTGAGCAGTGGTTTAGTCACGCTGGGCGAAGATCCTTACCTCTTGCGTTGTGATCCCTTCATTGACGAGCTGATGAGCACGGAGCGCTACCCTAAACTCACCGCTACTGAAGCCATGCTTACCGTTGCCGGTGACGTCGTGAGCGCCGGTGTGAAGGTCAAGGCGCTGCTGGTCGACGCTGAGTTCACCACGCGACTGGGATTACGCTCCCTCAAGGCGCTACCGCTAGCCTTCGTTGGTCGCTTCAGAAACAACGCCAAGGTGCTGTTCGAAGCCCAGCACGTGCGGGTCAAAGACCTGGCGAAACGCTTTCTACCTGGTAAGGCGAGGTGGTATCCCAAACTTCGGCGCTACATCAAACGCCTTGAGGTCGTCCTCGCCGAAGTGGGCATGGTTCAACTACTGATCGTCTGGAAGGCGCAGGGCTTCGGCTGGCACCTCACCACCTTGATCAGCACCCTTACGGCCGGTATTCAGGAAGTCTTCAAGGCGTGGTCATCCCGCTGGAGTCTTGAAGTCAGTCATCGGCTGCGAAAGCAGTCCTTGGCGTTAGGTTCATGTCAGTGTTTGACCTACGCCGCCCACCTGCAACATGCCGAGCTGGTTAACCGAGCGTTCGAGCTGATGCGTCTAGAACGGCAACGAACACCTTGTCTAACGTGGAAGTTGGCTCAGCAGCGCGCCGCTGAAACCCTGAGAAATGCCTTGCTGACCGGAGGTTCTTGCTTGGCTGCCTGAAATCATCCCTTCAGTACAGCGTTTCGCACTTTGGCGACGCTCCTGCTCACTACTAAACGCGCGTATATGTATATAGGGAGTAACCAAAGGCGTTTTGTTTACCAGGCTGGACAATCTGCCCGCACAAAGGGCCTATGAAGGGCTCGGTTTTCGTTACCTCAGCGACTACCGCACGCTGCTTCTCAGCGCCCCGATGGCGTTATGAAACGCTGGCCCGTGAGAGAGCCTAACCGTGCTCGCCTCCGGTTTCGCGAAGAGATATAGACGGGCAGCGTCTTATAAGCTTCGTGCTGAAGAGCGTTTTCCAGCAGAGCCGTTTGGGTGTTGCTCGCCAAATGTTTGGTCTGGTCGTCGACACCGAGAAAATTCTCGTCCCTGGTATCCCAACGCGTCAGCGGCTTACCGGCTTGTCGAACCCCGCTAAACCGTTTTATCCTTACCCGTAAGCGCCCCAACCCGTAACTTCGGGCCGCACGCGAGAAAGAGGGTTTTCTGAGCGAGATCGCGCTTGTCTTTACGCTGATGGCGGCGGTAGCGGCGCTCGCTACCTTCGCGCGCCGTATCGGGGTGCCGTACCCCATTCTGTTGGTGCTCGGCGGGCTCGGGGTCGCCCTGATACCGGGGCTGCCGCCCGTCGAACTCGAGCCCGACGTGATCTTTCTGCTTTTTTTGCCCCCTCTCCTGTTTGGGGCCGCGTACTTCACCTCGTGGCGCGACTTCCGGGCGAACCTCCGGCCCATCGGCCTGCTCGCCGTCGGGCTGGTGCTGGCGACGACGGGGGCGGTAGCGGTGGTCGCCCACCTGGTCACGGGCTTACCTTGGGCAGCGGCCTTTGTTCTCGGCGCGGTGGTGTCGCCAACCGACGCCATCGCAGCGACCACTATCGCGCAGCGCCTCGGGGTGCCGCGCCGAATCGTCACCATCTTAGAGGGCGAAAGTCTGGTCAACGACGCGACCGGCATCGTCGCCTACCGCATCGCAGCGGGGGTGGCCGCTGGGACGATCTCCTTTTCCGTCGCCGGGGCGGGCGGGCAGTTCTTGGTGGGCTCGGTAGGTGGCGTCCTGGTCGGCCTCGCCGCCGGTTGGCTGATGGTGCAGACGGTGAGGCTCCTCGACGACCCGCCGGTCGAAATTGTCGTGTCGCTCCTGACGCCGTTTATCGCCTACATCTTTGCGGAGGAGGGGCCACACCTGCTGTGGCACGAGTTACTCGGACGCTCGGGCGAACCTTTTTTCTCAGGGGTGCTGGCGGCGGTGGCGGCGGGGCTTTATGTCGGGCGTAAATCTCCCACAATCATGTCGAGCGCGACGCGCCTCGAGGGGGGCGCGGTGTGGAACGTGATAACCTTTTTGCTCAACGGGTTCGCGTTCGTGCTCATCGGGTTGCAACTCCCGCAGGTGGTGGCGGGGCTGGGGGAGCACACCGCCGCCGAACTCGCCCGCTACGCCATTCTCGTCAGCCTGACGGTCGTGTTGGTACGCATCGTATGGGTTTTTCCGGCAACCTACTTGCCCCGTTTAAGCCGACGCCTGCGCTCGCGCGATCCGTTGCCGTCCCCGCGCAATGTGCTCGTCATCGCCTGGGCGGGGATGCGGGGCGTGATCTCGCTCGCCGCCGCGCTGGCGCTGCCGCTCACCGCCGAGGGCGGCGCTCCCTTTCCCGGACGCAACCTAATCTTGTTTCTCACCTTTTGCGTGATTTTAGCGACCCTCGTCGTGCAGGGTCTCAGCCTGCCGCTGCTGATCCGCGCGCTGGGGCTAAGGGACGACGGTTCGGCGGAACAAGAGGAGGTTCGCGCCCGCATCGGGGCTGCGGAGGCTGCCCTGGCCCGTTTGGGGGAACTCGAGGCCGAGGACTGGGTGCGTGAAGACACCGCCGCGCGTATGCGCGGTATGTACGGCTACCGCCGCAGCCGATTCTTGGCTCGCGCCAAGGCGCAAGGGCTGACCGACGTTGACCTTGAGGGCATCAACAAGGACCACGACGCTTCTGAAGATCGCTCCCTGGCCTATCAGCGCCTTGTCCACGAGCTGGTGCGGGCGCAGCGTGAGGCGCTGATCCGGCTTCGGGACGGCAACACCATCTCCGACGAAGCGTTTCGCCGGGTCGAGCGCGAGCTGGACTTGGAGGAGGCGCGGCTCGAGGTGTGAAGGTGAGCGGTCGGTGCGCGGCTGCTATCCCGGTCTGGCGATAAGGCTGAACGTCATCGGGATTTTGGCCTTTTCCTCGGCTGACAGCTTGGGAGACGCCTTCCAGTATTCGTCCGGATGCTCCGATTTACAATGTTGGCTAAGCGATGACAAACGGGTACATGTCACGAGCCGCGAAACGCCAAAGGGCATT
>CADCWP010000121.1:17660-28142 GCA_902806425.1 uncultured Truepera sp.
CAGCAGCGAAGAGTTGCAACAGCGCTACCCGCGGTGCGGTCACCGGGCTGAGCGCACCCGCTGGCGCGCACTATGGCTGGTATCAATGGGCAAGTCGGGCAACGGGGCGGCGTGTCTAGTCGGCCGCACAGGTGGTTGGGTCAGTGTTCTGGTACGGGCGTACAACGAGAGGGGTATTGAGGGTGTCAAAACAGTCAAACGTAGAGGTCGGCAGTGGGGCGGCCATGAATCGGCCTTACGTTGGGGTACCGAGGAAGAGATCAAACTGTGTGAAGCGCTTCTTAGGTCTACCTCTGAGGGTGAGGTATAAACGGCTGTGAAGGTTGCGGCGTGGCCTAGTAGACCTCCAGCGAAAGTCAATGGGTAGCTTGTAGATCGAGGTTATAAAGCGCGGCGATGAGGTTGAGCCTGAGACCGAAGCGGCGTCTACGATGGCGGTAGATCTCTTTGAGCACGCGAAAGACTCTGAGTTTGCGGATCACGTGTTCGGCTAGGATGTGCTCTTTAGCTAGGGTGCGGTTGTGTTCTTGCTGCACCTGGGTAAGCATCTTGCCTTCCAACGCTTATGCGGGGTACGGCTCTTGGGGTGGCGTTTGGCAACGCCTTGAAAGCCGCTATCTGAAAGCAGTTCGGTGTCTTCGTGTAGCAGGTGAGCACAACGGCTTTGGTTCAGTACGGTGAAGTCGTGCGTTCAGCCTTTGCCATAAGCGGTGCTCACGATACGTCTGCTGCTTTGTGCAACGAAAATTCGACTCTTATGGGTATGGCATTTCTTCTTACCCGAGTAGTCCCGCTGTTTTTTGGGATGTTTCACCAGTGATTCGGCGATGTCCACTACCACAACCTCTAGTGTGTGGTCATCTCTCAGCGCTTTACGTCCCGGTAAGGAGAACTGACCTGAGTCAATAAGCGCGTCCTCGACCCGCAGGCTGGTGCGCCTGAGCGTACTCTCGTTAACACCCCAGTTCTCCGAAAGATGAAAGTGCGTTCTATACTCGCGCCAAAACGACAAGGTGAGCACGAGCTGGTCCTCCAAACATAACGCAGGCGTTCTCCCACGCTTCTTTTTTCGCATCTCTCGCCCTTGGAGAACCCCGAGTACCTACTCGAACGTCGGTCGTTTGACCCCGAGTTTGCGTTTGAGCTTTGCCCCTGACAGTTGTAGGCTTAGTTCTGTTTGCTCTCGCATCTCTACACTTTGAAATCTTTAGCCTACTTTAGCCGGAGGTCTAGTGAACGCCGTGGTCGTAAGGTTCACCTTGTGACCGGCTGACGTACCCTACAATGCCTGCGCCGAACTAGCCCCGAAGGGGCGGGCTTTGCCCGTTCTATAGTCGGTGCAGCTGCCGCGCCCAGAGCATCCTCAAGCGGTCAGCTCCGAGGACCAAGCCACTTTCCAAAAAACACTCGAGGCGCTGAGAACTTTCACGGTTGCAGGTCATCGCTCTATGCTTAGCCCTCAAGGCAAAACCGTATAAGTAGGTGACGCTGAGACCCGCGCCGACAAGCGCCCGAATACGTCAGCTATCTTCCAAAAACGTTCGTGTTTGGCGGTCTGCGCCTCGGTAGGCACGTCCAACTCGCCGATGTACAGTTCCGGCCAGCCCTTGTTCCATTCGGCGTGGGTGAAGTAGTCGTTGCCGGAAGGCGCGAGCTGCTCCGAGTCCTGCGAAAAAAGCCATGAAACCGGGTGATCTTCCGGCAGGCTGAAGACACCGCTCGGTTTTAGAAGTCTGGCGGCGACCTCCGCCCACCCCTCTAGGTCGTGCAGCCAGTAGATCGCTCCGCGTCCGGTATAGACGAGGTTGGCGCTACCGTTCAGCCGTCCAGCGCGCGTTCCCGACATGCACGTCGCTGATGGCAACGCCGACTTCGTGAGAACCCTCGAGCAAAAGAGCGCGTGCCGCTCTTGCCGTCCCTCAGGAACTGCCCGCGCTCCTCGTTCCACGCTCGGCTGGTTCTCCTAGTACCGCGCCCTCACCTCTGCGTCCGTTCGGGCCGCGCCCTCTTTACCCAGTTCATCGGTCAGGTATTTTTCTACCGCCTCCGCCTTAATCTGTGAGTGCGTCAGCTCGAGGGTCACCTCACCCTTGTCGATGACGAGCAGCTGCGGCGAGGCGTGGGGAGTGCTGAACCGCTCGGCTACAGCTTCCGATACGTCACCGGCATATTGCACCGCGAGAGCAAACCGGGGTGCGCCGCCGACCCCCACGAACTGCTCCTGCGCGCGGGCGCTGATAGGGCAGGTGAGGCTGTGCTTGAACAGCAGCACCGGGCTGCTCTGCGACGCCTCGGTGACAGCGTCCAGGTCGTCTACTATTTTTAAAATCTGAATCGGTTGTGGGTTCATGCTGTAAGCCTAACGTAGCGGGCACCCTATCTGGGTGCCGCGTACGCCCTCGCACTGGGCGCGGTATGCTGACACGGTGAAGGTATGCGCTTAAGACTCGATCCCTGGGCCGTCGAATACAACACTGCCTACCATGCGGAAGCAGCGGGCGACGGGCGCGATGACGTCGACTCGAGCGTTGAAGGGCCGTGGCGGCGTCTCAAACCCGACCACGCTGAGACGTTTTGGGACAACCTCTACTTTTTGGACGGCAGCCGCCGCATCGAGGCGCGGGTGCTGTTAGAACAGGACGCGGCGCAGGTCGCCTTCGGGGCGCTTGGGTCGTACGGCGTCGGCGTGGTGTCGTGCTGTGCTAAGGGAAGCCGCAAGGCAAGCTTTCTGTGCGGGGACGAGACGCTCTTCGTGCGCCGCGTGTGCGCGCTCAGCAGCGGCCACAGCACGGCGGACTTTGCCCTGGTAGCGACGCGCTCACGGCTCGGGGCGCTTCACTACGAGGTCGTCGGCACCGCTGAAAGGGACGCCGACGCGGTGGTGCGGCGGCTTCAATACGAGATGTTGGACGCCGAGAAACGGTTGGCGGGGCGGCTTATCGCCGAGGACCCGGACACGCTCATCATCTGCGACGGGCCGCGCCCCTTTATCGGCGGTGAAAAAAACGTCATCGGCTACCTCAAGACGATCCACGAGCCCAAGATTTCCGAGGGCGAGCTGAACGTGGTGCGCGCGCTCGAGCAGGGTGAGCGCTCGCCGCTCTATCTGGTCAGGACGCAGGACCCGGAGAACAACTATTTCGAGTGGTTTTTGCGCCTGCGTGACCCGCGCCCGTGGCTCTACAGCCTGGCGGGGATGGTGCGGCTACAAGCGTACGCCGGGCTGGAGTGGCAGGGGAGGTTGGGGTGGACGGCCAACCTGGCCGACTGGAGCTGCCTGCACCTGACCGGCTTCGCCAGCCGCCAGCACCAGGACCCGCGCGCGCCGCAGCAGCTCCTGCCCATCCGGGCTCTGGAGGGCGAACTCGCGCGCCGGATGGGCAGCGCCCAGATCATCCGCCGCCGGGTGATGCAGCACCTGGCAAGTTTCGAGGAGGCCGCCTGATGGCCCAGATCATCCAGTTCAGCGCGCTGCCCATCGGTATGGTCTTGGGCACCGAGGACGCCACGCCTTTGCAGTTTTGGTTCGGCGTCATGGACGGCTGCAAGGTGCAGTTAGACGACCTTATCGTGGTCGAGGTCGAGGACCCGAGCGGGAGCGGCGAGGTCGTCAACTTCTACGGCGTCGTCGACGAGGTGCGCCGCCGCTACGAGGGCGTGCAGTTCGACGGTGACACCGAACTCGTTTCAAGCGGCCTCATGCCCGCCAACATCGCCTACGCCGCGCACGTGCTCGTCACCCGGGTCGAACCCGAGGATTACATCCCGCCGAGCCCCGGCGACCGCGTACGTCTCGCCACCGGCGAAGCGCTCGGCAAAGCGCTCTACCTGGACTCCATGGACGCGCCGCTCCCGGCGGGCGTCCTGCGAAACGGCGAGCCGGGCTACCTCAACTTCGACTTTATCAGCGGGCAAAAGGGCGCGCACATCAACATCTCCGGGATTTCCGGCATCGCCACCAAAACGTCGTACGCCCTCTTTTTGCTCTACAGCATCTTTAACGCGCAGAACCGCAAGCGCAGCGCGCCGACGAGCCTGCTGACGAATCCCAACGCCAGCAAAGCGGTCATCTTCAACGTCAAGGGTGAGGACCTGCTCTTTTTGGACAAGCCGAACAAGGACTTCACCGAACAAGAGGGCAAGTGGCAGGCAAAGCGCCGCAGCGCCCGCACCCGCTACGAGATTCTGGAGCTGCCCGCGAAGCCCTTTGAGAGCGTCGGGCTACACGCGCCCGCGCTAGAAGGTAGCGGCGTGATGGCGGCCGCGCAGTCACGGGGCGGGGTGTCGCCGTACCTCTGGACGCTCCGCGACTTCGCCCGCGAGCGGATGCTGCCGTTTGTCCTGGCCGACAAGGACGCGATGACCAACCTCGGCTTTCTGGTCTCGCATCTCGAGGAGCGGCTTGCCAAACTTGCTGAAAAGCAGCGGGGGCCGCACCTCGAGGTTGAAGAGGATGACGCCGACTTCGCCTTGGAGCGCGACGTGGACGCGCGCGGCCGTATCCGGATGGGCGCGGACGAAGGCGTGTCGTTCGACCGGCTGGGCGGTGGGCTGGGGGTGCGGCTGACCCGCTTTGACGACCTGGTCGAGTATTTGGAGTACAAGCTACTCAGAAAGAACGCGGGCGACGACGACGGCAGCAACAAGGGCGGCGACCCGCGCTGGACGGCGAACCAGGCCAAGGCGACCCGCGAGGCGTTTATCCGGCGGCTGCGCGGCGCGGCCAAGCACCTGCGCGCGCTCGTCCGCGGCGACCTCTCGGCGGGCGAGGTCAAGCGCTCACGCCTCGACCTGCTAGACGGCCCCGAACAGGTTCACGTCGTCGACATCCACACGCTCGCGCCCCTCGCGCAGATGTTCGTCGTCGGGGTGCTCCTCCGCGGCGTCTTCGAGGCGCAGGAGGGGCGGGGTAGCCGCGGGCAGATTTTTATCGTTTTAGACGAGTTGAACAAATACGCCCCCGCCGAAGGTGATAGCCCCATCAAGGACGTACTTTTAGACATTGCCGAGCGCGGGCGGAGCCTCGGCATCATCCTCATCGGCGCGCAGCAGACCGCCAGCGAGGTCGAGCGGCGGGTGGTCGGGAACGCGGCGGTGCGCATTGTCGGGCGACTCGACCCGGCCGAGAGCGAGCGGGCCGAGTACCGCTTTATGCCGCGCAGCTTTCTGGGTCGCGCGACTATCCTAGCCCCCGGCACCATGATCGTGCATCAGCCCGACGTGCCGCAGCCGATGATGCTGAACTTTCCCTTTCCGGCGTGGGCGACGCGGCGTAAGGAGATGGACGAGGCTGTGAGTGACGACGAGGCGATGGATGTGCTGGGGTAGGGCTCGAGCAGCTATTTCGGGTACGGGCGGAGTTAACTGCGACCTCAGGATAGCTTATGACGGCTTAAACGTCTTATAACCGCTGTAGGTGCGCTAGCGGTAAGCCGCAGCTTATGTGCACCTTGGGCCGTACGCCGACCCAAGTGGGTCGCTTCACCAGGCTACTTCGCCACGAGGCCCGTCCCTCTAGCGATCATGCGGTCAACGACCCGCCTGGGCAGGAGCATAGGTAGCGTCCAGTTCATCAGCTTGTTCGGCACGGGCGCATACCGCACGTTCGGGCGCCTAGCGGTGAGCGCCCGCCAAACCGTCTTGCCGACCGCCTCGGGCCCTAAGCCCTTACGGCCCTCGCTTATCAGGTACTGCTTGAAGTTTCTAACGCTGCTCCCGTAATCGGTACCGTCGAAGGCCGACGTGTCGTTGGCCTCTGCCTTGTCCCAGATAGCTGTGTTCACCGAACCCGGCCCGACAATGATCACGTCTATCCCGTAGAGCATCAGCTCACGGCGCAGCGTCTCGCTGTAGCCCTCGAGCCCGTGCTTAGAGGCGACATAAGCGCCGAGAAAAGGCCCGCCATTCTTGCCACCGACCGAGCTGATGTTCACGATCCGGCCCGGTCCACCTGCGAGGCTCTTATCCGCCCCCAACAGGGGACCAAATGCCCGGACGACATTATGAACTGCGACGAGGTTGACCTCTAGCTGCTGCCTGAACCCTTCCGTGTCGAGGTGTAACAGTGGGCCCTCTGCGGAGGAGACCCCCGCATTGTTGACCAGGCCCCATAACGTTTGGTCGTGCAGCGCCACACGGACTTGCTCGGCTGCACCGTTAACGGCGTCTTCATCCGTCACGTCGAGCAGGAGCGGGGTGACGCGCTCGGCAAAACTTTCTGTAAGCCTCTGAGCGTCCGCCGCTTTGCGTACCGTCGCAAACACGTGAACGCCTTTTTTAGTCAACACCCGTGTAGTCCCCCAACCGATACCACTCGAGGCACCCGTGACGAGAACCGTTCTCGCTGTAGCTTCTGCCATGGAACTCTCCTAACATGACGGACATACAACCTATCAGACCTGAAAAGATACAATGTATATCTTCATGCTGGACACCGTACATCTTAGCTGTACGCCTGTCAAGGTGTACAGTGTAAACTCATGCCCTATCCCGCGCAAACCGACGCCGAGCAGATACGAAACGCAGCGCTCGAGCTGCTTACCGCCTCTGGGGAGGGCGGTGTCACCATACGTGGCGTCGCCAAGCAGTTGAGGCTGACCCCAAACGCGCTCTACCGCTACTACCGAGACCATGACGCACTGCTCGCCGAACTGGCGAGCATGGGGGCTGGTCAACTTCTCCAGCAGCTCGAGGCGGCGGCGAAGACAAAGAGCGGGCGAGAAAGTATCTACGCGATAGCCGATGCTTACCTCGCCTTCGCAGTAGAGCACGGAGCACTCTACAGATTGCTTATGCGTAAGCACCTCTTTACACCAGAGCAGGAACAAATCTTCGGTGCGCTCTGGGTCTTTGTCAAAAACGAGGTCGCGGTGGTATCGCCGCCTCAAGCCGAGGCGGTCGCGGTCTCACTCTGGGGGTTTTTGCACGGCATGGTCGGGCTCGAGCAAGCCGACGTCTTCCATGAGGGCAAGCCGAACGTAGGGGTGCGGCCCGGTGTCGAAGCGCTGCTTTCAGGATTTAACAGCCAGGGGCAGCTGCGCTAAAGATGAGCGCAGGCACGGTCTACACCACTGCTGACTTCGTTACATATTCCGTCATGAAAACGCTAGCTGGTAGACCAACCCTAACCCGGCGCTCAGCGCCAAGGTCAGTAACATCCCGAGTTTAAAGCGAAAGAGCGCCAAAAACGAGATGAGCGACAGCACGAGCGCTGCCACATCGAGCGTCCGCCATTCGGGGATGTAGAGGCGCAGCGGCCCTACATACTGCTCGTTCACCACCCCGAAGATAACGTGCAAGCCGAACCACACCGCCAGGTTGAGGATAACTCCGACGACCGCTGCCGTAATGCCGGAGAGGGCGCTGCTGAGCGCTTTATTGCCGCGCAGATACTCGATATAGGGCGCGCCCAGAAAAATCCACAAAAAGCAGGGCGCAAAGGTCATCCAGGCGGTGAGCACCGACCCCAGCACCCCGGCTAGAAGCGGTGAGACCATTTCGGGTTGTCGGTAGGCCCCCATAAAGCCGACGAACTGCACCACCTGAATAAGCGGCCCCGGCGTCGTTTCGGCCATTCCTAGACCGTCGAGCATCTCCCCCGGACGCAGCCACCCGTAGGTGTTGACGGCCTCCTGCGCGACGTAGGCCAGCACCGAGTACGCTCCGCCAAACGTCACCAGCGCGGCTTGACTGAAAAATACGCCAATTTGGGTAAAGGTGCTGTCACTGCCGAGCAGCAGATAAACCAGCGCCAGCGGCACGAGCCACACCGACCCCCAGATGAGTAGGTTGCGAACTGCTCCGGCGGTAGAGGGCCGAATCTTGGCGGCTACCGCGTCGGTGATGACGTAGCCGCTTTCATTCTCGCCGGTGACAGCGTGGCCTCTAATGACGTAGAACAGCTCAGGGGCGAGGCGCGACCCCACAAAGCCGATGAGTGCCGCGCCGAGGACGATCAGCGGAAACGCGACGTTGAAAAAGAAGATAGCGACGAATGCAAGCGCGGCTAAGGCGACCATCACCCGGTTTTTCAGCGCCCTCTTGCCGATCTTGATCACGGCCTCTACTACTACGGCCAAGACCGCCGCTTTGAGGCCGAAAAAAACAGCTTCGACCGCTGATACATTTTGATAGCGCGCGTAGATGATGCTCAGCGCCAGAATCGACAAAAACCCCGGCAGGACAAACAGCAACCCTGCCGTCAGCCCGCCTTTCGTGCGGTGAAGCAGCCAGCCGATGTAGGTGGCGAGCTGCTGCGCTTCCGGTCCCGGCAGCAACATGCAGTAGTTCAGCGCGTGCAGAAATCTGTTCTCGCTCACCCAGCGCTTTTCCTCGACCAAAATGCGGTGCATGACGGCGATCTGTCCAGCGGGGCCACCGAACGATTGCAGGGCGATACGCACCCAGACCGAGAACGCTTCCCGGTAGGAAACGCTGTGTTCAGTGTTTGAAGGTGTACGACCAGCCGCTGCGTTCACTAAAACCTCCGGTTGTGGTGAGAGTCAGGCCGTCCTGTTGCGTCAGTGTAACGCGTTCGCCGTCGTCGCTTATCTACGGCGCGTGGCAACGACTCGGGAACGCCGGACATCCGCAGCGCTTGAAGGGGCGAGAGAGGATAGTGACCACCCCGGCTGATTGCGCCTTTTTGCTTAAAATCTTGGGGTGAGGCTGGAGGGGTTATGGACATCAGACAGGCTACCCCGGCAGATGCAGTCGGGATCTGCGCCATCTACAACGAGCATGTGGCGAATACCATCGTCTCTTTTGAAACGGAGCCTGTGAGCGCCACCGAGATGGCGGCGAGGATTCGGGAAAAGCTGCTCCAACACGACTGGCTCGTAGGCGTACACGGGCATGTCGTCGGCTACGCGTATTACGGCCCCTTCCGGGCTCGAGCCGCGTACCGTCATACGGTAGAGGCGACGATTTACTTAGACAAAGCCGTGCAGGGCCAGGGCCTTGGCAGAAGGCTCTACGGCGCGCTTATTGCTTCAGCTAGGGCTAAGGGCTACCGGGAAATGGTCGGGGTCATCGCGTTACCTAACCCTGCCAGTATCGCGCTGCATCAAAAGCTGGGATTTGAGCCGGTGGGGGTGCTTAGGAACGTCGGGCGTAAATTTGACGCTTATGTGGATGTCGGGTTATGGCAGCGCGCTCTGTAAAGAACGCTTTAGGTGGGTTTGCTATGTGTCCGCGCTGTAAGTCAAGTTGCTGCCGCCATCCCACCCCACATCACCACTGTCGTCACCGCAGTCTGGTTATAGCTCTGCTCATCAGTATAGAGAAACGGCTAGGGATACCCATTGACGATACGGTTACGCATCAAGCTGTGCAGCTGCCCTTGGAAATAGCAACCGTTCAAGAAGTGGGGGCGAGCGAGGAGCGACTCGGCCCACGTGTTCGCCGCCAAAAAGGCGCGCGGGAAACTTTACTTCGTTGCGCGGCTCAACCCATAACAGACGAGGATATTTCCTGAACCTTGCCAGGTGCGCGTAAGCCTCGCTGACGCCCGCGGGTACCTCTCGAAGCTCGACCCGGCGGGGCGGTTGCTGTGGCGTAAAGACCTCGGCGCGGGGGAGGGCGTGATAGCCAGCGCCCTAGCGGTGGACGCCGCGGGCAACGCCTACCTGACTTTGCGGGACTATGGCGATGACAACGCCCGGGAAGGGTCGTACCTGCGCAAGTACGGTCCTGGCGGACAGGTTCTCTGGCAGCGCGAGGCCAGCGACCCGACGGACCTGGGAGACGTTGTGGTAACGGCTGACGGTGGCGTCTACGTGACGGCCTTCGAGTCAAGCGGCCGCTCTCCTTTACTAAAGTACGACCAAGGCGGCACGCTCGTGTGGGAGGTCGCCCTACCACAGGATGGTCTTAACGATGTTGCCGTGGCGGTGGGCGGCGGGGCTGTATACGTCGGGGCTAATACGGGCGATGACATCAAGCTCTACCGTTACGACGAGGGCGGCGCGCTCGTGTGGGAGCGGACGATTCCTGCTCTTTACTACGCGGAAACGCGCGACGTGACCGCCGACGCGAACGGCAACGCTTACCTGACGGGGTACACCGACCCGACGGACATGTATACCGAGCCAGGGGACGATACGCTCGACTTCTTCGTGCGTAAGTATACCCCTGCGGGCGGCGTCGCCTGGACCTACAAGCCCCGCCTCGCTTACACCAACGAGCAGGCGTACAGGCTCGAGGCGCGGACGAATGGTGAAATTTACGTTGTGGGCAGCGCCGACAGTAAGGTCAACGGTCAGAACTTTGGTGCGGACGATGCCTTCCTTGTTCGGCTTGACGGGGCTGGGAAGAAGGTCTGGTCGCGCTGAGCACCTGAGCCGTCAACGCTCCGGAGCACCGGTGGTCATGGACAGGCCCCGGTGCTCTGTATTTGGTTTTCTCCGGCGATAAGATGTTCAGTCTCCCGTGGGCCGTTAGTGTCCGCTCAGGCGATAACAACCGTTATCAGCTGTTTGCTTA
>CADCWP010000121.1:28152-31656 GCA_902806425.1 uncultured Truepera sp.
GAACGAGGGGTAGCCAGGTCGAAAGTATGGACGTTGCTTGTCGCCTTGAGGTTAGAGGAAAGTTTCAATCCTCCAGCAGACGACAACAACCGTTATCAGCTGTTTGCTTACGGCTTACAGCATGAGCTTCAGATTAGCTTAAGGTTCCGGTAGCACCATACATCACCTGAAACCTTCAGTGTCGAAAGGAGTGAAGTTCGTGAGGTCGTAGGCCGTCGTGTGCCGTGAGCCAGCTTTACGCTCGTGCTCCTTAGCTTCTTTTTAGGAGTTCACCATGAGCCAGCCTCGCTTTCTTGTTCCAACCGCAGCCACCCTGCTGCTTCTCGTCTCCGCCTGTAGCACGCCCAAGGACTTCAACGACCCGACGCTCGCGCCGCAGTTCGGCACACGCAACTACGATTCGGTCGAAGATGTAGCTTACGGCAAAGCTGGCTATCTTTACGCCGTTGGGGTCTGGGGTAATACCCGGGACACGCGTGAAGGTGGCAGCGACTACGACGATTCAGGAGGTGGTGAGAGCGACGCCTTTCTCAGGCGTTATGACCGTTCGGGCAATCTAGTGTGGGAGAACTTTCTCGACGTCGAACCGGGGTGGGAATATGCAAGCTCCAACTACCGGGCGGCGGCCTACGCGGTGGCCGTCGACAGTATCGGCAATGCGTTCGTGGCCTGGTCGGCTGAGTACCTCACCTACAACTCCGACAACGGTGAGTTCTACCCTTTTGAAAAGCATGCCTTCTTGTCGAAGTACAGTCCCAGTGGCAACAGGCTCTGGCGCGTGGCCACTGATAGCGCCGCGAGCGACCTTGCCACCGACAGCACAGGCAACGTTTACGCGACCTTTGCAGGCGCGCTTAGTAAGTACACGGCGAGTGGCGCTCGCTCGTGGTCGAAGGTCAATGGGGTGAGGCCCACGGGGGTGACGGTCTCGAGCAGCAACCATGTTTACATCGTCCGCGAGGACGGCTACGTGCAAAAGTACACCAGCAACGGCACCCAACTTTTCGCTAAGACCAGCGCGCTCGACGGCCGCAACGCCACGAATTACAAGATTGCGGCCGGGGTCGGCGACGAACTCTATGTGACGGGGAGCTACATGTACGACTATGACAGTCAAGGCGACACCTGCGACACCCCTAGCTACATTGTCAGCTCCTACGTCAGGCTTTACAAAGTTGGCAAGGACGGCGCGCGCCAGTGGTTCCGGAACACAGCGACGCAGCGCGTTCACGAGTACTACGATTGTTGGGACAGCGGGCACAGCGACGGCTGGGGAAGCGGGGACGGCCTCAGCGTAGCGACTGACAGCGCTGGTAACGCCTACGTGGCGACCGGCGCGAGCAACGGCGATGCCGTCGTCACCAAGCACAACCGCTTGGGGACGCTCGCCTGGTCAAAGAGCTTCAGCAGCGGCCCCTCCTTAGACGGCGCGACGAGCGTGGCCACCTATGACGGCAGTGAGGTGTTCGTCGGAGGGGTGACCTACGGTTCCTTGGTCCACCGTAACCTCGGCGGGAGCGACGCCGTCCTGCGTGAAATGAACAGCAGCGGCGACCGAGTCTGGACGCGCTGAATCTGACCTTCTGTGTAGCTAAAGGCCTTGGTCACTCGGGGCCTTTTGTTTGGCTGGTTACCGCCGATAAGGTGCATTACACTACGGCTACCGGCTTGCCCGTACGCTCAGGCGGCAACCTTGCCCAGCGCAGCTTAGCCCACATCAGCAGCGCGAAGCCTCCCGCCATCAGCACCATCGACGCGACCCCGACCGGGAAGTAGATGTGCCAGCTCAGGAACGGGTACGCCGCCCCGCAGAGAAGGACCGCGCCCGGCAGCGCCATGCGGCCCACGTTGCGGACGAGCACTACGCTCGTAAGCACACAGGCGATGAGAAACGCCCATACCCCGACGAGCGAGAGCTGGTTGCCCTGCGCGAACAGCCAGCGCACCGTCTCGCTGAGTTCGGGGCTGTTGGCTTCAGGCGCGCGCATCACGACCACGCCTGTACCGATACCGGCGAGAACGTCCAAGGCACCATAAAAGGCGATATACACGAAGCCTAGTGCGCGCGCCGTCCACACCGCCCAACCTGAGAAGCCCGACAACAGCCACCACACGTTGACGCCTAGGAGGGGAAAGAGCACCAGCAGGACGAGGTGCAGAGTGTGCCAGTAGGGGGCGGTCTCGGGGGTGAGGACTTGGGGATGGGTTACGCCCAACGCCGCCAATAGGAGCGGTGTTGCGGCGATGCCGAGAACAGCAAAAAGCTTAGTCGAGCGCATAAGTGAGTCTACGCTCGGTACATTGGTAAGGCGCAAATAACATGCAGACCGTCGCGCAATTGCCCTTATCGACGTGAGTCGGGGGCTTCGAAAGCGACACTGGCGCCACCTTACGGCTGTGGCACGTCGTAGCCTAGTGGGTGCCGGAAGAACACGCGCGCCGCTGCGTTAGAGTGGTTCATGCTCTTCACCGGAGTCGTTTTCGACGTGGGCGGGACGTTGGTATGGCCGTGCGACAACTTCTACGAGACGGCAGACGCAACCACCGTGGCCAACACCTTGTGTGCTAAGGGACTGCTCGACATAAGCAGGGCGGCGGGCCTTGTCACGTTAACTTTGTCCATGGACAGCCGATCGAAACTTTGGGCTCAAACCCATGTGCCTACTTAAGCTGGTGCCACTAGCTTGGCCACTTCGCGCCAAGTTGCGAACCGCTCAGACATGGCTTTGCGGTAGTCACGTGCTTTGAGCAAATGGCGGGGAGGGCGAAAGTGGGTGTTGAGGGGTTCAAAGACGGACAAAAAGCGCTGGGCATGACCGTGAGACTTGAATCGCTGAAGCGCCTGCTCTCGTCGCCTGGTCCGCTGGTGGGAGTTCTCGGCTCTATTGTTCAGGTAACGGCTCTGACGATGTTCGGTATGGGGCAACAACTCTCTAAAGGCAGCTCCATAGCTTCGTAGTTTGTCGGTGACGACGACCCTTGGCTTGGTGTTGTCCCGCAGCAGCTTGCGCAAGAAGCGCTTAGCCGCTCGCTTGTCACGTCTGCTTGTCACCAGAATGTCGAGTGTATGGCCATGCTGATCGACCGCTCGCCAGAGGTAGCGCTTCTCTCCGCCAATGGTCAGGAACACCTCATCAAGGTGCCATTTGTCTCCAGGCTGTGCCCTACGACGTTTCAGCCGCCGGGCATACTCACTGCCGAACTTTACGCACCAGCGCCTGACGGTCTCGTAGCTCAGCACGATGCCCCGCTCGAACAGCAGTTCCTCGACTGCTCGGAACGACATGCTGAAGCGGTGATAGAGCCAGACGCAGTGGCTGATGATCTCGGTGGGGAAGCGGTGGCGCTTGTAGAGGTCGGTGCTCACGAGTCGCCAACCCTAGCATGAAGCAAGGGTCAAGGCAAAGTTAACGTGACAATGCCGGTGCGGACGCTGCCACCCCTCTATAGGTCATGCCGGTCGACAACCCGAACCGACCCCTCTTCTGGAGCACGAAGCTGTGA
>CADCWP010000122.1 GCA_902806425.1 uncultured Truepera sp.
TCGAGGTCGAGTCACCCGGCCCCGAGCGTCCCCTAAAGACGGCGGGGCACTTCCGGCGCTTTTCCGGCCTTCTCGCCAAGGTCCGCGCGCACGGCGAGACCTTCACCGGACGCGTCAAAGAGGTAAATGGTGAGCGCGTGACCTTCGACATCAAGGGCCAGACCCGCGACCTGTCCCTGGCCGAGATTCAGGCAAGGCTTGCCGAATGGCCGGACACCCCACGCTAGGCACGCGCCAAGGAGACAAAACGTTATGAACAAAGATTTTATCGACGCGCTTAACCAGCTAGCGACAGAGCGCAACATCGACAAAGAACAGCTCCTTACGAGCTTTGAAGAGGCCCTGGAGCAGGCGTACGAGCGCAACGTTGAGCCGGGCAAAATCATCGAGGTGCAAGTCGATCCTGAATCGGGCGAGATCGACGTGCTCGTCGTCCGGCGGGTCGTCGAGGAGATCGAGGAGCCCGAGCAGGAGATTTTGCTCAGCGAAGCGCGCGACCTAGACCCGACCGTCGAGGTCGGCATGGAGATGGAGTTCCCGGTCGACCCCGACCGGTTTACCCGCATCGCGGTGCAGACGACCAAACAGGTCATCACTCAGAAGATACGCGAGGCCGAGCGCACGGTCGTCTTTAACGAGTATAAGGACCGCGCCGGGGACATTATCACCGCCGTGGTGTCGCGCACCGACAACAAGCGCAACGTCTTCGTCGATCTCGGGCGCGGCGAGGCCATCATGCCGCCCAAGGAGCAGATTCAGGGCGAGCGCTACATGGTCGGGATGCGTCTTAAGGTCTACGTCATGAAAGTCGAACTCGGCAGCCGGGGGCCGAGCATCCTGGTATCAAGGGCCGCGCCGGAGCTTTTAGAGTACCTTATGCGTCAAGAGATTCCCGAGGTCGCCGACGAGACCGTCGAACTTAAAGCCGTCGCCCGCGAGGCCGGACAACGCTCGAAGGTCGCCGTGATCAGCCGCAACACCAACATCGACCCCATCGGCGCGTGCATCGGTCACCGGGGCGCGCGCATCCAGGCCGTGACGGGTGAGTTGCAACGCGAAAGGGTCGACATCATCTTGTGGGACCCCAACCCGCGCGAATTTATCCGCAACGCGCTCTCACCCGCCAAAGTCGGCAACATCGACGTAAACACTGAAACCGGCGAGGCGAAGGTCAACGTCGGCAACGACCAGCTCTCGCTGGCTATCGGCAAGGGCGGGCAAAACGTCCGGCTGGCCGCCAAGCTGACCGGCTTTAAGATCGACCTGGTCGCGTCCGAACACGTCTCTGATTTAGACGCCGCGCTCCAGGCCGTCGCCTCGCGCACAACCGATACGAACCTGCCCACCGACGACGCCAAACGCGCTGCCTTCGAGGCGCTCTTTAGCGCCGCCCCGGAAACGCCTGACGCCGCCGACCCCGAAACAGAATCCGAACGGGCGTAACCGGGATGGACCCTGTATGAGCCGTAAAGGTCACGTCCCCCTGCGCCGCTGCGTCGGTTGCCGCTGCGTGCGCCCCCAAGCCGAGCTTGTGCGCCTCGTTCAGGACGGTACGGGCGCGTGGCAGCTCGACCTAGCGCGGCGGGCCTCTGGACGTGGCAGTTGGGTGTGCGCCGACTCGCCCGCGTGCCGGACCCCCAAACGGCTCGGGCGCACCTTTCGCGCTCAGACCGAGGCCGTGTGCACTCTGCTGGGCTACGCCGAACAAATCCAACCAACAGCTAAACCCCAAAGCCGGTCAGGAGGGCTTAATGTCTGAAAAAGTACGCATCTACCAGCTCGCTAAAGAGTTGGGCATCGACAACAGAGAGCTTTTAGAGCATCTCGATAATCTGGGCGTCGAGTACAAATCGCACTCGAGCAGCCTCGACGAGGACGTTGCCGAGACTGTGCGGCAGCTTGTCGCCGATGAGAAGCGCGCCCGCACGTCGGCGTCCGGCCCCGGCACAGCCGTTACCGAGGCCGTCACCCAACCCGCCGCTACCGTCGCCCCTGTAACTACCGCCACGCCCGCCGCCGACGCCCCTCACCGCGCCCCGGTTGTCACCGTTATGGGTCACGTCGACCACGGCAAGACGAGCCTACTCGATTACATCCGCAAGACCAAAGTCGCAGCGGGCGAAGCGGGCGGCATCACCCAGCATATCGGCGCCTACCAGGCCGAGACGCCGGGTGGCCTCATCACCTTTCTCGACACCCCCGGCCACGAAGCGTTTACCAGCATCCGGCAGCGCGGCGCGTCGGCGACCGACATCGCGGTGATCGTCGTCGCCGCCGACGACTCGATCATGCCGCAAACCCGCGAGGCCATCGCGCACGCGAAGGCGGCGGGCGTACCCATCGTCGTCGCCATCAACAAGACCGACCTGCCGCAGGCGGATGTGGACCGGGTCAAACGGGACCTGATGCGCCTCGAGCTCGTTCCCGAAGACTTCGGCGGCGACACCATCACCGCTGCCATCAGCGCCAAGACGGGCGACGGCGTCGATAACCTCTTGGAGATGATTTCGCTCGTCGCCGAGTTGGAGGACCTGCGCGCGCCGGTAGACGGTACGGCTGAGGGCGTCATCATCGAGTCGGTCTTAGATAAACGCGCCGGGGTGCTGGCGACCGTGCTCGTGCAAAAGGGCACGCTAAGGGTGGCGGACTACTTGGTTTCCGGCGAGGTCTGGGCAAAGATCCGCCGCATGACCGACGAAGGCGGCAAAGCGGTCACCGAGGCGGGGCCGTCGGTGCCGGTGCAGATTCTGGGTTTTAGCGAGCAGCCGGTCGCCGGGGCCAAGATCGTTGCGGTTAGAGACGAGACGAGCGCCAAAGCACTCGTCTCCGAGCGGCGTGAAACCCGTCAGGACGAGACGCTCGAGGCCGAAGGTAAAAAAGGCATGACGCTCGCCGACCTGTTCGGCAAACCTAAAGTCACCACGATCAACCTGATCTTGCGCGCCGACACCCAGGGCTCGCTAGAGGCCATTAAAGGTGTTATCGCCAGGGAGTCCGAGCAGGTCGACGAGGTCGACGTCGACATCATGCTCGACGCCGTCGGCGCGCCTACCGAGTCGGACTTGCTGCTGGCGTCTACAGCCGACGCGACCGTGATGAGTTTCGGCGTCACCGCGCCGGGAAGCGTTAAAAAGGCCGCCGAACGCCAAGGTATCCCCTTAAAAAGCTACCGCATCATCTACGAGCTGATCGAGGACGTGCAGCGGATGATCCGTGGGCAGATCGAGCCCGAGTTCGAAGAGCAGGTCCTCGGTCACGCCGAGGTGCGGCAGGTCATCCGGGTTCCCCGAAGCGGCAACATCGCCGGGTCGTACATCACCGACGGCACCATCCGGCGCGGGTCGAAAGCGCGGCTGCTGCGCGCGGGCAAAGAGGTCTATAAAGGCTCTATCTCGCAGCTCCGGCGCTTTAAGGATGACGTGCGCGAGGTCTCGACCGGCTTCGAGTGCGGTATCAACCTGCAAAACTACGAAAACGTTCAAGAGGGCGACGTCATCGAGGCGTACGACATGGTGGAGGTCCCCTTTAGGAGCAGGGCTGCAAACGTGGTAGAGTAACCGCTGCTCTTATGAACGGTTGGCCTCCTAAACTAAAGCGCGCGGAGGGGTCTCTAGGGGACCTCCGCGCGCTTTTTTGTGCGCTTTTGCTGCTGCCTCTTTACGCGGTGCCGGAAAGAGGTGCGCCGGGCAGCGGCAGCGTTGGTATGGACGCGCCGCCGCCGCCGGTGCTGGAATCGCTGACGAGGTTGGGCGCGTTCGGGGGGCTCGAGCGCCGCGTCGTCGGCCCGCTACCGGTAGTGGGCGGGCGGGTTGCCGAGAAAACCTCACATGTTCTTGTCTCCCTCCAACCTGTAGGGCCGGTGCTCAGGCGCGTGGCGCTGGCCGAGTTTCAGCAGTGGCGGCTCGAGGGTGGCTGAGGCCGGTTTTAAGATCGCCTCAACCCCCAACCTCACACTACTTTTGGAGACCTAACACATGACCCAACGCAGCTTTCGCGGGCTCTTGGTGCTCGCCGCACTTTTGGCCTCGATCCTTTACCTTTGGAAACCCTGGGACACGACGGGCGAACCCTCGCTCAAGCTCGGCTTAGACCTGCAAGGGGGCCTTCGCGTCGTTTTGCAGTCCGACACCCCCAACCCCACGCCCGAAGATTTGCAGGCTGCGCGCCGCATCATCGAAAACCGCGTCAACGAGTTCGGCGTTTCCGAGGCGCTGATCCAGACCTCCGGCAGCGACCGGATCATCGTCGAGTTGCCCGGCCTCACGACCGAAGAACAGGACCGCGCCCAAGACCTGATCGGGCAGCAAGCGGTGTTGGAGTTCAGGCTCGTCACACCGGCAGCGGCGAACAAGCTCGACGCCGAGATGACCGACGCGGACCTCGAGCCCGCCGCGTTCACCGGTGAGATTCTGCAAAACGCGTCTACCGTCTACGACCAGTTAAACCGCCCGACTGTCAGCTTCCAGATTCGCAGCCAGGACGCGAGGGCGTTCGGCGAGTTTACCGGCGGCGCTGTAGGCCGCCGCATGGCGATTGTGCTCGACGGCAACGTCGTGAGCGCCCCAACCATCAATCAGCGCATCAGTAGCGACGGCCAGATCACCGGGCAGTTTACCGTCGACGAGGCGTCCGACTTGGCGCTCGTTCTGCGCTCGGGCAGCCTGCCCATCTCCCTACGCACCGAAGGGGTCACAGCGGTCGGCCCGACGCTCGGGCGCGACGCCGTGAACGCCGGTGTCCGGGCGGCGCTTATCGGCGGCGCGGCGGTCGTGGTGCTGGTGCTCGCCTACTACGGCCCGATCTTCGGTGGCATCTTGGTCCTCGGCCTCCTGTACGTGATGCTGCTCAACCTGGGCATCTTGGCTGGCCTAGGCGCGACGCTGACGCTTCCCGGTTTGGCCGGACTGATTCTGACTATCGGGGCGGCGGCGGACGGCAACATCATCTCGTTCGAGCGTATCCGCGAAGAGTTGCGGGCCGGTAAAAGCCTGCGGCTGGCGATGAAAGCCGGGTTCAGCCACTCGATTCCGGCGATTATCGACACCCACATGGCGATCTTGCTGGCGGCGGCGGCCCTGTACCAGTACACCAGCGGCCCGGTGCGCGGCTTCGCCATCACGCTGGCTATCGGCGCGGTCGCGTCCGTATTCATGAACTCGGTGATGGTGCCGTTTGTGCTCAACACGGTGTTTTTACGCTCGCGCCGCCCGCTGCTGCCTAGGGGCTTCCACGCCGAAGGGTTCCGCTTCGTCGACAAAGCGCCCGTTATCATGAGTGTGTCGCTGGTTCTGGCGCTGGCGTCGGTGGGCTTTGTGCTGGTCCGCGGGCTCAACTTGTCCACCGACTTTACCGGCGGCAGCGACATCTTGCTGAGCGTCCCCGAAGAGACGTCGGTAAGTAGCGTGCGGAGCGCTATCGACGGACTGGGTGTGGCTGGTCTCGAGGGCGGTAGCGCCACCGTACAGGAGGTTCGGGACACCACCATAGACGGCAAGGAGATGTCGGTGCGGATCGGCCTGGGTGAGTCGGGTGAGGGAGACACCTTTGCGCCCAACCTCGCCGAGGCGGTGAACGGCGAGGTGTTGCAGAACAATTTCGTGGGGCCGTCCGTCGGTGAGGACCTGCGGCGCGGCGCGGTGCTGGCGGCGGTTGTCTCAATCTTGCTGATCCTCGCCTACGTCGTCTGGCGCTTTTGGCCGAACTGGATCGTGGCGGTGGCGTCGATTATCTCGACCGTTCACGACGTCGGCATCGCGCTCGGCGTTTTGGCGCTCGTCGGGGCCGAGTTCAGCATCCCAGTGCTCTCGGCCATCTTGTTCGTAATCGGCTACTCGCTCAACGACTCGATCATCATCTCCGACCGCATCCGCGAAAACCTGCGTTACAGCAAGGGCATGAGCTACCGCGAATTGGTCGACGCGTCGGTCAACCAGACGCTCTCGCGCACGCTCATGACCTCGCTGACGACGCTTTTGCCGGTGTTGGCGCTGTTTTTCTTTGGGGGCAGCGTGCTCCGCGACTTCAGCCTGGTGCTAATGGTCGGGATCGTCTTCGGGACGTACTCGAGCATCTTCATCCTGGCCCCGATGGTCGTCTGGTTTAAGAACCGGCAGCGCCGCGCGCCGGTCAAGGTGTCGCGCCGCACCGCCTAGGACCTCCACCCTTCGTCTTGCGTGGGCAGCTCCGGCTGCCCACGTTTTTGCTGGCCTGCGTAGCTGCCCAACTTTAGCTACAGCACGTAACGACTTAGAGGCTATAGCAGGTAG
>CADCWP010000123.1:0-348 GCA_902806425.1 uncultured Truepera sp.
GGCACGGCTGAAACTGGTCTCGCCCGTAATGATGCTATTCAAACATCAAGTAGCCTTAATTTAACTCCGCGCGCGGCTGCCCTACGGGCGTTGCGAAATTTTGAAGGTGCAATTGTAACAGACGATTTTCACTATTTAGACCGTGATTTTCAAGGGAAACTTGTTCGTGCGCTGAAGCCCTTAATTTTTGAAGGGCTTCGGGTAGTCGCTATTGCCATTCCGCATCGTCGATATGATGCTGTTAGAGTAGAACGCGAAATGACAGGACGCATCGAAAATATTGATGTACCAACGTGGTCAGAAGATGAACTCCAGCAAATTTCAAACGCTGGTTTTCCCTTACTAAAC
>CADCWP010000123.1:358-6221 GCA_902806425.1 uncultured Truepera sp.
GTGTCAGTGAGACTGCTGATTTTGAAGTTTCGGTGCAAAAGATTGATAATTCGTTGTACCGAGAAGCTGCTGAGGGAACTGGCAAGATCATTTACGAAAAGCTCGCACGTGGTCCACGGCAGCGATCCGACCGGATTCAGCGGGCACTGACTAAAGGCGGCACAACCGACATCTATGGGGTTGTGCTCCTTGCCTTAAGCAAATTGGCTCCAGGACTTGATACCATTGAGTACGAGCAAATCCGTCTGGCGGTTCGGAGTGTTTTAGCAGACACCATCCCACAAGCACATGAAGTTACGCGAGTGCTTGAACGGATGGCGGAAATTGCATCAAGCGATGAGGCATCAACGCCCGTGATCGATTGGGATAAGGAAGACCAAAGATTGCACATTACCGATCCGTTCTTCGCGTTCTACTTAAAATGGGGCACAGCGTCAACGTAACGCGATCATCAAAAGTACAAAAGCCTCACAGCGTAACGTCATGTGAGGCTTCTCTTTTCAATAACAGCTGTATTTACTTGCCCTGTACGCCCTCTATGTTCCCCTTCACATCCTTATACCGCTGAATGCACTCGAGCACCAGCGCGTGCGCCTCGTCGACGTCGTGCCAGTCTTCGATGGTGGTCTCTTTATTTTCGAGCTGTTTATAGACCGCGAAGAAGTTCTCGATCTCGCGCAGGTAGTGCGGCCCCACATCCTTAAGCGACGTATAGGTGCCGAAGCGTGGGTCGTAGACTGGAACCGCCAAAATTTTCTGGTCGCGCCCCTTGTCATCGGTCATCTCCAGGAATCCGAGTGGACGCACGTCTAAGACCGCGCCCGGGAACGTTGGGCGACCGATCATCACCGTCACATCTAGAGGGTCACCATCTTCCGCGAGCGTGCTCGGGACAAAGCCGTAGTCGCCGGGGTAGTGCATGGCGCTATATAGGACGCGGTCGAGCCGGATGATATCAAACTCGGGGTCGTACTCGAACTTGTTTGAGCTGTCCTTGGGAACTTCGATAACGGCGTGCAGGACTTCGGGAACGTTTCTGCCGCTGGGTAGTTGATACAGCTTCATAGGGCTCCTAACAGGGTGATGCGCGCTGAGCGCGTCCGCCGCCCACTATAACAAAAACCGTTTCGCGTTCCCTAGGCTCAGCCGCTGGCTAGCTCCAGGAAGTGCGCGTGAAGGCGGTCGTCGCCGGAGAGTTCGGGGTGAAAAACCGTCGCTATCAGCCCCCCCTGCGCGACCATCACCGGGTCGCCGTCATAGCGCGCCAGCACCTCGACGCCGCTACCGACGTCGGTGATGCGGGGCGCGCGGATAAAGACCGCTCGAAAGGTTTCGGGTAGGGCGGTGATCTCGAGGTCCGTCTCGAACGAGGCGACCTGCCGCCCGTAGTCGTTGCGCGCGACCTGTATGTTCAGGAGCCCCAGCCGCGGCTGCTCAGGTCGTCCGGCGATGTCGGTAGCGAGCGTGATCGCGCCCGCGCACGTTCCCCAGACCGCGCCGCCGCCTGCGTGAAAGGCGCTAACGGCGTCGTCCAAGCCGTAGAGGTTCATAAGTTTAGCCATCGTCGTCGATTCGCCGCCAGGAATGACGAGGCCCGCGAGACCTTCCAGATGCTTCGGCAGGCGCACTTCGGTGACGGTTGCGCCAAGCCGCTCAAACGCCCCCTTGTGCTCACGAAACGCCCCTTGCAGGGCCAGGACACCTACGTTCATAAGGGCATCATGACACGCGGCTCGAGCTTCGTTTAGGCCGCGCGAGACGCTCTTGCGCCAGCTAGAATCGCCTCCGCGACGACCTCTTGAACGGCCACGGACAGCAGCATAAGCGGGAGTTTGGGGCCGGTGCCGGTGCCCAAACAGAAGGCCGTATCGCCGTCCGAGACGGTGTGCGACGGTCTCGTGACGCGGGCGATCCCAACGTGGGCGCTTCCCGCCAAGGCTTTGGCCTCGGCTTTGCTGATGGGCGCGTCCGTAGCGACAACGACGAGCGTGGTGTTGCTGCCTGTTAGGTCTGCGGAAGCTGCCTGGAGGAAGCGCTCGAGGTAAGGGCGCGTCTCCCCCTCTACCCCGGCTATGAGCGCGCCCGTAGCCGGATCGATGATGTCACCGACCGGGTTCGCTACGCTCAGCGCGGCGACCGTCGCTCCCGCGAGCGTTACAGCGGCGCTTCCCAACCCGCTCGCCTGCGCCCGCTCGAAACCCAGATACTTTCCACAGGTCGCGCCCGCGCCCGCCCCGACACGTCCTTGAGAAACCGGCGCGGCGTTCGCCGCCTCACACGCGCTATAACCCGCTTGAGCGTCCGGCCTGAGCGCCGGGTCGCCGACGCCGAGGTCGAAGATGACCGCCGCCGGAACGATAGGCACCGGACCAAACGGGGTCGGGAAGCCCCGCCCGTGCTCCGCCAACCAGCGCATCACGCCCCCGGCAGCGTCGAGGCCGAAGGCGCTGCCGCCCGAAAGCATAACGGCGTGGACGCGCTGAACTGTTTTTTCAGGTTCTAAAAGCGCCGTCTCCCGGGTTCCCGGTGCGCCGCCCCTTACGTCAGCCGAGGCGACACAGCCCTCTTCTGGGCAGAGGACAACCGTACAACCGGTGCGGGCGCGCAGGTCTTGCCAGTGTCCAACCCTAAGGCCGGGAACCGCCGTCAGCCCCACAAGGAAGGCTCAGTTATTCCAGTCGAGCCAGCCAACCCCGTCCTCGTCGTCGGCGCTCTCGTCAGGCTCGGTACCGGGCAGGGCTGGGGTCGGCGCGTCGCTGCTCTGAGCGCCGTCCTGTACCCCTTCCGGCTGGTCTACACCTATGGGAAGGGGTTGGGCAAAGCGCGGCACCTCGTTCGGGCTGATCTCGCGCCACTCGAGATACTCGCGCGGTGTAGAGGCGCTCGCGCGGGTTTTCGTGCGGGTGTCGATGGGAACGCTTATGTTCAGGTAGCTGGCGACCTCGCGTCCGGCTGCACCCGGCTGCGTCCCCCGGGCGAAGGCGACCCGCGTCCCCTGCGCGCTCGGCACCCCGGTCGAAAGGTTCACCTTCTCAAAGACCACGCTTCTCGGTGCCTGCAAGGTGCGAGACGCCTTTCCGGCTAGTGCTTCTTCGGCAAAGCGCTTCCAAATCCACACCGGCTGCCGGGAGCTGCCGATCTGTTCCCCGTTCGGCATCGCCTCGGGTATCGGACGAGGCTCGTCATAGCCGATCCACACCGCCGACACCGTTTCAGGTGTGAGACCGACAAACCAGATGTCGCGCTCGTCGTTTGTCGTTCCGGTTTTGCCACCGACCCAGCGCCCGCTCAGCTGGGCGCGGTTCGAGAGCCCGTAGGGGTCGCGGTCGACGACGTTGCCGCGGAGCATGTCGAGCATCAGGTAGGCGGTCGTCTCGCTCCAGACCTCCGTGCGGCGTGGCGCGGCCTCGAAGAGCACGTTGCCGTCGGCATCGGTAACCCGTTCGATAAGGTGCGGCTCGACATGAACCCCGCCGTTTGCAAACGCGCCGAGGGCGCTCGCGTGCTCTAAAGGCGTCACCTCGAACGAGCCCAACGCGATAGCCGGGACCGGTCTCAGGTCGTCGTAGCCGAGCTGTGAGGCGCGGGTCACGACGGCCTGCGGCGTGACCGCCTCGACAAGTTTGACCATCGGGATGTTGCGCGAGCGGTCAAGGTGGCTGCGGAGCGTCGCCAGGCCGTCGAAGGCGTCGTCGTGGTTCCGTGGCAACCAGGCAGGCTGCCCGTCCTGCGCGAAAGAGGTCTTGGTGTCGGCGATAAGGCTGGCCTGAGTGTACCCACCCTCCTCGAGCGCGGTCGCTACGACTATCGGCTTAAACGAGCTGCCCGGTTGGCGGCGGGCGCTCGTCGCGCGGTTGAAAGAGTCGCCGGTCTCCGCCGCGCCCTGGCGTCCCCCGACCATCGCCAAGACGCCACCGGTTGCCGGATCGAGGCTGACCAGGGCTAACTGCGCGCCCTCGGGCAGGTGACTGTCCTCGTCCCGAGCAGCCTTGTTGGCGGCCTCCTGGGCCTGTGAGTCTATGGTGGTGTAGATGCGGAGCCCGCCCGCACGAAAAAGCTGGCCCGGAAAAAGACGCTCGACCTCGTTGCGGACAGCGAACGCGACATGCTTGTTGAGGTCGGAAGCGACGGTGGTGGAGACGCGCGGCTGCTCGGCGGTGCGCTCCGGTTCACCGACGGTCTCGCCCACAGCGTTGTAGCGGACGCGCCAACCGGTCGGCTCGAGCGGCTGCCGCCACGCGCGGTCGGCGGCGTCCTGGCTGACGACGCCCCTTTCAACCATGTTTCCGAGCACAACTTTTATGGTGCGCCGCGTTGAGATGAAGTCCTCGTAGTTAAGTTCGGGCGCAGGCAAGAGACGCGCCAAATACAGCCCCTCAGCCAGCGTCAGCTCGAGTGGGTCTTTGTTAAAGTACGCCTCCGCAGCGGCGTGGATGCCGTAGAAGTTTTTGCCCCAATAGACGACGTTTAGGTACTGCTGCAAGATTTCGGCTTTGGTCAGGCGGCGCTCGAGTTCGACTGCGAGCATCACCTCTTTAAATTTGCGTTCTAACGAACGCTCGCTCGCGAGGTCGGTCAGCAGCGTGTTTTTCACGACCTGTGTGGTCAACGTCGAGCCGCCGCGCCCACCGCCACCCAAAAACTCCTCATAGGTCGCGCGCAATAAGGCCAGGGTGTCAAACCCGTAATGTTGAAAAAACTGATCATCCTCGGACGAGACGATGGCCCACAGCACCGGCGGGGCTACCTTATCGAGCGTGACGACGGTGCGGTTGGTCGTCGCGCCGCCGGTTCCCGCTGCGGGCAAGATCGTCCCGATGACCTGACCGCTGGCGTCAAAAAACTGCGAGGTCGCGGTGTACTCGAGCCCCTCGATCGCGCTGACCGGCGGCAACTCGCTCGCCCACTTAAACGCCGACGCCCCGAGCAGCGCCGCGACGGAGAGCACAACGGTCAAAACCAGCAAAAAAAGTCCTTGAACCACCTTCACAGCCGCCACTATAGCAAAATGTCGGGTGAGATTTTCCTTTTGCACGTCAAGGTTTGGTAAAGGGTTGCTGACAGGCCGAATTCGTGAAACGCTGCGTTTCTGAACGGGGCTTTACCGAGCCCTTATCCGCGTGTTACACTCGCAAGGCTTGGGGCTGTGGCGCAGTTGGGAGCGCGCGTGAATCGCACTCACGAGGTCAAGGGTTCGAATCCCTTCAGCTCCACCAAGGAAAAGAGTGTTGTAGACAGGAAAAGCGGAGGTGCCAATCAATAAGCACCTCCGCTTTTTGGGGTTTTGACGGCAGATTGACGGCAGCAGGAACGGCTCGTACAGCATTGTAGTTATATAGCTTTTTGGAGGCCCTCCCTTCTTCCGACCAATTCACTTAACGACAGTGCGGCCGCCTTGTCCTGCGATACGTAGATGTGTTGGTAGGTGCGTAGCGTGAAGCCGACGTCGGCATGCCCGAGGCGCTCGGACACGACTTTCGCGTCGAGCCCCTGATTTCGGGCGAGTGACGTGTAGGTGTGCCGAAGACCGTGGAGGCTGATGAGCTTGACGCCAGCCTGTTGACAGATGCGTTTGAACGGACGCTTTAAGTTGTCGGGGTGAATGTAGGTACCAAGCTCGGTGGTGAAAACAAGGTCGTTTTCGCCGCCTTGCCACGCTTCTTTGGCGGCCGCCCGCTCGCGCGCTTGCTGTTTCTGCTGCTCACGCAGGAGCAGCTTGATGTCAGTGGGTAGAGACAGCGTGCGCCTGCTTTTCGGGGTCTTAGGTACGGAAAACCTTGGCCGACCCCGCTCCCCCTTGCCTAGCGTCTGCCGCACCGTAAGGATGCCAGCATTAATATCTATATCCGACCAGCGGAGGCCG
>CADCWP010000124.1 GCA_902806425.1 uncultured Truepera sp.
CTGTTCAGTGGGCACGACCCACTGCGCCCGCACCACGGGTTCGTTTTCGGCCACGTCTTCTAA
Organism: uncultured Truepera sp.; assembly: GCA_902806425.1. Taxonomy (GTDB): domain Bacteria; phylum Deinococcota; class Deinococci; order Deinococcales; family Trueperaceae; genus Truepera. The sequence goes on from CADCWP010000124.1 coordinate 64, forward strand.
GTTGCGGACAATCGCCGTCGCCCCGATGAGCGCTGCGTGCGCTTCGCTGAGGGGTGTGCGCCGCGGTCAGAGTGGTGGGCGAGACCCGGGTAGGGTTGGCGGTTTCACACGGTCATCTCGAGTGCCTTAATGACGAGTTCGGCTTGCAAGTGCTCAGCCATCGACCAACCGACGACCTTACGGGAGTAGGCGTCGACGACCGCCAGGCTGAACCCTAGTGCTTGGGACAATTACCTTCACGTCGAAGTGATCAACGTGCGTCCAGGGATTTTCGTGCATCTTGACTTTATTCGCTGGAAGGGGAACCCGAAAATCCACCCCCGGCTGGTGCCGGACATCTTCGCCCGCCTTCGCTGCGAACCTCTTAGCCGGTCTTGTAACCTATACACCAAGACGAAAAGCCGTCGCTGCGTCTCCCTACCGACCTCGCGCAGCTACCTGCGTTCATTCAAAGCTCGAACTGATGTTGACGAGGAGAGTTTATAACAGCTTTAGGGCCTTCTCGCCGCGTTCGCTGACGTGACCGATGCGCGCGGCTCGAGGAAACCCGGGCCGGATCGTGCTGAGGAGTGCGGCGGCGTGCTCGGGTGAGACGCAGAGCAGCAGGCCGCCCGAGGTTTGCGGGTCGGTGAGCGCCCACCACCCGCTCTCGCTCACCTCCTCCCGTCCGGAGACGTGCGGCTGGACGTAACTGGTGTTGCTGCGGTGGGCTTTGGTGAGGACCTTGCGGGCGAGCATCTCGGCTGCGTGTTCCAAGAGAGGCAGGGCTGAGACGCTCAGCTCGAGCGTTACCTCCGAGCCCAGCGCGAGATGGAGCCCATGCCCCAGCACGCCGAACCCCGTCACGTCGGTGGCGGCGTGAACCGCCCCGTGCAGTTCGTCCGGCAGGTCCAGACGGTTAAGGGTCTTCATCGAGGTGACGGCTTCGGCGAGGTCGGCGTAGCTCAGCTCGCCGTTTTTAAGCGCGCCCGTCAGCGTTCCCGTCCCGACCGCTTTGGTCAAAATCAGCACGTCCCCGGCCTTTGCACCCCGGTTGCTCCAGAGCCTATCCGGGTGGGTCAAGCCGGTCACGCTAAAGCCCAGTTTGAGCGTGTCGTCGTCGATGGAGTGGCCGCCGACTAGGAGCGCCCCGGCCTCGTTGACTTTAGCGACTGCGCCCGCCATCAGGTCTCCCAACACCGCAGGCGGCAGCTCGGCCAGAGGATAGGCGAGAATGGTCAGCGCCGTCGTCGGGGACGCGCCCATCGCAAACACGTCCGAAAGCGCGTTGGCGGCCGCGACCGCGCCGAAATCAAAGGCGTCGTCTAAGATCGGCGTGAAGAAGTCGAGGGTCTGCACCAGCACCTGCTGGTCGTTCACGCGCCAGACCGCAGCGTCGTCCAAAAAGTCGGTGCCGACCAAAAGGTCGGGGTGCTGCTGGCGCGGCAAGGTCTTCAGCAGCTCCGAAAGCGTACCGGCGGCGATCTTCGCCGCGCAGCCACCCTTTGTGACGGTTTGCGTCAGTCTGATCTGTTCTGCTGGGTCAGCCATGCGGTACACGCCTCCAGGTCGCCCTCAAAGATAACGGGTCGGGCCGAGTTGCGGAGCGCCTTGCGGTACAGCGGGTCGTAGTAGTGCCTCAGCAGCGGCCCGATCCAGCCCGCGTGCGCCTCCGGTTCGCGCCAGCAGCCCGAAGCGTCCGCGTCCTCGAGGGCGCGAAGCGCGGCCTCCGTGACAGCCCCCGAGAGCCGGTTTTTAAGCCGATATAGGCTTTCGCTTAAATAGGCTTTTGTCTCGCCGACGCCGAGCGCGTCGCCTAAAGAGAGCACGTAGTCGTGGTGAATGCGCGTCACGCGGCGTTCCAGCGGTTCGTCGACGATAACGAGGGGGCTTGTCTGAACCGCACGGTAGAGCGGGTCGGGAAGCTCCACCCGGCCTATGCTGCGTGATTCGTCCTCGAGCACCAGCGTCTTTTCGCTACCGAGCAGCAGCTGCACGGCGACGCTGTTTTCAAACGTCGCCTGCGCGGGCTGCGCCTCGGCAAGCCGCCCGAAGGCGCTTCCCCGGTGGCGCGCTTCGTGCTCGAGGTCGAGCACCCGCACCCCTCGAACGTCCGCGAGGCGTCCTAGCAGGGCCGTTTTTCCGGAACCCGTCAGCCCTCCGACCACAACCGTTTGATACCGCGCCAAGGTAGGCTCGAGCCGTCCCATCAGGTAGCTGCGGACCGCCTTGTAGCCGCTCCGCACCCGCGTCACTCTGGCGTCACCGATAAACTCGTCCGCGAGGGTACTCCTGAGCCCGCCGCGCCAGCACATGACCGCTGTCGGTCCCGCCGCCGCAACCACGCGCCACGCGTTTACGCGCTCTCGCATAAAGGGTTCAGTCAGCGCGTAGCCGAGTTTGACGGCTTCGTCTTGGCCCGCCTCCTTATAGCGGACGCCGACCCTGTGCCGCTCGGCGTCGGTCAGGATGGGTTGAGAAACCGAAAAAGGCAACGCGCCCGCTGCGACCTCTACAGGCGCGCGCACGTCCAAGAGAGTAAAGGCGGGGACGCCTGCGCCTTCGGGGTAGAGGTCGGGGGGCTCGAGAAGGGAACGCACAGGGTCAGCTTAACAAGCTTGCAAGAGGGTGACGTACGGGAGGCAGTCCGTGCGGGTTTTGCGCCCGATAACTGCCTAGGCGTGATAGATCGCTGTAGTTTACAGAAAAGCTTGCCTCTAGACCCAGCGTCGGCAGGTCGTACCCATTAGCTGAAACCAGAGCCGAGTGGCCAGTTGCGGCGGCGAAGCTGTAATGGCGTGCAGGCTCAGGATAGGTAAAGAGAAAGCCTTTACAACGCATTCCTACACCCTCTACCCCTGGCACAACTGCCCGGATACTTACCCTGTAAAAACTATTTCACACACTTTGAAACGGCCCGAACGGGCTAACCGTACAGGCGTCGTAAAGATCATGCTACCATCTGGCAACGTACAAACCGCTGAGAACATGCTTTCGAAAGGTGGTGCCGCATCCCGAATCCGTTCGCCCCGCTTGGGGCTAGCCCTAGTACACCTTTTCGTCACACGAGTTGTCCAAAGGAGTAGGCATGTCAAAGATAAGATTTCTTTTAACGAGCCTGACGTTAGGGCTCACAGCTTCATTCGCGGCGGCGCAAAATCCTACCGAATTGCGGATGACCTGGTACGACGACGGCAACGAGGGCCAGGTACTGCGAGACCTCTTGGACCGTTTCGAGGCCGAAAACCCCGACATCAGTGTGGTCGTCGACACCGTGCCCTATTCGTCGGGTATCCTCGAGGCGCTCCCCTTGCAGCTCGCCTCCGGTCAGGGCCCCGACATGGCCCGCGTCACCGACTTGGGCGGCTTGTCGGAGTATTTCCTCGACCTGCGCCCGTTTGTAGCGGACCCCGGCTACTGGGAGACCAATTTCGGTCCCTTTTTGGGCTGGATGCGCCCCGAGGGTTCGGACGCCCTCCCCGGCCTGATGACGCAGCTCACCGTCACCGGCCCCTTCGTCAACAAGACCTTGTTCGACCAGGCGGGCGTGGCGCTTCCCGAAGGCGACACGACCTGGGAGGAGTGGGCCGAACTCTCTCGACAGGTAGCCGAAGCGACTGAAACCTTCCCGATGGTGATGGACCGCTCCGGTCACCGTTTAGCCGGACCCGCCATCAGCGAGGGCGCGGCGTTTTTTAACGCTGAGGGGGCGCCCGCGTTGGATGACGAGGGCTTTCGCCAGATGATGCAGCTTATGACCGACTGGCACGCCGACGGCACGATGCTGCCCGACGTGTGGGTCGGGTCGGGGGGCGAGTACGCCGCCGGGAACGAGCAGTTCGTCAACGCCCAGGTGGTCTTTTACATGTCCGGAAGCTGGCAGATAAGCCAGTTCGCCGAAACCATCGGCGACGCGTTTGATTGGGTGGCCGTTCCCAACCCGTGTGGCCCGGCGGGGTGTACCGGGATGCCGGGTGGCGCGGCGTTGGTCGGCATCGAAGGCACAGAGCATCCTGAGGAGGTCGCGCGCGTCATCGATTACCTGGCTACCGAACCTGTACAAAGTGAGTTCTACGCCCGTACGCTGTTTATCCCCGGTCACGTCGGCTTGGCCGAGTCGGGTGTGGACTACGAGACCGACTCCGAGCTGACCACAGCTGCGCTCGAGACCTTTTCCACCGAGGTCGCCAAACTAAGCCCCATCGCCTACGATCTCCAGGGCTACCCTTACAACCGCGTGGTCTTCGACACCGTGAGAGACCGGCTGACCCAAGTCTTCACCGGTGAACTGACCCTGGACGACGCCATCGCCCGGATGCAGAGCGACGTTGACGACGGCGTCGCCGAGGCGCAGCGCGGCGAATAACGTCAATCAAGGCGTGGCCGACGTTTGAGTCGGCCACATTTTTGCCGGAGCTACCGCAAATCGTCAGTTGTGCGGTCTGGTAGTGACCACGACTACAAGTTGACCAAACCATAAAACTAGCGAGCGTAGGGAGTTCTGATGGCAACGCGAGCCCCGGTGAGTAAACCATCTAAACCACTGTCTGAGCGCCTGAGCGGAGCCTTTACCTGGGTTTTTGAGCTGCTAATGAACACCCTGGGTTTGGTGCTCGAGCCCCTCCAGCGCCTTGTCGGCGTAAAACGTATGGCGTACTTTTTCTTGCTCCCCAACCTGCTCATCTTCGGAGTGTTCATCCTCTTTCCGATGCTGCTGAATTTTTACTACGCCTTCACGGGGGGCACCGCGCTCTTTCCGCAGGACCGCCCGCTGGTCGGCGCGGAAAACTTCGCTACGCTCTTCGACTGCGGGAACTTTCTAAATCCGAACACCTGTACTGAAGACCGCTTCTGGCGCGGGGTTTACAACACCGGGCTGTTCATCCTTTTTCAGGTTGCTGGCACCGTCGTCTTCGCGCTCGTGACCGCCCTGGCGCTCAACCGTAAGATTCGCTTTCGCGGGTTTTTCCGCTCCGTCTATTTTTATCCGGTGCTGCTCTCGCCCGTGGTGGTCGCTCTAGTTTGGAAGTGGATTTTGCAGCGCGACGGCCTCTTAAACGCCCTGCTGGTCGGGCTCGGAGGGGAGCCCGTGGCGTTTTTACTCAGCGGCAGCTGGGCGCTCTTTTGGGCCATCGTCGTCAGCATCTGGGCGCACATGGGGTTTTATACGCTGATCTTGCTAGCCGGGTTGCAGTCCATTCCCAAAGAAATTTACGATGCGGGCAGCATCGACGGGGCGGGCACTTACCGGAGTTTTCGCCACCTCACCCTGCCTCTGCTCATGCCGACGATGCTGGTCGTGCTGGTTTTGGCGCTTATCCGCGCGGTGCAGACCTTCGACGAGGTGTTCGTGCTGACGGGCGGTGGGCCGGGGAGCGCGACGCTACTCATCGTGCAGTACATCTACACGACCGGGTTTGCGAGCCAAATACAGCGCTTCGGCCTAGCCGCCGCCGCTTCGGTTGTGCTCGGCGCGACGCTCCTCGTGTTGACCCTTTTGCAACTGAGACTCGGGCGCTCTGAGCGTCCCCTTTAAGGAGCCGCTATGGCAATTTTAGCTTTTCTAGGGCGTCGGCGCGGTCAAGGTCGCCTGCACCTGACCGACGTTCTCACCTATATCTACCTCGCCCTCGGCGTTCTTATCATGTTCGGCCCGGTTCTCTGGCTCGTGCTCTCGTCGTTCAAGACTCCGGCGGCGCTGTTAGCGTTTCCACCGTCGCCGCTTCCATACGCGCAGGAGACCGTCTCTGTAGAGGGTTACGACGAGCCCTTGCCCCTTTACGACGTAGCCCAGGAGGGCGGCGGCACGCGGCGTCTGGCGCAGGTGCGGCGCATCGGAATCGAAGCGCAGATGATCGACCCGGCAAACCCCGGCGAAGAGATAAGCGTTCCCATTGACGAGCGCGCGGAGGTGCAACGCCTGCAATTCGCCTGGTCGAACTACACCGACCCGCTGAGGCAGTTCAACTTCCTGACGTTCCTCAAAAACAGCGTGGTGGTAACGATTACGGCGACGCTGATCACCCTACTGATCAACAGCATGGCGGCTTTTGCGCTCAGTAAATACAAGTTTCGTGGCCGCAACGCCATGTTTTTGCTCATCATAGCGACGCTGATGATTCCGATTTCG
>CADCWP010000125.1 GCA_902806425.1 uncultured Truepera sp.
GCAGCTGACCCACTCTATACACCATGGGATTACAGCCGCTGTGGGGGCCAGTCGCCGAGGGCGCGGCGGAGGCTGACGATCTGCCCGGTGTGGTAAGCGGTATGCTCAGCAGCCAGCAGAATCTGCCGCAAGTAGGTGTGTTCCCGGCGGTGGGGCAGCTCGGTAACAAGGTCGCGCTGAGGGTCTTGAACAAGCGCCAAAAGGTCTTGTAGGTCTCTGTGATAGCCCTTTAGCGTCACCTGCCACGCTGCTTCCGAGAGGTCGCTGTAGTTTTCGGGCCAGTACCCGTCCGGCCAAGGAGGCGAGCGCCAGCTCGCCTCCAGGGTGTAACGGACGATGTCGTGTTGGGTAAGGCGGATATGCTCGGTGAGTTGCCAGATCGAGTGCAGACCGGGAGGGCGGTGGGTGCGCCATTCGGGCCGGAGTCCGGCGAGAGCGGTCTCGAGCCCAACATGCGCCTGACCTCCTCTAAGTACCTCGGTGAGGGTTTGGCGAAGGGGGTCAGCTGTCACGATTTCTCCGGCGGATGCGCGTAAGGGAGGGGGAAAACCTGGGCATAGCTCACCCCGTTATACCCTAGCGTCTCTGCCTAAGTGCGGTAAGCTGAGCGTTACGGTGCCCTTAGCTCTCGTTTTGATGAGGTGGACATGCTGACGCTGCTCGAGCCCAGCGCCCTATGGTTGCTCCTGACGCTACCCGTTATCGTGCTTTTATATATCGTGCGCGAGCGCAAAAGACAGCGAGAAGTTTCGGCCCTCTTTTTGTGGACCGAGGCCAAGGCGCTAGCGCGCCGCCGTCGCCGGGTCTCCCCGACGCTGCTGCTGCTGTTACAGCTGCTTTTCGCCGCGTTTGTGGCCGTCGCGCTCGCGCAGCCGCGTCTTAACACTGCCGGTGCGCCCCCGCGCGTATTCGTCATCGACGCTTCGGCGAGCATGGCCGCTAGAGAAGCGTCGGGTACCCGGTTGGCTCAAGCTGTAGGGGCCGCCGAGGTGCTCCTTACGGATGCGGGCGAAGTCGCTGTCGTGCGCGCCGGACTCGGAGCTAGAGTCGTACAGCCGCCTACCGGTGACCACGCGCGCGCGCGTAGGACCTTAGCCGACCTCGAGGCCGCCGACGCCGACGCCGCGGTCGGGGAAGCGCTGTCACTCGCCCGCACCCTCGCCCCCGACGGCGAGCTGCACCTGTTCAGCGATGAGCCCAAACCTGCGGGTTTTCCAGACGTCGTCACGCACCCCGTCGGGCAGGACGCGCCTAACGTCGGGATCAGCGCCTTCGAGCTGGCCTACGGGCAGCTGTTCGTCTCGGTCGTCGGCAACGTCCCGTATCCGCAAGAGGTCACGCTGATTGTGGCGAGGGGCGAGGAGGAGCTGCGCAGCACGCTGCTGGTCCCGGCGCGGGGTCAGGCCAACACCTCGCTGCCGGTCGCCTCCGAGACAGGGTTTTACCGCGCCCGCCTAGAAGGTATGCGCGAGGATGCGCTTTCCCTCGACAACGAAGCGTTCGCGGGGAGTCGCGCCCTAAGCGTCGCCTTATCAGGGCAGGCCCCGGCCCTCGAGCGCCTGCTGAGGGCACTTCCCGGGATCACCCTCAGCGCCCAAGCCGAGGCCGAGGTGACGGTCTCCGTAGGCGACAGCGGGAGACTGCCAGCGGGCGACGCTGTGCTGTTCGCGCCGCTACAGGCGCGTCCGGCCTATTCTGAGATCGCCGACTGGGCGCGGAGCGACCCCATCTTGCGCTTTGCCGATCTGACCGGGGTCGTCGTAGCGCCCTCGTCAGCCCCGCTGCCGCTACCGCTGGAACGGGCCGAGGTTTTGGCGCAGACCGCCGACTTAACGCCGGTGCTGCTCCACTGGCAGGACGCAGGGCGCGAGGTCGTCTATTTCCGCTTTCATCCGTCGCAAACCGACCTGACGCGCCGTCCGGCGTTTCCTATCGTGCTGGCGAACACCTTGGAAGGTTTTAGCCGCGAGGCGCAAGTTCCGCTGGGGACAGCGCTTTCAAGCGGTCGCTGGCTGACCCAACCGGGACGCAGTGAGGTGGGTGGGCGCAGCTACACCTCCGCGCCACTTCCGGCAGCTGAGTCGCGGCTGAATGGAGGTGTGGAGGCGCGTGAACCCGACCGGGGTACGGTGGACAGGGGGCGTACGGACGGCTCGAGCGAAGCCACCCGCGACCCCTCACCGTGGCTGGTCGTCGGGGCGCTGGTGTTGCTTGTGGCCGAATGGCTGTTCTGGTCGCGGGGACGCATAGGGCCGAGGTTTACTCGTGCGGCAAATCCCCGTTAGCGAGCCGCTGACGTTGTCCCGGTCGTCGACCCCGAACAGGTCTGGTCGCGCCTCATCCCGAAATCGCTCAGCCGCAGCGCAAACGCACCTTCGGGAGCTGCGGCTTGCCTACCATCGGGCAGCGCTGGGCTAAACTCAGGAGATGTCGCGTCTTGAACTGGTCCTGCCCACACTCGCCGCGCTTTTAATCGCTGCCGGATTTTGGGCGCTCGCCTCAGCTTCTCCCGGCGACTTAGGGCGGCAGGCGTTCGCGCTCCTCGTCGCGCTCTCGCTCTGCGGGGCGCTCGGCTGGTTCGGCGTGGCGCGGTTGGTGGCGTGGCGCTGGCGGCTCTATCTAGGGGCGCTGCTGCTGCTCGCAGCAGTGCAGCTGTTCGGCACCGAGGTCAACGGGGCGCGCTCATGGCTCTACCTGAAGCCGCTGCCGGGGTTTCAGCCTTCGGAGTTGGCGAAGGTGGCGCTGGTTCTGGTACTTGCCAAGACGCTGGCAAAGCGCGATTTGAGGACACCTTTAGACTATCTGGGGCCGCTGCTGCTGCTCGGCTTGCCGGTAGGGCTGGTGCTTTGGGAGCCCGACCTCGGAAGCGCGCTCGTCATGGCGGCGGTCGGTTTGGGTATGTTCTTGATGCGCGGGGTGCCGCGGTCGCACCTGCTGGTGCTGCTGCTCGCGGTGGGGGCACCTCTACCAGGGGTCGTGTGGCCGAACCTCGAGCCCCATCAGCGCGCCCGCCTGGTCGCGTTTGTTCAGCCTGACGCTGAACCGCTCGGTAGCGGCTATCAGGTGATCCAAGCGCGCATCGCGGTCGGGGCCGGGGGTCTCTGGGGACAAGGGCACGGCGCGGGAACGCAGACGCAAAACGGTTTTATCCCGTACCCGGCAACCGACTTTATCTTTCCGGTGCTGGCCGAGGAGGGCGGTTTCGTGGGCGCGGTCGCGCTGCTCCTCGCTTACGGCGGCCTTTTTGTGTGCCTGGCGCTGATGGCCGGGCGCGCTCCCGATCCGGGCGACCAACTCATCATCGTCGGGACTCTGCTGCTGCTCGGCGTGCAGATGCTGGTCAATATCGGGATGACGCTCGGGCTCGCGCCGGTCACCGGCATCACGCTGCCGCTGGTGTCGTATGGCGGGACGAGCTTGGTGGCGACTCTGGCCGCCCTGACGATTGCGCTCCTGACCTACCGGGGGCGCTACGGTTAGGGCGGCGTGTTAGCGTAGGGACGGGAGGCCGGACATGCGCTCGAGAGGCATCATCGTCACGCTCGCTGTGCTGCTCACGCTGGTTTTCGCAGGTGTCAACTGGCCGTCTTTGGCCGTCAGGCTGCCCCTCAACCTGATCTTTATCCGGGTTCAGGCCCCTCTGGGGCTCGTCCTTATCGCCTTTACGCTCACCCTCTGCTTTGTCTTTTTGCTGGTGTCGCTGCTGCGCCGCGCCGGACAGCTGCGGCAAATGGCGCGTTTAGAGACCGAGCTCGAAAAGGAACGGGTGCTGGTCCAGAAAAAACGTTTGGCCGAGCTTGAGAGTCTGGAAAGCCGTTTGGGCGAACGACTCGGCGGGCTCGAGAGCAATCTGCGCGCCGCGATGACCGAGCAGTACAGCCGTTTGGAGGCGGGTGAACAGGCGCAGGCCGAGCGCTTAGAGGCGCACGTTCTAAATATTAGAAACGAGCTGGCGAGCGACCTAGAGAGGTTTGAAACGTCCCTCCGGCGCAGCCTGCCGCCAGGTCGCACGCCGGAAAACGGCCCCGGCTAGCTTAGTCTGCTACGCTTGACCTATGAGCGAACCCGTTACCGCATTACCCAGCAAAGAGGCGCTTTTAGAGGCGCTTAAAGTCGTTAAAGACCCGGAAATCCCTGTCAACGTCGTGGATTTGGGTTTGATCTATGAGGTCGACATCAAAGAGGGGGGCGAAGTCGACGTCGAAATGACCCTGACCAGCATGGGCTGCCCCGTTCAAGACATGATCCAAGCCGACGCCGAGCTGGCCTGTATGCAGGTTGAGGGCGTGAAAAAAGTTACTGTCGAGTTTGTCTGGTCGCCGCCGTGGAGCCCTGCTAAAATGAGTGAAGATGGCAAAAAGCAGATGCGAATGTTTGGGTTTAACCTGTAGGGTTCGCCTTGCCGTTTATCAGTCCCGGTGATAGGGATGCCCCGCCCTGATGGTCTCGGCTCGGTAGAGCTGCTCTAACAGGACGAGCCGCGCCAGTTCGTGCGGCAACGTCAGTTTAGAGAGGCTCCAGAGTTCATCAACCCGGCCTCTAAGCGTCTCGCCGTGACCGTTCGCGCCACCCAGCAAGAAACTCACCTGACCGACCGAGCGAGTCTCGAGTTCGCCTGTGCGCGCCGCCCACGACGCCGAGGTGCGCTGGGTCCCGCGCTCGTCTAGGGCGATCAGATAGCCGCTCGCCGCGCTGAGTAGCAACGTACCTTCTTGTTCTACGACCTGTTGAGGGCTGCCGCGCCCTTCTTTAAGCTCGAGCACCTCGGTTTTCGCGTACGGCCCTAAGCGCTCCAAAAAGTGCGCGCATCCTGCCGCTAAAAATCCCTGTTTGAGTTTGCCGACAGCGACGATTCGGTACTTCATAAGTTCAGGGCTTAGACGAGCGTTTTGTCTGGAGCGGGTGGGAGTTTGTCCAACAGTTCTCGCTGCCGCGTTTTCCTCATAGCGCTCGCTTTTAGCGCCCTCTCCAAGCCTTCCCGGTCGAGCGCAGAGAGTAGCAGTTCTAGCTCGGCGCGTGAAAACGTCTTTGCGTGTAGGATGTGCTCTTCAAACGCCTCATAGGCCAGCGGTGCGACGGCGCGGGCGAGTTCGGCCATCACCTCGGCATAAACGCGGATTTCGGTCTGTGCGTGGGCGTCTAGACGCAACCGCAAAAAGTGAAACAGGTTGTGCAGGTCGATCTGCCAGTACATCTCGGTGTATAGCGACAGCGGCAGATTGACACGGGCGAGTTCACGGGCTACGTCTTCGTCCAAAAGCTCCTGGTACCCGGTGTAGGCGTCTATTTGACCTGCCTGTAAAAGCTCAAGCGTCCGCCTCTGCAACGCTGCCGGAACCTCCTCGTCGCTGCGGCCCTGCTTGTTGAGCACACTCTGACGCCGCACCTCGTGCGCTTCGGGCAGAAAAAACTCGTCGCGCATCACGCTGTAACGCCCGGAAATCTCGTTGAGCCGCGCCGTGCGGTGGCGCAGCCACTGCCGCGCCACGAAGATCGGCATTTTTAGATGGAATGTCAGTACGACCTGTTCTAAAGGCGAAGTGTGCTTGTGCCGCACGAGATAGTCGATCAGCGCGGCGTCTTCGCGCACCGTTTTGGTACCGTCTTGATACGACACCCGCGCCGACTGCACGATTCGTGCGTCGCCACCCAAGTAGTCCACCAAACGTACGAAGCCCTTGTCGAGCACCCGGTACTCTCGCCCCAAAAGCGCGTCCGCCGCCTCTACCGTCAACCTAGTCATGGCCCAATCTTAACCTTTGCGGTCACAGTCCGGTTTAACAACTCGACGTCGCAGCGGCGCGAGCGTTATACTGTATACTTTTTGTCTCAATTTCATCCTAGTGCAAAACATGGTAGCACCACCCTAAAAGCCTATCGCGCTAATGTGGGGTAAGAACAGCTTCATCAGCATTATGTGTAAGTGGCGCAAATGCTGTGTGGGACGTTGAAACTGAACGGCCGGAGGATATGCGAGCATGGCTGTCCGCTCACGCGTAACTTAACCTCTTAAACTTTGTGATCCAAGCAAAGTGTGCTCTGAAACGGTCTTTTTCGCACATCAGCGTTGGCCGAAGCTTGCTCATCA
>CADCWP010000126.1:0-5709 GCA_902806425.1 uncultured Truepera sp.
ACCCTCCTTTCGGATGCGCTACTTTACGCCCTAAAGCTGAGGAGGTTGAGAGGACACTGTGCTTGCAAGCGTGCTGTAAATGTGGTTAGTTGGAAGGGACAGCCGAAAAGGTTTTAGGGAGATGGCTATGGTGTTAAAACAGCGGGGCCGTCGGGCTACATGCTCAGCGAAGAGCGTGTGGCGGTCTGGGTCACGGGTAAGTCGGGTGCGATGATACGTCCTCACATCTCGGCTGACTTAGCCAATTTAAAGGCCTTTGCGAGCGACCCTGCTCCGCTAATCGGACGCTCGAGGTACCACCCGTCCTTTTGCTCTGTTTATACCGTGTTTTTGTGTACTCAGCCCGAGCAGACGCCCTGATGCTGCTCGCTATCGACCTCGGTACGGGTTCAGTCAAGGCGCTTTTACTCTCACCTGAAGGTGAGATCGTCGGCCAAGCCTCGGCAAGCTACGATGTGCTGTCGCCGCAACCGGGCTACGCCGAGACGCCACCGGGGGCGTGGTGGGCCGCTACCCGTAGGGCGGTGCGCGAGGCGACTGAAAATCTAGCTGCTGAGGTGACCGCTGTCGGCCTGTCGGGGCAGATGCACGGGGTCGTGCTGCTCGGCGCTTCAGGTGAGGTGCTCCGGCCCGCCGTGCTCTGGGCTGATACGCGCGCCGCGCCCTCTCTAGCGCGCTACCGCGAACTGGCCGGACACGACCTAGAACGGCTGAAAAATCCGGTGACCGCCGGAATGGCCGGACCGACGCTTTTTCACCTACGCGAGACCGAACCGAACTCGCTTAGCAGTGTGCGCTGGGCGCTGCAACCGAAGGACTGGCTCCGCTACCGGCTCACGGGTGAGGTCGCGTCCGAACCGTCGGACGCGTCGGGAACGCTGCTTTTCGACGTACCTGGAGGAACCTGGCTGGACGGGCTGATCGAAAGGCTGGGGCTCGAGGCGTCGTGGTTTGCGCCGCTTATCGCCTCGAGCGCTGTAGCTGGCGTGCTGACCCAAGCCGCCGCCGCCGAACTGGGGTTGCGGGCCGGGGTGCCGGTGGTGGCGGGCGGGTCGGATACGGCGTGCGCCGCGCTGGGAAGCGGTTTGGTGCACGTGGGTGCCGCGCAGCTCACCGTCGGGACGGGCGCGCAGCTCGTCTTGGTCCATGACGCCCCGGACGACGCTTCGGCTCGGGGTGTGCACCTTTACCGGACGGTCGCAGGGGCACCTTATTACGCGTTGGCGGCGATTCAAAACGGCGGCTTGGCGCTCGAGTGGGCGCGGCGCAGCCTGCGCCTTTTGTGGGAGGAGATGTACGAGCTGGCGTTCAGCGTCCCCAGCAGCAGTGGCGCGACCTTTCTGCCGTACCTCACCGGTGAGCGCACCCCGCATCTGGACCCGCAGGTGCGCGGCGTCTGGGCCGGGCTGGCGCTGCATCACACCCCCGCCGAGCTGGCGCGTTCGGCGTTTGAAGGGGTCGCGTTCTCCCTTCGCGACGGCCTGGACGCACTTCTAGCGGGACGTGCTCCACTGGAAAAGCTGTTTCTTGCGGGCGGCGGGACGCTCCGGCACCCTTGGCGGCAGCTTCTGGCCGACGTGCTGGAGCGTCCCCTATACCTGAGCGACGCGGCGTCGGCCTCGGCGGTCGGGGCGGCGCGCTTGGCGGGCTTGGGAACGGGTGTGATGTCCGCGCCTCCCGCGCCGACTTTTACGGAGACGGTCGTTCCGCAAAACGATCTCTCGGCCCCCTACGCCCGTTTCCGGGCTCTCTACCCTCAGGTGAAGGGGTGGGGCTGAGCGGGTATCATTTGGTATAGCTAATAGGATCAGGAGAAACCTATGAAACGCAGCGAGATCGAAGCGTATCGGCAGGCGGCGCTAACGTATCTGGACCGGGCCGGAATCGTGCTGAGGCCCGAGGAAAAGGCGGGGCTCGAGGTTGCCGACTTCGGTCTCGGCGAGTTTGGGACGACTGGCCTGATGCTTCACACCTACGTCAACACGGAGCGCGTCTGCGCCAAAGAACTCGTGCTGCTGCCGCGGCAGACCTGCCCACAGCACCTTCACCCGTCGGTGGGGGGCGAGGCGGGCAAGGAAGAGACCTTCCGATGCCGCTGGGGGACGGTCTACCTCTACGTCGAGGGGGAACCGACCCTGAACCCGCAGGCACAGCCCCCGGCTCACCGCCGAGAAACGTACACCGCCTTGCACGAGGTTATCCTGCACTCCGGCGGACAGTACACGCTCCTTCCCGACACCTGGCACTGGTTTCAAGGTGGGGACGAGGGGGCGGTCGTCAGCGAGTTTTCGACCCGTAGCCGCGATGAGGCCGACGAGTTCACCGACGCGGGCGTCCGCCGTCTTCCGGTCGTGGAGGCGTAGTGGCGCTGGCGCTGGGAATAGACGTGGGGACCAGTGGTGTCCGGGCGTTAGCGGTCGACGAGGTGGGCGCTGTGGTGGCCGAGAGTGGGCGCAGCTACCCGCTGCTGACGCCGCGCCCCGGCTGGACGGAGCAGCACCCGGAGGACTGGCTGGTGGGGACGCTGGACGCACTTAGGGACCTCTCCGCTCAGCTGACCGGGCAGGAGATTGCAGTGCTGGGGCTTTCCGGGCAGATGCACGGGCTGGTGCCTTTAGACGCGCAGGGTGGGGTCGTCCGGCCCGCGCTGTTGTGGAACGATCAGCGTACCGGCGCGGGGGTTGCTGAGATCGAGGCCGCCATCCCCAGAAGAACGCTCGTGGCGCGCACCGGCAACCCGGCTGTCACCGGCTTTCAGCTGCCCAAGCTGCTCTGGCTGCGGCAGGCCGAGCCGGAGAACTTCGGGCGTGTGCGGCACGTGTTGCTGCCCAAGGATTATTTGGGGTACGCCTTGACCGGCACGATGGCCGCAGAACCGTCGGACGCGTCGGGGACGAACTGTTTTGAACTCGCCTCAAAGACCTGGGACGCCGAGGTGCTGGGGGCACTCGGGCTCGACACGGCGCTTTTCCCGGACATCGTTTCCTCGCACGGGGTCATCGGCACGCTGACGCGCGAGCTGGCGGCGCAGACGGGGCTGCCGGATGGGTTGCCGGTCGTCGCGGGGGCCGGGGACAATGCGGCGGCCGCTACTGGCTTGGGCCTCTCGAGCCGCACCCCGAGCCTAGGCAGCGTCAGCCTCGGCACGTCGGGGGTCATCTTCGCGCCCCTGGACGCCCCGACGCCCGACCCAGAGGGCCGAGTCCATCTCTTCTGTCACGCTGACGGCGGCTATCACCTTTTGGGCGTCACGCTGGCCGCTGCCGGTAGCTTCAGGTGGTACCGCGACACCTTTGCACCGGGGCAGAGTTTTTCGTCGCTCACCGAACAGGCGGAGAAGAGCCAACCGGGAGCGAACGGCGTCACCTTTAAGCCGTATCTGGCCGGGGAGCGGACGCCGCACCTCGACCCCGATCTGCGCGGGTCGTGGACGGGCCTCAGTCTGGCGACGCGGCAGGCCGACATCGTGAGGGCGGTGCTCGAGGGCGTTGCCTACAGCCTGCGCGACGCGCTCGATGTGATTTCGCCGCTTGTGAAGCTCGAGCGGGCGCTGGCTACCGGCGGCGGCGCAGCTTCGGATACGTGGCTGCAAATTGTCACCGACGTGCTTGAAGTGCCGCTCACACGGCCCCTCCAGAGTCAGGGACCAGCCTACGGCGCGGCGCTCCTGGCGTGGCAAGGGGTGGGTCACACTGAAAACGCGGCGTCACTCGCCCGCCGGGAAAACGGTCGGGATTTCACGCTGGAGGAGCCGGAGCCTTACCGAGAGGCACTGTCGCGCTACCGAAGCGTCAGCGTGTGAGGGTTTAGGTAATAGAGCTTTGCAACCTCGTAGGGCGGTCAACATAACCTTTTAGTCTTACTGCGTTATCCCCTGGCGTGACTGGCTTGAGACGCTGGTCAATAAAGGTGTGCGGTAGGGGAGTTGGATAAGCGCATCAGCTGTAGTCAAATGACCTACAAATTCAATAAGCCTAGAATATGGCTCTAGGCTTATTGAAAATAGCTACTTGGGGTAGCGCGTTGCGCGTTATTTACTGCTTATTGAGGCGAATACAACCGTGTCAGCTGTGCCGGAAGCGCGGCGTGTGTGGCCCGCCACAGCTCCAGGGCGTCTTCAGCTAGAGGTAGCAGGGTTTCGGCGTCGCTGGAGTGAAGGACGCTCTGCCGCACTATAATGCGGCCAATTTTCCCGTCCGGGTGTGCTCGGCCGAGTTGAAACAACGTAGGAGGTGTTGTCGCAGCTGCTGCGCGCTGGGCCTGAGCGAAGCGCTGCTCTGGATCGATACACCTGCGTAACGGGCGCGCAACTCTGGGGCTTCATTGGTTCTTAGATGCGTCTTGATAAGCGGGAGTAGGTGTGTGTAGTCCGACTGACTAAAGCCTGCAACAAGCCGCCATTCGAGCACCTTCTCGCCCTGCTGATACACGTCGTCAAGGCTTTCCAAAAGCAGATGCAGCCGCCCGAGTAGCCGTGCTCCTGATACGCTGGCCCCGTCTCCTCGATAAGTTCGGCGACCCGCTCCGGCGTACTCATAACGGCGAGCTCGAGCGCCTCGATGTGGCGGCCCAGCTTTTGCCGCACCTCGAGCAGCGCGCTCGGCGACAGAGCGCTTCGTCGCCCCGTATCGGCAGGCCGCCCTGTGGCGACGGCACCTGCGGGCGGATTTTTACGTCGGGTCTACGCCCGGTATACCTGTGTTTTGGCCGTCTTTAATAAAAAAGGTTGTGAATAGACCTATGGACGTGCTCCTGAAGTTGCAGACTCTACAGGCGCTATGAACTTAAAAACACTTCGGTACTCGGTACGAACAGTTTTTCAGCGTCACTACAATCTCAGAAGGGTACCCTTAAAGATAAAGTGCCGAGAGCTAGACCCGGCACCTCACGCAACAGTTTTGTGCTAAAGCCTAGTCTTCGTGAACAGCTCTGGCTAACAGCGCCGCGACGACGGCGGCGACGAGCGGCGCGATGATGTAGGTGCCGCCTGCGAAGCCCTCACCGCGCACAAAGTCGCCTGTAAAAAAAACTGCCGCGACCGCCGGGTTGAGGATGCCGCCGCTGCTGCCGCCAGCAATAGCGATACCCGTCATCAGCGACACGCCGATAGCAAGCGCGCTCGCGGCGGGAGGCGCGTCCATGAGGACAACGCGCGTGACGACGAAAACAAGCAGCGCGACGCCCAACATCTCAAACCACATCGCGTTGGCTTGGGGGTCGGTTTGCGGAAAGCCGCGGTCTACCAGACGGCCCAGACCGAGCGCCAAAAAGGCCCCGACGATCTGAGCGACGATGTAGAGCAGCCCGGTACCGATGGGTATCTTGCGGACCGTCATCAGGCCGACTGTGACCGCCGGGTTGATGTGCGCGCCCGAAACCTTGCCGATTGCGACGACTATGATCAGCAGCACCGCACCGACGAGCGCAAAGGTCAGCGCAGGCGGCGAGAGCAGCGCGGCGACGACCAGAAAAAAAGTACCTATACCTTCGGCCAAGAGGCGTTTCGCTAGAGGCGGCTCCGCAGGCTCAGGTGGAGGGGTGACGATGGCTCTGTCGCTCACAAGTATCCTTTCAAACTAGCTTAAGTTGACATGTTAAATCGGCGTCTGTGGGACGCCAGACAGTACGTCGGCAAACACCTTCATAGTAGCTTATCTTCGGGTTAACCCATCGTGAAGTGGATTTTTGCGCCTTGGGGGTAGAGTAGGG
>CADCWP010000126.1:5719-6054 GCA_902806425.1 uncultured Truepera sp.
GATTCACAGCACGACCACGGCGCTAGGCTATCCAGGAATCGCGCTCCTCATGTTTATCGAAAACGTCTTTCCGCCGCTTCCGTCCGAACTCATCATGCCGCTCGCGGGTTTTGCCGCCGCTGAGGGCGATCTGTCGCTCGTGGGGGTGATTGCGGCCGGTTCGCTGGGGGCGCTTTTGGGCCAACTGCCCTTTTACCTGCTGGGCCGCTGGCTGGGCGAAGAGACGCTTGTAAGCTGGGCCGACCGCTATGGACGCTTCCTGCTGATTTCAGGGCGAGACCTCGAGCGGGCCGACTGCTGGTTCGACCGCCACGGGGTTCGGGCGGTATTTTTCT
>CADCWP010000127.1 GCA_902806425.1 uncultured Truepera sp.
TGACAAACCGCGCTTGGCACGACTTACCAGCTATCCCTGGTGGCTCAATGCCCTCCAAAACTTATGACATCTGCTAGACGAATCGGTATGAGCAGGCTACTTTATGACCTTACCCATTTACGCAAACTCAAAAGCCCAGAACATCACCTACCATCCATTTGTATGGCGACTTTCGGGCTTTGGGCGTCTATCCTCAAGGAGGTTAAAAGAGGTTCAGGCGGAGCCCTAAGTCGTGAATGCTGTTCAGCTGGACGCTGTCACCTTTGGCACCCACGGTTTGGGGACCTTCTCCTAAAGAAAGAGAGGCGTGCAGTGAGAGCTATTCGAGTCAGCAGCACCTTAAGGCGATGGTTTGCAGCAGCAGTAAGCATGGCCGTTCTCGCGAGCTGCGCCCAAGACACGGCACCTTCGACACCTGATCCGCCGGCCGACGCGCCGACGGCACTGGTCTACGGTATGGCCGCGAGCCCGATCTACGAGGCGCTCAAATCTAGAGTCAGGATGACCGTCAGCAACGGCAGCCAAAAGGCCACCGACTACGACCTCGTTATTCTTGACGGTGACGGCTTTGGCGGCGGGCAACTAAGCAGCGACGAACTCATTCGTGAAGCTGTCCACAGCGGTGTCTGGGTGCTAGGTCTCGACGTCGTGGAGGAGGACAAAAACGGGCTCGGCGAACTACTTCACGCCTCGAGCCAGGGGGACGTAGGCGCTTATCTGGTGCGCCAGGCAGAAAACGCGGAGGGTCGCCTGAGCAGCAGGCTTATCGACTTCGTCAGACCCGACCGGCAGGCCGAGGAGGTGGCGCAAAGCGTCGTTGGGTACATTACGGAACAGGCTATGGCGCCACAGCAGGCGGGCATCCCGCCGCGCTTGCTGAGCTACTTGGTTCACCACACCTCGGACTACTCGGGCTTAATGCCTCAGGTGACTTCTCCTAACTTCCAGCCGGGGCAGGGGTGCGGGACTGGGGCATGGCCCAATTTACCGTGCGCCATACCTCAGACGGTCACATGGATCGTCGATCATTCCATCACGGTGCTGCTCAACGCCGGCAACAGTCCCTTTGGCGACTACCAGTATGTCGTCGTGGAGACGGCCGGCAGAGCCGACCCCAACCGGCTCGCAGCCAACTATATCGATACTCATTGCGCCGGCTGCGAGATCGCCTGGTTCCAGACGCGTTTCGACGCCTCGCACACCATTTCTGCCGGTAGTACGCCCGACAAGACACTCAAGCTTGAGAAGACGAGCCCCACCACCATCAACAACACCGAAACCGTCACCACGAGCTCGAGCTTCACCGTCAACTACAGTGTAGGTGAGGGCGTGCCCTCCGGCTCCTATAACTACACTAAAACCGACACCACAACCATCACGGACTGGGAAGTCAACGATGCCAGCGACAGCGCGGCGCAGTGGCAGTACGCCTCGAACACGGCCTATGACGGGATGAACACCGATAGCTATGACCCGGGGGCATGGACCTTGACCTACTACCCCAAAACCCCGAACAACCTGTCCCTCCAAAATCTCGACTACAACGTCAAGTCGGAATGGAAAAACAACACCGTGTCGGCCGACACCGTCAACATCGGCGGCACGGACAGCGCCTGGTATACCGACGCCTTTTGGATAGACGGCGCGTATCCTCCCCCCGACAACTGGAGCCAGTGCAGCGCGTACTCGTGCTACTGTACCGGATACTTTGAAGGAGCATGCGATAAACGCGCGTACATGGCCCGCCATAACAATAAGCAGACGTGGAACATCGCGGTCAACTTGGCGGCGGTCATCCCTGTACCGACGACGAGCCTCACCTTCAGCCCGAATCCGGTAATCGCCGGGCAGCCAGTGAAGGGCACCTTGACCCTAAGCACATCCACACCCGTTCCCGCAGAAGTCCTCATGAGCGCCGTGGGTCAGGGAGCTACGCCCGAGCATGACACCTACACCATTGACGCGAACCAGAAAACGCTGCCGTTTAACGTTTTCACCGGCGCACAGACCTGCGAGCCGGTGGCTGTAACCATCAAGGCTTTCTATGCCGACGGCCAGAACGAGATCCTTACAGTCAACCCACGCCCGAATTGCCAGTGATGAGAGAAGGTGCCTTTTCGGTGGTTGTCAAGCCGCCCTCATGCAAGTAGTCAAGGGGGCTGCGTCAAGTTATTTTGGATCGGGTAGGCTCCTAGTGTGACTGAGGCGTCCGAGAGTCCTAAAGGCTACCGTTTCCCAAAGCTGGTCATCGGCCACGCCGTCTACCTCTACCACCGTCTACCTATCTCGTACCGCGATGTGCAGGAGTTGCTCTTCAAGCGGGGCATCAACGTCAGTCACGAGACGGTAAGGGCGTGGTGTGTGCGCTTCGGTCCCGACTTGGCCGAGGCGCTGCGGCAGCATAAACCGAAGCGAGGACGTGTTTGGCACCTGGACGAGATGCGTATCGTGGTGGGCGGCGTCGTGCATTGGTTGTGGCGAGCGATCAACGAGCACGGTGAGGTGCTTGATGTGCTGCTGCAAAAGACCCGCTGTAAGAAAGCCGCGAAGCGATGCCTACGGCGGTTGCTTGATGAGCAGGACATCCCCGAGCGGGTCGTCACCGACGGGCTCAGGAGCTATGGTGCGGCCATCCGTGAGACGCCCGAGCTGAGCGCCACGCTACACGTGAGGGTCTCAGCGGCCGAGCGCCAGAACAACAGAATCGAGCAGAGTCACCGGCCCACCCGAGACCGGGAACGGCAACAACGAGGCTTCAAGAGCCTGGGACGTACGCAAGCTTTCTTGTTTACGCACGCTGAAGTCGGTAACCTCTTTCGTCACATCCGTGCCCGCACCCCTGCGTTTGTGCGCCGCCGCAACTGGCTCCGCGGGTTCGGGTTGTGGGACGAGTTGTCTCTCTCGATTTCTTGAATAGGCAAAACGCCGTTACTAGATCGAGCCGTCATTGCGTTACCTCACGTTCTCCCAAAACAACTTGACGCAACCCCCTAAGCCTGTTATACGGACGCTACCCAACTCGGCTGGTCTAAGCCCTATAGAGTCAGTGCCGGTTGATTGGGAAAGCCAGCTTGCTCAGATGATGGAGGAACTCATCCGCAAACAGCGGGAAGCGCACCTTAGGGGTGAGGGGGGCGACCCGTTGTTTGCAGAGAAGCTTACGGCCATCTTCAAAGCTTTTATATCAAGGAGGTCGAACCGATGTTGGGAAGCTTCCATTGGTTCTATCATGAAGGATGGCTCGACGTCTGCGTAAGTGGCGCCCGTGGTGGGTCCGTCTGCTGATCGGCATGGCGGCTACTTTAGTTGTGTTTGTTGCTCTTTTGACCTTCGGTGTGATTTACGCTCTGCGCGAGGCGAGAAGCCTCGCGGGGGACATCTTTACGAGCCTAATTGAAGAAGGCATCCCCACGGTTATAAATCGGGCTGCCACGACATCCGTGGAGCTGCCCGTAGTGCCCTACCGGGTACACCCCACGAGGTACGAGGGAGAAAGCTTCCCATTTTCCGAAGACCGCCCGACGATCATCGTGCTGCTCCACGGCGCAACCCGCTCGCCCGCGCCGAATGCTGTTACCGGCACGCTGGCGGGCTCACGCGCGTACTGGGGGTACGACTTCGTGGCTGGATTGTTAGGGAGCGACGAGCTGGAAACGTTGGACGGCATCACCCTCGATCGGGAGACATGGCGTACCGCTGCCCTCGGCGATGCTCCCGCCCATCACCTCATTCGCGCGGCGGAGGAGGCAGATTCACGCCTGGTGATGATAACGCACCGCGACGGCTCGGACTACCTGGGGCCTCAGACGACCGCGGTCGTTGAACAAGTTCACGCCCTTCACCGCTATGCCCGAGCTCGACTCGGGAAGGAACCCCAACTCATCCTCCTTGCCCATAGCATGGGCGGCTTGGTAAGTCGATACCTGCTCAGCAACCCCGAGGTTCGGGCCCCGAACTTTTCCCTATCGAAGGGAGTGCGCGTCAAGGCGGACTTTCTCCGCGACCGCACGCTCTACCTCATCACCGAGGCTACCCCGCACCTCGGCTCGCTTGCAGCCGACAACGCACTGCTTATCGAGCGCCTTACGGCCTTTCAAAATGACATCTTGGAGCGCTGGAACATCGAGGTCGATCCACAAGAAATCGACCTGCACCACTCACTCATCGGCTTTTTGCGCGCCGGGCAGCCGTCAACTGAGCACCTGCGTACGGACACCTTAGCCGAACTCAACCACCCCGACCGGGGTCTTCTCGCGCCTCAGCATGCCCGCCGCACGGACGGCAGCTTGATCCCAATCTATACCCTCTCCGGGCGTTCCCCGGCTGGCGGGTTCTTTGACAACCCGAACGTGGATTTGGGTACAGAGGTGCAGCTCCTCGAGTTCGTGGGCGAACGCACAAGATTAGGGGATAAACTCCTCTTTGATACCCTCAGTATGGTGCTCACCGATTACTTGCTTTACAACTTTCCTGGTCTCACCCATGGCTGGGGGAAGGTGCCGCAGGGGCTTGCGGAGCTCGACCGCGTGGGCCGCTTTAGCGCCTTCAGTAGCCAGGTGGTACTCACGCCGCCTGACCAACCTGAGCGCATACTTAAACTCGAGGCATTTCCGGTGTATTACCTCCAGCATCGCTGGGACGCCATAGCGCCGAGCTCGGATACCACGCGGGCGCTACAGGACTGGCTGGCTTACGCTCTCCAAGAGGCCATTCGGCCTATTACGCCGCTGCTAGAGGTGGCTTCCCCCACCACGCCGCTCGACACCATCCGCGGTCGCTATGTCGGTACCGACGCCGCCTACGCAGGCATCCCAGGTGCCGCCAACCCGGACGGGTACATCGACAGCGACGGAGTGGTGGGACTCGACTCGGGCCTCGGGCTCTTCCTCGGCACAGCCGCGCCGGAGTACTTTTCTCACGAGCGGGTGTGGCCAGTCGGAGGCAAGTCGTTTCAGGGCTCATGGTATCGCATCTTCGACGGCCGCTACCCTCAGCGTACGGATGAGGCCTTTCCTTGGGACTGGGGAAATCACGGCTTGGTGCAGTATAGCGGCGAGGTGGCCGCTTGGATCTCGGAACATATCCTCGCCGACGCAGGTCCCTATGTGGGACAAGCCACGCTTAGCGGGTGGAAGGCGGCGGCCACTAAATAGGAGGCATTGTCGCGTCAACTCCGGCTTGATGGTTGGGTACAGCTCACTCACGCAGCCGACTACACCTTTCTACGCAATGGCAGCGAGCTCAGTCACTGCACGCCAAGTCGAGAACCGCTCAGTCATGACTTGGCGGTAACCAGCTGCTTTAAGGGGGTGGCGGGAGTTCCGTCAACTTATTTTGGGTGGAGTGATGTAGAGCAATAAAAGTGCGCTTTAGTTGCTGCTGGTTTAAGCCTTTTAGGGCATAGAAAGCGCCAACTCAGCCCACAAGCCAAAACCCCGGGTCAAGCGGTGGCGACGTAGCCGAGCAGGGACACCGGTACGAGTAGGGCGGAAAAGGTTGCCGACCTCAGCATGGGTAAAGAGAAAACGTTGAGCGCGTCTCATAACTCTGAAACCTCGCCGTTGCCGCTCCTGCTCACGCGCGCAACGGTGTGACTGCTCGATCAAATTGTTCTGGCGCTTGGCAGCCGAGACGGTCATGTGCTCACTCGCGCCTAGCTCAGGGAGCTGCCGGAGCGCCATAGCTCCTGAGCCCGTCGGTCACGATCCGCTCGGGTAGGGCCTGATCGTCAATGAGTCTTCGGAGGAGGCGCTTTGCCGCCGCACTGTCGCGGTGTTTTTGTAACAGCACGTCTAGGACGTCGCCATACTCGTTCACCGCTCGCCACAGCCAGTGCGTTACCCCGCCGAGTACCACGCGCATCTCGTCCAAGTGCTAGATACGGCCACGCCTCGGCTTACGGCGACGTAATGCCTCGGCCATATCAGGGCCGAACTTCGCACACCAGACCCGGACCATCTCATGACTGACGTTGATGCTGCGCTCAAAGAGCAGCTCCTGCACGTCGCGATACGAGAGCAGCAAACGGTGGTAGAGATAGA
>CADCWP010000128.1 GCA_902806425.1 uncultured Truepera sp.
GGGTCGTACTATTTCGTCGGCAAAAGCCCGGTGATGGCGTTCGGCTCGGCGCTGCCCTTTGGACTAACGGCGCAGCAGCAGAACGCGTGGCTCTACGAGGGCGGCGGCCTGGGGGCGCTCCAGGAGTTTTACGCGAACAACTTTAATCTGATCCAGTTCCCAGCAGGCAACACCGGCACGCAGATGGGCGGCTGGTTCCGGCGCGAGATCAACACGGTGGGGGACCTCCAGGGGCTGCGGATGCGGATCGCGGGCCTTGGCGGGCAGGTTATGGCGCAGCTCGGCGTGACGGTACAGGTGCTGGCCGGGGGGGAAATCTTCCAGGCGCTGCAAACGGGCACGGTAGACGCCGCCGAGTGGGTCGGCCCCTACGATGACGAAAAGCTCGGGCTCAACCAGGTGGCGCAGTTTTACTACTACCCCGGTTTCTGGGAGGTGAGCACCTCGTTTGAGATCGAGGTCAACTTAGACGAGTGGAACGCGCTGCCACCCCAATACCAGGACGCGATCCGCGCCGCCGCCTTCGAGGCCAACACCATCGTCTTGGCCCGCTACGAGGCGCGCAACAACCAGGCGCTTCAGAGCCTGATCGGTAGCGGGGTCGAGGTGCGGCGTTACAGCGACGAGATCATGGCCGCCGCTGAGGAGGCTGCGTTGGCGCTCTACGACGAGTTCTCCGCGACCGATCCGGATTTTGCCGCCATCTACACCTCTTGGCGGGAGTTTAAGGATGGTGTCTCAGCGTGGAACCAGCTCAACCAGTACAGTGTCGAAACGTTTCTCTACCGCGACCTGAATACCGAGGCTGAGGGTTAGTGACTGAGTAGGTAAAAGGGGCGAAGCGCCGTAAAGAACTTACGGCGCTTCGCTTTAGCTAATCGCTGACCGACATAGCTGTTTTACGGTGAGACGAAGCCAGCCGCCGAGCGTGTGGTCAGATACGTCACCGTCTCCGGAAACGCCACCACGATGGCTAACACGATAAGCGACACCACCATGAACGGAATGACGCCCCGGAAGATGTCGCCGATCTTGACCTCGGGCGGTGCGACGGATGAGAGGTAGAAGAGCGTAAACCCGACCGGCGGCGAGATAAAGGCGGTGTAGAGGTTGAGGGCCATGAGGATGCCGAACCAGGTGAGGTCGATGCCGAGTGCCTGCGCCGCCGGGACAAAGATCGGCAGGGTGATAAAGCAGATTTCGATGAACTCGAGAAATATTCCCAGCAAAAAGACCGCAGTCATGGCAACGACGATAAAGCCCCAGTAGCCTCCCGGCAGCCCGGAAAGCAGATCGACCATCAGCCGTGTGCCGCCCAGGCCGTCGAACACGAGCGAAAACATCGTCGAGCCGAACAAGATGAGCACGACCAAGCTGGTGATTCGCACGGTGTCCATCGCCGCGTCGCGGAGCAGCTTGAAGTTGAATTTGCGGTAGGCCGCCGCCAAGATGAGCGCGCCAAAGGCTCCGACCGCGCCCGCCTAGCTCGGGGTGGCGACGCCGTAGTAGATGCTGCCGAGCACGACGAAAATAAGGCCCAAGGTCGGAGCGAGCGAACGGACGACCTTGACGGCGAGCGCCCCGCCGCGCAGCGGGGTCGGGTCGGCAACGGCGGGGGCGAGGTTGGGCCGGAGCGCGGCAGCGGCGAGGCAGTAGATAATGAAGGCGACGACCAGAATGAGCCCCGGGATAATCGCTCCGACGAACAGGTTGCCGAGCGGCACCCCGAGCTGATCGGCCAGGATGATTAGCACCGTAGCAGGCGGAATAATTTGCGCCAAGGTGCCCGACGAGGCGATGACGCCGGTTGCGAAGCGTTTGTCGTAACCGCTCCGGAGCATGACCGGGAGCGAAATTACGCCCATGGTGATGACCGAGGCCGCGACGACGCCGGTTGTGGCTCCCAAAAGCGCCCCGACCAGCACCACCCCGACGGCCAGCCCGCCCCGTACCCGCCCGAAAAGCCGACCGACGGTCTCGAGCAGATCCTCGGCTAGCCCCGACTTTTCCAGCACCGTGCCCATATAGACGAAATACGGAATGGCCAGATACGAAAAGTTCGACATGGTGCCGAACCAGCGGTTTTGCAGAAGCCCGAACAGCCGAAAACTAAAGCTGCCCGTCGCCAAACCGACGACGGCGAAGATGATGGCGACGCCCGCAAAGGTTGGGCCGACCGGGTAGCCGAGCGCGAGGGCGGCGAAGATGCCCAGAAACATCAGCAGGGCGAGCCACTCGAGGCCCATCAGCCGACCTCCAGCTGCTCATACGACTCCGCCGCTTCACTCTCGATCCCACGCAACACAGCGATGTGTTTGATGATGTCGGAGACGCCCTGGATGATGAGCAGGGCGAAGGCCACGATGATCATGGATTTGAGCGGTGCCCTAGGCAGCCCACCCGCGTCCGGCGACCCCTCCCACGGACCCCAGGTGCCGTTGGGTCGCAGCCCCCATGAGCGCAGCACCGGTTCATAGGTGACGTAGATACCCAGCACGCAAAAGGGCAGCAGAAAGACGAGAGTGCCGAACAGGTTGACCCAGGCGCGCACTTTAGGGCCGAAGTTCTGATACAAGAAGTCCACACGCACATGCGTATTGCGTTTTAAGATAAAGGCGAAACCCAGAAAAAAGATGATCGAAAACAGATACCACTGCGCCTCTAAAAGCGTGTTCGACGCTAGATTGCGCCCCACCAAGCGACCGATGTAGCGAACGACGACGTTATAGATACCGACGCCTAAGAGCAGCGTGACAAGCGCCATGCTCAAGGTCCCGACCCACTCCATCAGCGTGTCGACGCCCCGTGAAAACCGCAGCCAGCCCCTCACACCCGTCCCCACAGCGGCACCCTCAAACCCTTCACGCTTCGGCCTCCTAGATGTACGTGGTATCTACGTTCGGGGCATCCTAACGTTTGGGGTTTAGGGGCGTCAATCGCCCGAAGTGGCGTTTTGCAGCGAGCTGTCTACAAACAGCATCGTTATGACTATGGGTGTATCACGAACATGCTCAGGCTACCGCAGGGCGGCTGATTGTTAAAGGTCGTCCATCAGCCCCTCGAAGCGCCTCCTCACCTCGGCGGCCCGGGCGGGGTGACCGCGCCGCTCCCACATCTCGGCGAGGGCTTCCCAGGCGGAGTCGCTGTAGGGCTCGTGGTCGGTCAGGAAGGTGTAGAAGCGGGTTGCGGCCTCGTAGTGCCCGCTGCGCGCCGCACCCTCGGCGGCGGTGACGAGCAGCTCGAGGTGCGCGGCGTGCAGCTCCAAACGGGTCTCTTCGGCCCAGGTGGAGTCGACGTTGAGCAAAAAAGCGCCACGGTAAAGCTCCGCCGCGCGGAGGTAGTCGGCATTCTGGCTGCTCGAGCGCGCCTTGGCCCCCGCCGTCCGGTAGTGCTGAACGTCGTAGTCGACGCCGAAGCCACTATGCAGATAGTAGCGGCGGTTAGCCGACCGGACGACCTCGCCGCCGACCGCTTTACGCAGACGGTAGAGCGTGGTGTGAAACGAGCTGCTCGCCTTGGCCTCGGTTTTGCCGGGCCAGAGCGCCTCGGCGACCTCGAAGGTGGTCGCGCCGCCCCCGTGCTCGAGCAGGTAAAAAAGCAGTTCGAGCGCCTTTAGGGAGTCCCACTCGAGGCGTGCCCCTCCTTTTTCAACCCGCGCTGCGCCGAGCCCGCACACGCGCAGGTTGCCCGCCGGGGGTTGGCGAATCTCGGCAAAGCGCGCGATGCGCCGCTCGACCGCGCCGATAAGCTCACGCCTGTCGAACGGTTTGGTCAGGTAGTCGTCCGCGCCGAGCGTCATCCCCTGGCGCATGTGCGCCTGTTCATGGAGGGCGCTCAGAAATAAAAAGGGAACTCCGCGCAGGTCGGGCAGGGCGCGCACCGCCTCGCAAAAGGCGAAGCCGTTCATGCCTGGCATGGTGATGTCTGAAATGATGACGTCGGGGTGGAGGCCGTTTTCCAACTCGCCGAGCGCGCTGCGTGGCCCCTCACAGGTGATAACGGCGAAGTCGGCGGCTCCGAGGGTCAGCTCGAGCAGCTTGCGGATACCCGGTTCGTCGTCTACAGCCAGCACCAAGCGTGTCATCGCCGGACCTGCGCGGTCACTTCTCTAGGCTCCACAGGGCCTCCTTAAAGGCATCTTTAAGGGCTTTGGGATCGTCCGCCATAAGACCGTTCACATTGAGGCGGGTGAGTCGCGCCACCTCTTGGGGGTCGTTGACCGTCCACGTGTTGAGCATCACCCCGCGCCGCGCCGCCCAACGCGCGAGCGGCGCGTCTACAAGGCTGAAATGCGGGTGCAGCGCGTCGAGGTGCAAAAGCCGTGCGAAGAGGCGGGCGGCGCGGTTGCCCCTGAGCCAACCGGGACCTTCCGGGCTGTAGAGCAGGGCGGTGCGAACGCCCGGTGCGCGCAGCCGGAGGCGCATGAGTGAAATCGGGTTAAAGCTCGAGACCAAAACGCGCGCACCCAGCCCGGAGTTCTGTATAGCTCTAGCCGCCGCGCGCTCGAGCCCGCCCGTACGCCAGCCGTAAGTTTTAAGCTCCAGGTTGAGCAGCGTTCCCTGGTAGGGGCGCGCCAGCACAAACAGAGCCTCGAGCGTGGGGATTTTTGGGTCGGCTTCTTGAAGCTCGCGGCAGTTCAGCGCACTCACCGAGCGCCCGTCTGGCAAACTAAAGTCGTGGATGAGGACGAGGTGCCCGTCGCGGCTTCTTTGGAGATCGGTTTCGAGGCCGTCAAGTCCAGCGTCCAGAGCCGCCTTAAACGCTGCCAGGCTGTTTTCCGGCAGGCTGCCCCGCACGCCCCGGTGCCCTAAGAGAAGGGTCGGCTTGGGGGTTAGGCCGGGAATTGCCCTCGGCTTCCAAAAAAAGGGCCAAAAGACTAGAAGCAGCACGGCCCAAGGGATCGTCACACGCTATCCAGCGGCGCGTTCTGTGCTGGATGTACTGAGTTCGGTCAGCGTGTAGGTCGCCTCTTCCAACACCGGGTTGCTCAGCACCTGCTCGAGGAGCGCCCCCAACTGCGCCTCGACCACGGCGCGCTCGCCCGAGAGGGTCAGCTCAATATGTTTGCCGATCCGCACGTCTGAGAGGTTAGTCGTTCCCAAACGGCGCAGCGTTGTCTCGACAGCCCGCCCCTGCGGGTCTAAGATGGCGCGTTTAAGCATCACTCTGATTTCAGCCCTGTAGTTGGCCACTATCCCTCCAGCACCCGCCGCGCGACCTCTCGGTAAGCCTCTTCGACGCCGCCCAAGTCGCGGCGGAAACGGTCCTTGTCCAAACGTTCGCCACTGTCAGTGTCCCATAAACGGCAGGTGTCGGGACTGATCTCGTCGGCTAAAATGATCTCGCCCGTGTTCAGACGTCCGAACTCGAGCTTAAAGTCGATCAGCTTCAGGTTGACGGTCCTAAAAAAGCCCGTCAGCACGCCTTCGATCTCTAGGGCCAGCCGCCTCAGCTCGGCCAAGTCGCGCCCACTCGCCAGCCCGAGCGCCTGCGCGGTGTCGTCGCCTAGCGGCGGGTCGCCTAAAGCGTCGGACTTGAGGCACCACTCGAGCACCGTCGGTGTAAGTTTGACGCCCTCATCGGTGCCGTAGCGCGCGGCGAACGACCCGGCGGCGTAGGGCCGCACGACGACCTCCAAAGGGATGATGGTCACGGCCCGGACGAGCTGCTCGCGTTCGCCCAGTTTTTGAGCAAAGTGCGTCCTGACGCCCCCCTGCTCCAACATCTCAAAAAGTTTGGCTGAGACTGCGTTGTTGACCACGCCTTTACCCGTAATCTGCCCGCGCTTCTGGGCGTTAAAGGCGGTGGCATCGTCCTTGTACTCGACGATGTAAAGGTCAGAGTCGCCCGTGGCATAGACCCGTTTGGCCTTGCCCTCGTAGCGCTGCTCGCGCTTTTCGGGAACCTTCACGGCCTGACTATAGCAGGTAGGGTAGAAAGGCGGTTTATAATAGTTTT
>CADCWP010000129.1 GCA_902806425.1 uncultured Truepera sp.
ATTGGGCCGCTGCCTTACGCTCCCTATAACTGCCTGCAACGTTTCTCTGATAGCCTGTGCCTTAAACTGGGGAGTCGGGTGTGTTCAGACGTCCCTTCTACGGCTCTCTAAACATCAGGTTGGTAAGACCTGCGGCTATAACTGGATCATCTCGCAGGTTTCACGTTGGTCACTACAAACACGTAGTCCTGATAGTCGCCGTTGCTGGCAGGCTCGAAGGCTAAGAGGTAGCTGTTAGCCAGCCGCTGACCTCGGCGGTTTCTAAGGGGGTAGACCCTGACGGCGTGGGCAACCGGGCCGGAATTGAGCGCGTCCTGGGTATAGGTCTTGTGCGCCGCGTAACGGGTACTGCCGACAAAAAACCCGAAAGGCGAACTGGACGGCTCGAAGTCCACGCGGCTACCGTCTTCGGTCGCGGGGTTCAGTGACTGTTCAAACCCGGAGGCGATGGTACCGACGGTTTTATGAACAGGTCGGCTCGCTCCTGTATAGGTGCCATAGGGCAGCGGATCGTCCGGGGAATAGCGAGCTACGGGGGTTAGCGTTACGGGGCCAGAGCTTGCCTTTTGAAAGCGCGACACCCTCACCTCAGCGCCGATGGGCGCAGGCCTTGTACCCAGAATGAGGCCCCTGCCACCGACGTTGACGGTGTACCCAAGCGTCCTGACGATAGCCTGTAAGGGTGGCTCGTTGCTGCCCTGCTCCCCCCGCGCGCTGAGGCCGTAAAGTCTCACGGTGAGGCGGCGTTCGTCCGGGTCGTTGCTGCTTAGACGCAGCGCCGCCCTCAGCACGCCGACTTGAGCGCGCCCCGGCGTAAACCGGACGCTAAGGGTCTCGGCGCTGCCCGGTGCTAGGGTCAAGGGTGACCGAGACGCTGAGAGTGTAAAAGCGTTGCGGTGCGCGCCCACGAGGGCCGACGTCACGACCAGCGGGACGTCCCCGGTATTTTTGAGGACCACTTTTTGGGCTGCGCTGGTCGTGCCGCGAACACCGCTAAAGACAGCTTCGGAGCGGCTGATGTCGATATCGGCTGCGCCCACGCTCCCGGCCTGCACGCTCAGCTCCGGGATAGGGTCGAGAGCAGGTTGTCCGCAAGCTGCGAGGAGTAAGGATATGCACAAAAGGTGCGTATGTCTAAAAATCTGTCTGAAAAGCATCGTCACTCCCTAACGAAACGCTTGCAGGCTGCTAAAACGCACACCGTACGCTGAAAAGCCTACGGGAGGGTGTGCAATCTGCCTGTAAAACGCGTCACTCGAGGTGATGTTTGAGCCTCCAGTAAATGCGCCATTTGTAAAAGTCCGCACGCACACCGACCCCAAAACGCACCAAGCTTATTACCCGACGTAAAAACCTCGTTAGGTTGCTCGACGTACTAAAACACACTAAAAGAAGAGACGAAGACGCGGCGGTAACCTTACGCAGGTGCCTTTGACTACCGACGCAACCCTATACAACCCGCATTTTCCCGGCCCAGTTTCCGCAGAAACTGCTTTTAATCCTGCATCTGGAGCGGCAGAGCAGTCTCCGGATTCAAGAGCCAACGCAATCCGAACGGTCTGTGAGACCCACGCGTGCCAGCCTTGACGACCCTGGCGCTCCGGCATTTTATTCCATGTTTACTGGATCCACAAACTGGAAGATGTGAAACGACCGCATCCCTTTGGGCGCGGCCGGACGTATTCTGCCCGCCGCTACTTGAGTCAGTAGGGCCGCTCACCCTCCCGGAAGGCGTACTGCACCCTCATCAGCAGGTCTTGAGGGTGGTTGCCGAACTTGCGCCCGAAGAGATTCGGGGTGCCCACGTTGCGCGCGGCCGGGTTGACGCCGATCCACACCGAGGTGGGGTTGTAGGCTGCTAAGTCAGGGTCGTGAAGCGTCCTCTCCAACACCTTTTTGCCATTTACGCAGGCATCCTCATTAC
The DNA here is from genome assembly GCA_902806425.1 of uncultured Truepera sp. Lineage (GTDB taxonomy): Bacteria > Deinococcota > Deinococci > Deinococcales > Trueperaceae > Truepera. The sequence continues at coordinate 1,925 of CADCWP010000129.1, forward strand.
CCTAAAGCTTTGTTGCCTACTACGATCATCGTGCTCTCAAGGGGTGCATCCCCACTTACCGCAGGTATCATCTGGTTTGAGCTAAGTCCAAAAGAAACACGGTTTGGGACGCGCTTTGGGTAATGAAATCCCGCTAGGCCAGCGGTCTGAGACCTGCGCGAACCAGGCTCGGTCATTACGCAAACCGCTGTAAGGGTGGGTGGAGTGCGCGTACCAAACGTTAGCTTTTGTAAAGCATGACGAAGTGCAACGGGTAAACGCACTCGGCGAGTATGATTGAACTCCAAGAACCTTACCTTGATTTTTAAGGGAGCAGCGTGTACATAATGACGTACCCAAGTCGAGCGGACGCTCGGTAGACAACAGTATAGAAGGAGGAAGCGCAGGGTTGGTTTGAACGGTTCATGGGCCTTCTTCTCCGCGCCACGCAAGTTCAGCGCGGATGTTCTCGCTTTAAAGTTTTAAGAAAGGAAAAAAGATGAAAAGCCGTATTTTTCTAGGACTTCTCACCGCGCTGTTCGTGGGCGCGGCCAGCGCGCAACTCCCCCCTCTGGAGCAGCAGGACTCGTACGTGGTCGGTTTTGCTCAGACCGAATCCAACAACCCCTGGCGCATCGCCCAGACGACCTCGATGCAGGAAGAGGCGGCGGCGCGCGGGTACAGGCTCGTCTATACCGACGCTGCGGGCTCGGCGGCTAAGCAGGTCGCGGATGTGCGCTCGATGATCGCGCAGGGCGTCGATCTAATCTTTCTAGCCCCCCGCGAGGAGAAGCCGCTTGCGCCGGTTATTCTCGAGGCCAAAAACGCGGGCATCCCCGTCATCTTGCTCGACCGCAACGTCGACCAGTCGCTCGCCGCGGCTGGTGAAGACTACGTGACCTTTATCGGGTCGGACTTTATCGAGGAGGGGCGGCGCGTCGGCGAGTGGCTTACTGAAGCCACCGGCGGCGAGGCGAACATCATCCAGTTGGAGGGTACCACCGGCTCGTCGCCCGCCAACGACCGCAAAAAGGGCTTCGAGGACGCCATCGTGGACCAGCCCAATATGAAGATTCTGGCCTCGCAGACCGGCGACTTCGCCCGCGACGAGGGCCGTCAGGTGATGGAGACGCTTCTCCAAGCGCACCCCGAGGTCGATGTGGTGTACGCCCACAACGACGAGATGGCCATCGGCGCGATCTCGGCGCTTGAGGCGGCGGGCCGCACCCCCGGCGAGGACGTGCTGGTCTTGTCCATCGACGGCGGCAAGGAGGCCGTGCAGCTCGTTGTAGACGGCAAGATCAACTACATCGTCGAGTGCAACCCGCGTTTTGGGCCGAAAGCTTTCGACACCATGGAAGCCTACGTCAGCGGCGAGGAGATTGCACCTGTCATCACCAACGAAGACCGCGATTACACCGCCGAAAACGCCGAAGAAGGTCTCGCCAGCGCCTACTAGCGCCTTGGTGGTGACGTCAAAACCTTGTCGGGGACGGTTTAGTCCGTCCCCGTCTAGTTTCCCAATATCTTAATGCGTGTTGTATCTTTTTGGCAGAAGTATCTTGTTGCGTATCCGGTTGATGGTTCGCGCGTGAAGGCGAGAGCCTCACCAAACTATGAGGGCGGTGTAGATGACGGCGCAAAAGAAGCTGCTCGAGATGGAAAACGTCACCAAATCTTTCGTCGGTGTGCGGGCGCTTCTCGGGGCGTCGCTGACGGTCGCGCCGGGTGAGGTTCACGCGCTCGTCGGGCAAAACGGCGCGGGTAAAAGTACGCTGATCAAAATCTTGACCGGAGCCTACCGGCGGGACGGGGGCAGCGTGCGCTTCGCGGGTCGTGAGGTGGACTTCACCTCGCCGGGGGCGGCGCAGACCGCGGGCATCAGCACCATCTACCAGGAGGTCAACCTGGTCCCGCTGCGCTCGGTAAGCGAAAACATCTTTATGGGCCGGGAGCCGAAGCGTTGGGGCCTCATCGACTGGCGACGGATGAACCACGATGCCGCCGAGCTGTTGGGACGCTTCGACGTTCACGTGGACGTAACGCAACCCTTGGGCGGGTACAACATCGCCGTGCAGCAGATGGTGGCGCTTGCTCGCGCAGTCTCCGTGGACACCAAGCTGGTGGTGATGGACGAACCCACCTCATCGCTCGACGAACGCGAAGCGGAGGTGTTGTTCGGCGTTATTCGCCAGCTTAAAGGGGAGGGCGTCTCGACGATCTTCATCACCCACCGCCTCGACGAGCTGTACGCCGTGTGCGACCGCGTGAGCGTCCTGCGCGACGGGCGGACCGTCTTTGAGGGCGACATGGAACGTGTGGGCAAGCTCGAGCTGGTCGCCAAGATGCTCGGCAAAAAACCGCAGGAGGTCGCCGCCGGGGGGCAGACTGCGTTTGAGAAGCGTGACGCGGCCTCCACTCAGCCGCTTCTGGAGGCGCGCGGCCTGGGGCGCAAACCTAAAGTTTTAGGCGTGGACGTGAGCGTCGGAGCGGGCGAGATCGTCGGCCTAGCGGGGCTTTTGGGCGCGGGCCGTACCGAGACGGCGCGGCTGGTCTTTGGGGCAGACAGTCTAGAGGCGGGTGAACTGCGCTTTGGGGGCCGCGACGTTCTCTTTGGTTCCCCCGCCGACGCCATCCATGCAGGCATCGGTTTCTCTTCAGAGGACCGCAAGGCCGAGGGCATCATCCCAGGGATGTCGGTGCAAGAAAACCTTACCCTGGCGCTCCTGCCGAGTCTGGCTCGAGCGGGCGTAGTGGACCGCGCGCGCCAAGACGAAGTTGTAAAAACATTTATCAAAAAGCTCGGCGTCAAAACGGCGGGGCCGCATCAACCCATCCGTGAGCTGTCGGGGGGCAACCAGCAGAAGGTCCTGCTGGCGCGCTGGCTCTGCACAAATCCGAAACTGCTGATCCTGGATGAGCCGACGCGCGGCATCGACGTCGGCGCGAAAGGGGAGATTCAGGCGCTTATCAACGAACTCGCCGAGGCGGGGCTCGGGGTGCTGATGATTTCAAGCGAGTTGGAGGAACTGAGCGAGGGCTGCGACCGCGTGGTCGTCCTGCGTGACGGCAAAAGTGTCGCCGAGTTGGACGGCGATGACCTCACCGAAGACGCCATGATGAACGTCATCGCTACCGGACACACCGCGGACGCACCTTTGGAGAGCCGTGCGCTCTAAACCGGGTGAAGTGGTATCGCCCCCGCCTTCTTCTGTAGACGCCCCGCCGCGACTGTGGCGTCCGGGCTCGACGTTGACGGCGCTCTTGACGCTGCTCGCGCTGATCGCCTTTAACGCCGCGTTCACGCCAAACTTCCTGAGCGTTCAGACGCTCAACGTCAACCTCACTCAGGTCGCCGCCATCGTCATCGTAGGGGTAGGTATGACCTTGGTCATCGCCACGGGCGGCATCGACCTCTCGGTGGGCTCGCTCATGGCGATCAGCGGGGCGCTCGCGCCGCTGCTATTTATGAACCCTTTACTCTCACCAACTACGGGTCTGGCGCTGGCCTTCACCCTGCCGGTGCTCTCCGCGGGCGTCGGCGGGGTGTTTAACGGCGCGCTGGTGACGCGCTTCCGCATCCAACCGATTATCGCCACGCTCGTTCTCTACATCGCGGGGCGTGGGATTGCCCAAGTGTTGACCAACGGCAACTTGCAGTCGTTTCGCAATCCCGCCTTTGAATACCTCGCTTACGGGCGGCCGTTGGGGATTCCCTTTCAGGTCATCGTGATGATTCTTGTCGTGGCGCTGGTGGCCTGGCTCGTGCGGGCCACGGTGTTCGGGAGATACCTCGAGGCCGTCGGCGACAACGAGGCGGCGGCGCGGCTCGCGGGCGTGCCGGTGAACCGGGTGAAGGGGACCGTCTACGCTGTGAGCGGCCTTTTAGCGGGTTTGGCCGGGCTCATCGTGGTCGCCATCAACCGCTCGTCGGACGCGAACCAGGTC
>CADCWP010000130.1 GCA_902806425.1 uncultured Truepera sp.
CTCCCGACAAAACCGTGAATTGCTCTTAGCACAATGATGACGCCGAGTGAAAGCCGACCTAAAATGTTGGGCTGAAAGAGGCCGGGCAGCTCGAGGTAGCCCTCCTGTAAAAAGCGCACCATCTCGTTTGGACCGGCGTAGGTTTGCAGCTCGAACGCGACCTGGGCGCTTGAGGCCGCCGGAAGGGTTTTGCCCATTGCAATCTGATTGGCTGAAAGGGGCGTGGCTGTAAGCGCGTCGCTGCCTGATCCTTCGACGTTCGGGTTGGGCCGGACGACGAGCGCCGTGCCGGTGTTGCGGTTGTTCGCTTGCAGCGAGATATACGAGGGGTTGGCGACCGCCTCTGGAGCCGGATTGGGGGTAAAAGTCTCCCCTTGCCCCACCTTGATGACCGGAGCAGCCTGTCGGGCGATGCCGGGATAAGCGTACTGTAAAAGTGTCTCCCCCTGTCCGGGGGCTGTGCGCCGGACTTGAAGCGAGACGCTGAGCGAGTTACGAACCGCGCTCACCACGACCGTCTTTTTAACTCGCAGGTTACCCAAGCGGTAGCTGAAGGTTCCTTCCAAAGCGGGCGCGTCGTCGTAGCGCGTCTCCACCCAATTACTCTCAACGTCCTGCGGCGCGCCGTATTTGCCAGCAACCAAGACCGCGCCGCCCGGGATGCTCGAGGTGTAGGGAATCAGATTTTGCGCGCCGTCTAGGTTGTAGCTGCCGCCAAAGTCCTGACCACGCTGCTGCTTGGAGTAGAGCGCGACGACCTCGCCGGTTTCGCTGAACATGTAGTCGAGACCTTTAGAGGTAACCAGTTTAAGGTCGGCGTCACGGGCACCGCACCAAAATGAGGTCGCGCTGGGCGTACAAAGTTCGTCCAACACTTGGGGGTTGCGAAAGTCGGCGGCGCTGAAGTCGCGGATACCGAAACTCACGCGCGCAAACCCAGCCGAGAAGAGGCTGAAAAGCGCCAGAAAGAACACCAGCTTACGGTTCAAGATGCCTCCGGGAGGGAACAGGGTCGTGTCCACCCGGATGAAACGGATGGCATTTCAGCACGCGCTTGACCGCTAGATAGAGGCCGCGAGCGACGCCGTGCGTGCGGATAGCGTCGACCGCGTAGCGGCTACAAGTTGGGCTGAAGCGGCAGGTTGGAGACGCTTTTAGGGGTGAGAGGAAACGGCGGTAAAACTGGATTGGGGCCAGGACTACGCGCTGAGCTAAGCTTAACGTCATAACGCTTGACCTTTACGCAAGGCGTGCTCGAGCGCGCCTTCAAGCTGCCAATAGTCCGCCTCGGCGGACTCCGGGCGGGCGATGATAACAACCTCAAACGCGAACGCGTCTTTCCGGCCCGTCTCGGCCCTGAGCAAGGTAGCCCTCAGCGCCTCCCTAAGGCGGCGGCGCACACGGTTGCGAACGACCGCCTTACCGACCTTTTTACTCACGACGATTCCAACACGTACGCCGTCCTCACGCACCGCACGCCAGCGCAGACTTAAAAACTTAGCGTGTCCGGCCCGACCTCGGCGCAGCCGCCCAAAGGCGCGGTCACCCTTTAAAGATTGGATGACCGTCACAGGCGCTATTCGTCGGAGACGGAGAGTTTGGCGCGGCCTTTGGCGCGGCGGCGGCGGATGACGTTGCGGCCTGCGGCAGTTTTCATGCGAGTACGAAAGCCGTGCGTTTTGGCGCGCTTGCGCTTGTTGGGTTGATACGTGCGTTTCATGGTGCTCCTTCAGTAATGGGGCGGTGTAACAGCTTTGGGTCAGCCGCACCCTGACAAGACGAAAGAGCATATCACACGCCGACCCTTTTGTGCTAGACGCAGGTGAGAACTACCGCGCTAAAGCTCCGGTGATATTCGCCATTGGGTGATATTTTGGGCGGATGGAACGCACCTGGAACGGCAAGTATAAAGTCGCTAAGCGTGCAGGAGCGGCAACGCCCCTTAGTTCCCTTTTCCAGCCGGACTCGCTTGCCGACATCGCGGTGCTTCAAACGCGTGAGGAAGTGCTGAGTTAGCCAGCGTTTTAGCTCTCGACTAAAGGGAGCCGGTTGCCGGGACAGTAGCTGGGAACATTCGTCAACCTAGCGCTAAACCGATGCTGCACCAATCAAAAGCTTGGGGCGCGCAGCAGGTCCCAAGCGGCTGTGACGACGCTGAGAGGTGACCAAGAACGTCGCCAACTTCAGGAACAGCGTGATAGACGAATACCCGCAGTGCTCAAGCTGAGAAAGCCCGGTCACCACGGGTAATCTGCGATGTGTCTAAGATCGCAAGAGAGAGTTTACACGCGCATTACGTCTTGGGCCTACTCTGCGGCAGCAAAAGCGTAACCGACATGGCTGAACGCGGCTTGTTGCCGTTCGGCAAGTCGTATGCCTGCAAGCTTCTAGCGCAGGATCCGACACCTCACAAAGGTGCCTTGGCCCGCCGGTTAGCTGCTGCACCGCAAGGCGCTTACCTAGCCATTGATCTGCTTAAGGTAGAGCACCAGGGCGAACGTATCGAGGGGGTCGGGCGCTGCTACGACAGCAACAGCAAAGGTGTTTTGTGGGGACACGCGCTCGTCAGTAGTGCGCTCGTCCAGCTAGGAGAGGACCCTTATCTTTTGCGCTGTGATCCGTTTCCCGACGAACTGATGAGCACCGAACTCTACCCCAAGCTCACTGCTACCGAAGCCATGCTTGGCGTTGCTGGCGATGTTGTGCGTGCCGAAGTCAAAGTCAAGGCATTGCTCGTAGACGCCGAGTTCACCACCCGCTTAGGGCTTCGCTCCCTCAAGCAGCTACCGTTAGCCTTTGTCGGTCGCTTCAGGAGCAACGCCAAAGTGATGTTCGAAGCCCAAAAGGTGCGCGTCAATGACCTGGCTAAACGCTTTCTGCCCGGCAAAGCAAGGTGGTATCCGAAACTCAGGCGCTACATCAAGCGCCTCGAGGTCGTCTTAGCTGAAGTGGGTGTAGTTCAACTGCTGATCGTCTGGAAGGAGCAGGGATTCGGCTGGCACCTCACCACCTTGATCAGCACCCTCAAAGCTGGTATTCAGGAGGTCTTCAAGGCATGGTCAGCTCGCTGGAGTCTTGAAGTCAGCCACCGTCTCCGAAAGCAAAACCTGGCATTGGGCGCGTGTCAGTGCCTGGCTTACGCTGCCCATTTACAACACGCTGAACTGGTCAACCAAGCGTTCGAGCTGATGCGTCAGGAACGGCAACGAACACCTGGTCTGAGCTGGAAACAGTCCCAACAGCACGCCTCTGAAACTCTGAGAAATGCCTTGATGACCGAAGGTTCTCGCTTGGCTGCCTGAAATCACCCCTTCAGAACGGGGTTTCGGGGTTTGGCGACACTCCTGCTTCTAGACGGCGCTTACGAATGCTTCAGCGTCCCGCGCGAACCGCCGACCGCAACCGAGGGCGCTACTTCACGACGCTTCGGGTGGATGCAGACGCCCTCAGCGAGATCGCGTTGATACTTCCAGAGACCGCTACAGGAACAGTAACGACTCAGGTCTGTCACACTCCCTGATGTGCCAGCGCTGCCTTCGCCTCGGCCACTTCGTCCCAAGGGAGGGTTTCAAAGCGGCGCTCGAGCGTCGTCTCAGGCCCTTTTCCGGCCAGCAAGACGAGATCACCCGGTCTTGCCAGGCCGACCGCCCGCCGGATCGCCTCGCGCCGGTCAGGCATGACCTCAAAGCTTCGACCTTCGGCCCCACCCGCGCCCCTCGCCCCCGCAGCCAGCTCCGCCAGGATCAGCTCGGCGTCTTCGGAGCGCGAGTCCTCTTCGGTAAATACTGCCACGTCCGCGTGCTGCACGGCGCTCTCTCCGAGCGGCGCGCGCTTGCCGGGGTCGCGGTCGCCTGCTGCGCCGACGACCACGATGAGCTTGCCTGCGACCTGGGGCCGCACTGCCTGAAGCGCTTTGGTGAGCGCGGGCGGGGTATGGGCGAAATCGACAACCACCGCGAAGGGGTCGCGCTGCACCACCTGCATCCGTCCAGGTACGCCCGGAAACACTTCCAGCCGCCGTAACGAGGTCTCCGGCGGCACCCCCGCTTCGGACGCCACCGCAAGCGCCGCGAGCGCGTTTAGAACGTTGTAACGCCCCACCATCGGCAGGGTCGCTTGAAAGCGGCCACCGGGCGATGCTAAGGTCCAAGCGAGCGTCCCCGGCACTTCGTGAACGTCCACCGCCCGCCACGTCGCACCCTCAGAGAGACCGAAGCTGAGGTGCCGCGCCGCTTGATGGGCGAAATAGCCGTACTCCGGGTCGTCGAAGTTGAGCACGCTCACGCGCGCACGCGCCATCAACTCCGCTTTGGCCTCGCGGTAGGCGGTGAACGTCCCGTGAAAGTCGAGATGTTCGGGCGAGAGGTTTGTCCACACCCCGACGTCGTAATCCACCTCGTCAAGACGCCGCTGCGCGAACCCGTGCGAACTCGATTCTATAACTGCGTGCGTGCAGCTCGCCGCCACACACGCTGCCAACAACCGCTGCACCGTGGGCGCTTCGGGGGTCGTAAAGTGACCGGGGAGCATTACCGCCTCGCCCCCAATCTTGACCCCGGCGGTCGATAGCAACCCGGTCGGGTGGGTCTCTGAGAGCAGATGATGAAGCAGGTAAGCGGCCGTCGTCTTGCCGTCGGTGCCGGTCACCCCGATGCAAAAGAGCTTTTTAGACGGGTGACCGTAAAACGTCGCGGCAAGCTTGGCGAGCGCCACTTTGTCGTCAGGAACGTAGATGTAGGGGACGGCGTGAATCCACGAAAAAGCCAGCTGCTCTTCGGGTAGCGCGCTGCCGACGACGGCGACCGCACCCTGAGCTATAGCCCGCGCCGCGAAACGGTGCCCGTCCGCCGCGCCACCGCGCCGCGCCACAAAGATGGACGGCACACCGGGCTCGAGCCCGCGGGTATCCTGAACGACCTGCAAAACCTCGGCGTCCGGCAGTGAGGGGCGTAAGCCTAGGGCGTCACGGACAAGGTGGGCAAGCTTCATGTAACCTTTCTCGAGGCCCCAACTCCAGATAGGGCACACGACGTGCAGCCAACCTATCACAAGCGGCCAAGGAGTTTCAGTTTGTGGTCAAAGGCAGAGGTTTAGCGCAGCGGCAAAATCGGCGGCGTCAGCCACGGCTCAAGCTGCTCCAGCACCCGCGCCAGGTCGTCTGGGTTGCCTACAAAATCGAGTGCGTCGGCCCCTATCACGACCTTGGCTGAGAGGTCGTAAGCCGCAAACCAGTCTTCATAAAGCCCGTTCAGCCGCTCTAAATACCCGTTCTCAATAGTCGCCTCGAAATCGCGCCCGCGCAGCGCGATGTGGCGGCGCAGCGTCGGCAGCCCCGCGTGTAGATATACGAGCAGGTCGGGGGGACGGAGCGCCTCGCGTATAGCCCCATACATAGCCGTGTAGACGCGAAAGTCACGGCTGTCCATGACGCCCTCCTCAAAGAGGTTGCGGGCGAAGATGTGGGCGTCTTCGTAAACGGTGCGGTCCTGGATGACGCGGTTACCGGGGTTGACCTGAGAGACGTGCTGCTGAAGCCGCCGGGCCAAGAAAAACATCTGTGAGTGGAAGGCGTAGCGCGGCATGTCGGCGTAGAAGTCGCTCAGGTACGGGTTTTCATCGACCGCCTCGTAGACGGGCTCGAGGGCGAACCGTTCGGCCAGAATTTGAGTCAGGCTCGACTTGCCCGCCCCGATGTTACCCGCGACCGCGACGAACATCAGGCGGCGCGGGCGAGCGCCAGGATGTCGGCTACAAGCCGTTCGCGGTCATCCGGGCAGCCGACGAAATCGTAGTCCGCCGCTTCGACAACGTGCAGCGGCCCTTCGTAAAGT
>CADCWP010000131.1 GCA_902806425.1 uncultured Truepera sp.
TCGGTCGAACTCAGCTACAAACGCCTCAAAACCAAGTACCCCTACGTAATGATCCTCTCACAACCTATCTTCCTAAACTTTTTGATCGAGAAGGCGTTGCAGTACCCGAACTTCAAACTCGAGATGCGGGCCAAGGTCACGGGCTTGATAGAAGAAGGCGGCGCGGTGCGCGGCGTCACCTATAAAGACGGAAATGGCGACGAGCAGAGCCTTTTCGCCCCCCTCACCCTCGGCGCGGACGGGCGCGCCTCCGCGACGCGCAAACACTCAGGCTTGAAAACCGTGAACCTGACCAAACGGCCCGACGACGTGGTCTGGTTCAACGTTCCCATCGAAGCGGGCGACCCGCAGGAGGGCCTCATCGCCCGGGAGAACGACGCCAACTCCGTGTTCATGTTCCGCCGACCCGACGAGTGGCAGATTGGCCTGACCTTGCTCAAGGGAAGCTACCGCGAGTTTCGGGAGAAGGGCACCGACAACCTGCGTCATGAACTGGCCCAACTCCTCCCCGAGTTCGGGGCGCGGCTCCAGGCTCTCGACTGGCCCGGGACCGCCTACCTCAAGGTCGAACTCAAACGTGCGGAGCGCTGGCACAGGAAAGGTCTGCTCCTCATCGGCGACGCCGCGCACGTCATGTCGCCCATCGGCGGTATCGGCATCAACCTCGCCATACGCGACGCCGTGGTGACCGCGAACAGCGTGTTGGGACCCCTCAGCAGGAATGCGCTCAAAGAATCGGACCTCGCCAGGGTGCAGCGCAAGGTGGCTTGGGAGGTCAAATTGATTCAGGGGTTTCAGGCGTTCATCCAGAACTCGACGAACAAAGACGCTAACAAGACGGACGACACGATCATCGGTTTTCCTAAAGCTATCAGGGATACGCTCCTGTCCGTCCCCTTCATACGTGATCTGCCCGTCAAGCTCCTCGCGTTCGGCCTAGTAAGAGTAAAGCTTCGGGCTCTGCCTTCGGTAAGTCCGAAGCAGCTGGAACACGTGGAGCGGGTCGCTGGCGCTTAGAAGAGCGAGACGTCCCCACGGCCGACTTTGCAACTCGGGAGCGCCATGACGCTGAGCTGGCAGCCGCCGTGTGGGTGAGGTGACGTCGCTTCGGGAAAAGCCGTCGAACGCTGACGAGCGACTGTCCACCAAGCACGGCTAAGCCGCCATAACGCGAGGAAGTTTGGGCTTCGCCGCTCGTTGCCACAACACCTTATGTGACAAGGAGCGGCTCGGGGGGCTGACCGGCCAACACCGATCGATAAGGCGATTTGTCAGTTGGAAAGGGCAAGTATCAGCGTCAAAAGGAGCGATAAGCATCGCCGTCAGCCATTTCCAACATCGGGCCGAGAACGTCAATGCTTGGCACCGGACAGGTTGAGCACCGCCACCCCGACGATGATGATGCCGATGCCGACCAGCGCGCCGAACTGGAACGGGTCTTTGAAGTACAGCCAGCCCACCACCGCTGTCAACGCCGTGCCTACGCCTGCCCATATCGCGTACGTCATGCCCAGCGGAAGGCTCTTGAGGACCTGACTGAGCAGGAAAAAGGCGAGCCCGAAGCCGACCGCCACCAACACGCTGGGCAGCGGCTTACTGAAACCCTCCGATGCACGTAAGGCTGCCGAGCCGACCGTCTCAGACAGAATCGCCAAGCTTAAGAGTACCCACGCCGTCATTTTGAACCTCCCTGGGTAAGCCGGATGTAAGCAGCCTCGAAGGCCGCACGCTCGTCCCCCTGTGGGGGTGCCAGGTCGAGCAGGCAGGCGAAGTACCAGCCGTCCAAGGCGAGCCGTAAAAGCGTGCCCACGCCGGGGTCGAGGTCGTCCGCTTCCGCCTCTCGCTGCCAGCGCCCGAAAGCCTCGCGTGCCCCCTCCAGCAGTTGCGGGTTCGTCAGGGCGGCGGCGAGCAGAGCGGTGCCCCCCTCGACCGCGCCGGTGTCGTCCGCCGCGACCTTCAGGTTCGCCCGCGCCCACGCGCCCGGTGCGGTATCGGTCTCGCGGCTCGCCCGGAGCTGGCTGTCGGTGTCGTCCAGGTAGCTTTCAAGCAGAGCGGCGACTAGGGCGTCTTTGGTGGCGAAGTGGTAGAGCAGCCCGCCTTTGCTGACCCCCGCTTCTTTGGCGACACGCTCGAGGGTGAGCTGCGCCGCGCCGTCTTGCCGCACGATCCGGGTAGCTGCTTCCAGAAGGCTTGTTCGGGTCGTACTAATCTGCGTCATATCGACACTGTACCGTCCAGACGGTACAGTGTCAAGTCAGGGGGGAAGTGATGGAGTTGAGCACAAATTGGAGTGTTCGTTCGGGCGTAAGGAAAGCGCGAACCTTACGCAGCGGCTCGGCACGGTTTCTCGCTATAGGCTTTGCCGTCTGGTTTGTGGCAACACTTGCGTTCAGATTTTTAGGTCAGGTGTTCTTCCAGCCGGACAGCCCAGGCGGCATGGCCCTGCTGTTTCTTGCGGTAGCCGTTCTTATCGTCTGAGGTGTTGCGGCGCTCTTGAGAGAATACCGTGCAGACCCGGGGGGAGCTGCCGCTCGCGTCGGTAGCTTTGGTGCTGCCCGGCTTCCTCCTTGAGGTGTTCTCGACCCTATACTTCCGCGCCTTCTTCCTGAACCTAGACCCGGCTGGTGCTGCGACTTTCGGAGCACTCATGCTTTGGGGCTACGGGTTGGCGCTTGTTCCCACCTTAGCCATCACCTATCGCGCCAGTCGTATGACCCCTGGACAATAATGCACCTTATGCTGCGCTCGGCGTCTAAGGGTAACGTGTGCCCATTGCAACTCAGCGGTGTCCTACGCGCCTTGCACCGCCCACCTCAGCTTGCCCTCTAGTTCTCTGGCAACTACTTCATCTGTAGGAGGTGCACTGCGGTGCCGGGTTCGGGTTGACTGAGTTAGTTGTGTACGGCTGTACACGGCATCTGACCTAGTCGGCCTTTGCCGCTTTGTTTAGTAGGTGGCTTAAACAGCTGAGCGATTAGAGGTTGTGAGCACCGCGAGCTGCGCCGGGGATTCTAGATGTCTTCTACGGTGTCTACAGCCCCGTCCTTTAGGTCATCTCTAACAGTAAGAACTCCGTCTCTGCGGCTATGGAGGAACTCGAGCTGAGGACGGGCGTCGTCTGGGGCGGAGGCTTGCCGAGCTTTCTTGACATCGACAAGGTTGTCGAGCAGGATGAGCGCGAATCGCGGCGCGAGGCTGCGCAGTACAGCATCGTGCGCGAAGAAGATGGCAAGAACGGAAGGTCGCTGAACGCTCGGGGTAGGGTTCGGGTCTAGCTCGTATCACCTCGACCGAAAAGAAACCCCGGCCTAGATTGGCTAGGGCTTCCTTTCCTACCTTAAGGCTGGCCTCTACCGGCTACTCGGCCTTCCAGTTGGTTTTGGCGTTGTCCGCGCTCATCGTCAACGTCACGAACTCGTCCACCTTGGACACCGCCGAAAGCGGCACGTAGTGGTGCTCGCCCGCCGCTTGCGAGTCGTGGCGCGTGAGCTTGATCCGGTCGTCCTCGACCTTGTCGACGATCCCGACGTGCTCGCCGTCGGAGCCGACCACTTCCATGTGCTCCTTGATCTGCGCTGCGTCCATGTCTACCCCTTTCATAAGTCGCAGTTCGTACCTGCCTACCCTGCGACTATGCCCCGCCGCCCCCTTGACGTCTTCGCATGTCGTTACAGTCGCAGCTATCCTCTCCTCAAGCCACCCCAACGGGGGTGATCTAAGTGAGCACCAGCTTCACTTCGTCTGTGACCTGGCCGAGCACGATGAACTCCCGGTACTCACCACCGAGCTGCGCCCAGACCTTATGGCGGGTCGGGACATACCTGAAAACTTCGCCCTTACGCTGAGCGCGATGAGCGCAAAAACTGTGATTCATCTAAAGCAGCCGATAAGGCGATGTATCAGCTACGGTTCAACTCAACCACACGGCTCATGAACCTATTGAGCTTCTTGAAAAAGCATAAACGCCAAAACCTTTTGAAGCGACCGGCCCACAACGGAAACCGGTCGCTTCAACTGCCTTCATGTTAGCTGCTCTCGCATCCTAATAGCTTGTACCTTGCGCTAACCTTCGTGCGCTCCCGATAGCAGCCTCACGTGCGGACGGCGCGGACGCTGCCACCCCCCTATAGGTCCTGCCAATGGACAACCCGAACCGGCCCCGCTTCCGGAGCACGAAGCTGTGAACCGGTCCCGGGTACGCCGGGCCAAAAAACCTGACGTTGTAGCCCAACTTCTTGATGTCCTGTACGGTCTGGCGCTTTGCCGCCTCACCCGCGCGTCCCGCGTAATGGCTCCGGAAGCCGTCGTCTACGAATTCTCTCATTTGCTACCCCAGAAACACCTTGCCTGAGCTCAGCATCCTCCGAGTATGCCGCGCTACGCAATCCGCTGAGGGAGTGGGTTTCGCAAGCACGTTGAACGCTGCTTAAAGGTGCCCTAAAGCGTTTGACAAGACGTTTTGTGCTCCATCTTACTGGCGCCGCTACCTACCGCACAGCCAGGCCGTTTACGGTTAAGCGTGACCCATGAGGACGCGGTTTCACTTATCAGAGCCGGGGTTGGGACGACGGGCGGCACCTGGGCCGACCTCGGCGCAGGGGAGGGGGAGGTGTCTTTGCTCAAGCGCTGAGCGAACTCTTGGGTCCAGCAGGTGCCGTCATCGCCGTCGACCGGGACGCCCGCGCACTCGGGCGCATAGCAGCGCCTCCCGCCTCCGGGGCCGCCATCCGCACGTATCACGCTGACTTCACCAGGCCGCTCGAGCTTCCCGACCTCGACGGGATCCTCTTGGCCAACGCTTTGCACTTCGTACTGCGGCAGGAGCGGGTGCTGAAGCGCCTGGTCAGCTACCTGAAACCACAGGGACGCGTTCTCGTGGTCGAGTACGATAACGAGCACCGCTCACCGTGGAATCCGCATCCTTTACCCTTTAAGCGTTTCCGGCAGCTGGCTAGAACCGTAGGATTGTGGGACGTCCGGGAGCTCAACCGGCGACCTTCGCTGTTCGGTGGACGTGAGCTGTATGCGGCGGTCGCGCTCAAACCGTAGAGCCGAAAGGGTTATACACAACCGTCATATGGCGACGTTCCAAGGGGTCAGTTCGTAAAGACGTTTCTGTCATGAACGCTTAACCAAGCGGGCAAGCTCGCGGCTGTTTGCTAAGAGCTATTGTGCAGCGCTTTCATCTGTTTGTTTGAAGCCGTTTGAGCCACGCTCGAGCCGTTTCCGGCCGCCACCCTAGCAGCCGTTGTCCCCCATATCTCTGTGGCGGCAGCCCCTCGAGTGCTGTAACAACCTCGACCTCAAACTTGAGGTAGCGCCCCCTGTACCCCACGATCAGCCAGTCTTGTAGGTTCACGTCTATATACAAGCGTGAACACACCTCGAGTACGCTCAGCCCCAGCCTAGTCAAGGCCGAATGCAGTTCGAGCCAGGCGCCAGCCAGATACTCTCGTCGCACCAGCCCTTGCGGTCAGCCAGGAAACGCAACACGTAGCGCGTACTCTCGCGGCCTCCATGCCGGGAAACGGCGAGGGCGTTGTTTTGTAAACTCGTTCGCGTCGTCATGTTTTACAGGTAGCAGCCCTGAAGGAGAGAAAGTGGCGCAGGTGGTGTGCTTGAAAAATGCTGTGGACAGTTAAGGAAGCCTATGGCTTGCGGCGTGCAGTAGTAAGAACAGAGTTAGAATCAAGAAAGTGCGTGCAGCACGATGAGAGGCGGCTCCACGAAAGTAGCTGGTGATGCGACGAGGCAAGCAGGGTGTGCCCTGCTTGCCGACCTTTCGCTATTGTTCTTGAAGCTGCTAAAATACACCGAGCCTCCGG
>CADCWP010000132.1 GCA_902806425.1 uncultured Truepera sp.
CAGGTTTGCCGACGGTCATCACGTCAAATGGCCATAGCGCAACTAAGTTAATCGGCGAGGAAAACTTCCGTACACTTCAGATGGTGGGGCGTTTAGATATCAATGTGACCGCTGACGACGGCACGATTTGGGTAGTTCGGGCGCGGCGGGAAATGTTTGGTGTAATTACCAACTTACCTTTTTTTGACCCGACTGCCGAAAATGTCGACGCGCCGACGCTGGTAATGGTTGCTATGCCAGTCAGCACTGATACCATGACGCAGCTTCGCAGA
Organism: uncultured Truepera sp.; assembly: GCA_902806425.1. Lineage (GTDB taxonomy): Bacteria > Deinococcota > Deinococci > Deinococcales > Trueperaceae > Truepera. The sequence continues at coordinate 273 of CADCWP010000132.1, forward strand.
AATCTTATTCAGACCATTTTGGCCGCGCTCGTCGTGTTTCCGCTCGGTGTCTGGCTGCTCGCGCAGCGGGCACTGGCCCCCCTAAAACGGATGACGCGGGCGGCGTCCCGAATTAGCTCTCAGGACCTGTCGCAGAGGGTGCCGGTACCTAGAAGCCGCGACGAGGTTGGCGAGTTGTCGCTGACGCTAAACCGGATGCTGGGCCGCCTGCAAGAATCGTTTGAAACGCAGCGCAGGTTTACCGCCGACGCTTCTCATGAACTTCGCACGCCGGTGACCGCCATCTCCGGTCACGCCAACTATCTCCTCCGCCGCACGCGCCCCACGGCGGAACAGCTCGAACCGCTCGGCATCATCCACAGTGAGGCGCAGCGGATGAGCAAGCTCGTCAACGACCTTTTGGAGTTGGCCCGCGCCGACGCTGGTCTCACGGTAAAACGCGAACCGATGAATCTGGTCGAGGTCATCGAGGCGGTAGCGAAAGAGCTAGCGCCGGTAGCTGGGGGAGCGTCGATACGTGCTTTTTCGCCGCAACCGCTTCTGGAGGTTTCCGGGGACGCGGAGAGACTCAAACAAGTTGTTTTAAACCTGGTGCAAAACGCGCTGAACGCGGGCTCGAGCGTGGTCAACATGTCGCTCCTCCGTGAGGGTGCGTGGGCACGCTTGGAGGTTTTGGATAACGGTCCCGGCATCCCCGAGGCGGCTATTCCCAACCTGTTCGAGCGCTTTTACCGGGTCGACGGGGCACGGAGCACCCGCGGCAACGGCTCGGGGCTGGGTCTAGCCATCGTCAAGTGGATCGTCGAACAGCATGAGGGTACCGTTTCGGTCGAGTCTAAAGTGGGGGAGGGAACGGTCTTCACGGTGCTGTTGCCGACGCCCGAGCAACCCGACGCGCCTAAAGCAGCCGCACGCCCTCACCGCTGACGACGGTGCCGACCTCAAAAAGTGGCTCGGGGCATCCCCTGCAAACGTCGGCTACGTCTTCCGGAGCGACCACGAAGACGTAGCCGACGCCCATGTTAAAGACCCTGTACATCTCCTCACGGTCTACCGTGCCCACACGTTCGATCAGCCCGAAAATCTCTGGTACCGGCCAGGTCGGCGCAACCACCGCGCCCAGGCCTTCCGGCAGGATGCGCGGCAGGTTGCCGGGGACGCCGCCGCCCGTGATGTGCGCCATGCCCCGGACCAAATCCGCGTCTAAAAGCGGCGTGGCTGCCCCTAAAAAGCTGCGGTGTGGGGCGAGCAGCGCGTCGCCTACGCTGCTGTCGCCCAGCGGCTCGGCGTAGCGATCCCCCAGGACGTGCCGCGCTAGGCTGAAGCCGTTCGTCTGCAAGCCACCGGAGGCTAATCCTAAAATCCGGTCACCGGCACTGATGTGCTCGCCGGTGACGAGCCGCGCACTCTCGACGGCGCCGACGAGCGTGCCGACCAAGTCGAACTCGCCCACCTCATAGACGCCCGGCAGCTCAGCGGTCTCGCCGCCTAGAAGCGGGACGCCGTGCGCCTGACAGCCCGCCGCGACCCCGCCGATAAGCGCGGCGGCAACGCGGGGTTCGAGCCGCGCCGACGCCACATAGTCGAGAAAAAACAGCGGCCTCGCCCCCTGCACCAACACGTCGTTGACGCAGTGGTTGACCAGGTCTTGTCCAACCGTGTCGAAGCGCCCGAGGGCGGCCGCGACCTTTGTCTTGGTACCGACGCTGTCGGTCGAGGCGACTAAGACGGGCGCGTCCATACGCTTAAGCGCGCCCGCGTCGAAAAGCCCGCCGAATGCGCCGAGACCCGCCATCACCTGCGGGGTGTAGGTGGCCGTAACCGCGCCCCTGATCCGCGTAAGCGTCTCGTCGCCCGCGTCCAGGTCGACCCCAGCGGCGCGGTAGGCGGTGGTCGGGTCGGAGGGTGTCATGCGGGCATCTTACCGCGCGCACGGGCGGGGCGGTAGACTGCTTTGTGACTGTTCAGTCCGCGTGGCGGGTGCTCCTTCCCCTGCCGCTGCCCCCCTTTAACTTTCTGCCGCCGCACGGTACGTCCGGGGGCGCGCCCACACCCGAGCCGGGCTGCCGCGTGGTGGTGCCGTGGCAGAGTGGGGTGCGGGTCGGGCTGCTGGTCGGCTTTGAACCGCTGCGCGCGGGAGCAGGGCTCGAGCTTCGTGAAGCGGTGTCTGCGCTCGACACCCGCCCCTTTCTGACCCAGGCGGCGCTGAGCGTGCTCGAGCGGGTCGCCGCCTATACCTGCGCCCCCGCCGGGATGGTGCTCGCCAACCTGCTGCCCGTCGGGTTGGGTGTGCCGCTCGTACATCAGGTGCGGGTGCTCGCTGATATTGACGGTGAAGTCAGCAGTGCGGTCGCCGGTAGACCCGCTGATGCGTCCACACCGTCAACCTGGCAGGACGCCGCCGCGCTACCCTTGGGGCGGCTCGAGCTGCTCCGCCGCCAAGGACTCCTGGACGAGCGGGCGTTCGTCCCTCAAGAGACGGTGAGGCGGCTTGTGCCCCTCCGCGAGGGTGAGGGGGACCTCGACGGGGCACCGCGCGCGGGTCAGCGGCGCGCACTCGCGCACCTCTGGACGCTTGGGACCAGCCAAAGCGCCGCCGCCCTCGCTCGCGCCGCCGACGTGTCCGAGGGCGCGGTGCGCGCGCTTGTCAAAAAAGGCTATGCCGAGTACCGGGAGGTCGCTGCGCCGCCCGCGCCGCTGACGGTCGTCGCGCCGAGCGCGGCGTCCTCCGTACTTCTTACCCTGTCGGTACCGGAGGGGCCGCTGCTGAGCGTGTCGGGTGGGACGCGGGCGGCCCGCGTTCTCCACCTCTTGCCGCTGCTGCGTAAAGACCTCGCGGCGGGTAAGAGCGTGTTGGTCTTGGCACCCGAGCAGACCTATGTGCAGGAGGCGGCGTCGCTCCTAGCGGCCGAGCTGCCTGTCCACACGCTCTCCGGCACCACCGCCGACGGCGAGCGGCTCCGGCTCTGGGAGCGCTGCGCCGAGGCCGAGCCGTTCGTTTTGGTAGGCAGCTATCTGGCGCTCCTGGCTCCCCTAAAGCTCGGGCGGGTGGTGGTGCTCGAGGAGGGGAGCAGCGCCTACAAGCTGAGCGCCGGTTGCCGGATTTTTATTCCGACGGCGGCGCGCTTTCTCGCCGCCGCAGTGGACGTCCCGCTGGTGCTGGCCGACACCCTAGCCGCACCCGAAACCCTGGCCGCTACCCCGGCGCGCCTCAACCTGCCAACCCCGGCTCCTCGCGCCCACATCGTCGACCTTAAAGCGGGTGGCTGGCCGCTCTCCGCCGACCTCGTGCGCGTCCTTAGACAGGTCGAGGCGCGGGGGCGTCAGGCCGTCCTGCTCGCGCCCCGCCGAGGCTTTTCGGCGGCCCTATGCTGCACCGACTGCGAGCACGTCATCGGCTGCCCGAACTGCGACCTGCCGCTGCGCTATCACCGCGAACGCCGCGCGCTGCGCTGTCATCAGTGCGGCTTTCAGAAGCGGGCTCCCGACCTCTGTCCGGCGTGCGGCTCCCCCGGCCTGGGCCCGCGGCGGGCTGCCGGAACGGAGTGGATCGCCGCCGAGGTCGCGCGGGTCGTCCCCAAGCTGAACGTCAAGCGCTATGACACCGACAAACGCGAAGACCTGAGCGAGCTGCGCGCGGGGGAGCCAGGGGTGCTCGTAGCGACGACGGCGTGTTTGCGCCTTCCGCCGCTGCCGAACGTGTCGCTCGTCGGGGTTACGCTGCTCGACGTGTTTATATCGCTCGGCGACTTTCGCGCCGAAGAGGAGGCGTACCGGCTGCTTCTCAACCTAGCTGAACTCGCGCCGGGGCGGCGTCCCCTCACGCTGGTTCAGACCTTCGCGCCGGAGAGTCCGCTGCTGCGCGCCTACACTGAGGGCTTGGGCGAAGCGTTTGCCGCCGAGCTGCTCGAGCGCCGCGCGCGGTTTAACTACCCGCCTTTCGCGGCGCTCGCCAAAGTTCAGCTGAGCGCGCGCGAGGCCGCGACCGCGAAAGGGGCCGCCGTGTGGCTTGCAGGCGCGCTCCGCACAGCCGGAGCTACCGACGACGAACTGCTCGGGCCGAGCGCCGCCCCGGTCGCCCGCATGAGGGGGCGCTACAGCTATCAGCTTTTCCTCCGCACCGCTAGCGAGAGACTCGCCGAACGTCTGACCCCGGCCCTCAGCTACCGTGGCGCGGCGCGGCTTCGCATCGACATCGACCCGCGCGACATCGCCGGGTTCCTCGAGTAGGTGCGGGTAAAAGCCTTCTATTAAACTCCGCATGTACAGACCTCGGGGGCGAGCTGAACGCGCCCCGAAAACACGCCCCGGAAACGCGGTAGAGTGGACTCCCTTATGATTCAGAACCGCCGCGCATCATTTGATTACGAGCTTTTGGAACGCTTTGAAGCGGGGATCGCGCTGACCGGCAGCGAGATTAAGTCCTTGCGGCAGGGCGGCGTGACCTTGGGCGAAGCGTTCGCCCGCGTCCGTGGCGGCGAGGTGTGGCTCGAGGGCCTTCACATCCCGCCCTATAAGGACGCGAGCTACAACAACCACGAACCTCTAAGGAGTCGCAAACTGCTCCTCAAGGGGCGTGAAATCGCGGAGATCGCCAAAGGTTTGGAGCGCCAAGGGCTCACCCTCGTCCCGACCCGGCTCTACTTTAAGGGTGGCTGGGTAAAGCTCGAGGTCGCGCTCGGGCGCGGTAAAAAACGCTACGACAAACGCCAGGACGAGGCCAAAAGGGACGCGCAGCGCCAGATCGAACGGGCGCTTAAACGCTAGGGGCTGAGATGCGTTGGCTTGCCGCCGCCCTGTTCACGCTGGCCCTAGCTCAAACAGGGGTTCAGGCGCAGCAGCAATTCGTCTTAAACGGCGTGCCGGTCGCGGGGCTCGACACCGAACTCGTCCCCGGCACCGCGTACGCTCCCGCCGAACCGTACGCCCGCGCGCTCGGGGCCGAATACCGTTTTGACGCGCGGGCCGGGGTGCTGCTTGCCTTCGGTGGGCGTTTGCTGACGTTGCAAGTCGACGTTCCTGCTCGAGCTGGGACGGCGGGCGCGCTCACAGTCGATGGGCGCGCCCAGGCGAGTCCGGGTGCGGTGAGGGTGGCCGGGACGGTGTATCTGCCCGTCAAAAGCGTGACGGCGGCGCTCGGGGGCCACACCGCCTACCTCGCCGAGGCGCGGACAGTCGCGGTCGTCTTCCCCCGGCCCCGGCTGTTGGCCGCCGAGCCGCCCGGTGTGTGGGGCAGCTTCGAGCGGTTCATTCTACATTTCAGCGCGCCGGTAGGCCTCGAGCGCTTTTTCGAGCCATCGCTAAACGTCGTGCGCTTCCGTTTTCCGCGAGCCGAACTCGGTAGCGAGAGGCTGGCGCAGCAGCGGTTCCCTCCCGGCAGCCGTTTTAGCGCCGCCGCCTTTATACCCGGCGGTGGGTTTCTCGACCTCTATTTGACCCTGCGAGAGGGGGCCGACACCAGCGTTTTCAGTGAGCCTTTCGGAGAGGGTGAGCGCGTCGTCATCGACATCTTTAATGTGGCGCGGCGAACCGGCCCGCGAACCCCGGCGGTGGTGCTACAGGCCGACGCAAACGCGGCGGCCTTCGCCAAAAGGCTGAAAGACGTGCTCGAGGCGCGCGGCGTCCGGGTACTGACAACCGGGGCTGCCGCGCCGGAGGGGTTCACCGCGCCCTTTTTGCTCGCACTGCGGGAGGCCCCGGTGACGGCGGGACGTTTTAGCGTCTACTACCTCGCTGGAGCGGACGCGCCTACACTGGCCGCGCCGGTACGGTCCGCCGCGGCGGGCGTGGTGTCCGAAGCGGGCCGCGCCCGCGTGGCGCAGCTGACGCCCGACTTAGAGCGCGGCGAACGTCTGGCGCGGGCGTTGGCGGGCGCTCTCACGCGCCACACGCCCTTGACGCTGGCGTCACTTATGGGCGCGCCGCTTCTTGAACTCAGCGGGGCGGCGGGGCGCGGGGTGATGCTCGAGCTGAGCCCCGCCGACCTCGCGGGCGGAAACCTCGCCGCGCCCTTAGGGGCTGCCGTCACTGACCTTTTGAGGGGCCGCTAGTGCGGATTCTACCCGTTCTGCTCGGGGCGCTTGTGCTTCTCGCTGGCATCGTCGCCTTTATCCGGTCGCGGCCCCCCGTGGTGACGCCGCCGCCGCGGGTGACGCTCGAGCCCCTGGCTACCACCGCGTTTCGCGCCGTCTTGATCCAACAAGCCGACGGCGAAGTGCGTACCCGTGAGGCCGAGCTGCGCGCCGCTGACGCCACGTCCGCCCGCCTCGGGGCGGTGCTGCGGGCGCTCCGGAGCTGGCTGATAGGGGCGTCGTGGCCCCACCAGCTGGGTGCGCCGCAGGTGTTCTGGCTGAGCGACGGGCGCGCCGCGCTCGATTTTCCGCTGAGAGGCGCGCCCACCGTATCCGTAGCGACCGAACTGCGACTGTTGGAGTCGGTCCGGGCGACTGCCGCGCGCGCGGGTGCGAGCGATGTTTTCATTCTCGTCAACGGTCGTGTTCCCCCGACCTTTTTAGGGCAGGTCGCGCTGCCGGACACGTTGGAGCAGTAGCTGCGTTCAGCCACCGCGTCAGGACCGCGTCCGTAGACGGTGGGCAGCGTATTCCGGTCGAGGACCAAGGGTAGCTTCGCGCCTCAGCCCATGAAGTTACAGATGAACCGATCCGTTTGGGCGGCAGGCTCAAGACTTATGAGACACTCGCGCCCAACCACCGCATAACGTTACACCTTGACCCAACCGCGTCAGCTCATTTGCGGGATTGTAGCCATGGCTGACACCAAACCGAGGTACCGTTCAAGCGGGAATGATAAAGAGGTCCACAGCCAAGACTTATCACAGTTGAGGCTTTGCAAAGGATCGTTTTGTCGTGACCGTCAAGGCTTGCTAAATAATGCGCCGTGCGGACTGTTTCGTTCGTATACTCGGTAGTCCGTGAGCAAGTAGTTGGCGAGGGCGACGCCGAAAAACGAGAGGAAATAACGGCGAGCATTGCGCTGCTTGAACGCGCCCGTGAGCATAGGGAGGACTAGCAAGGCCGGGACGAAGGGCGTCTCGAGCTCACCGTGGACGCGCAGCGGGATAACGCGCTTTACGCCTAGTGGTCCGTCAGGGCGTTGATGATCCGTGCCCGCGAAAGCGTAGCAGAGGGTTCGGGAATTTCCTTAAAGGCCGAACAAGCTCGGTGCCAGAACCTGTAGCGTCACGAAGCCGTAGTCGATAACGCCGTGCGCGCTGGGTCCGATGGGTTTAGTGTTCACTCTAAGTTTATATCGAAGCCCGAGTAGGCCGAGGAGCTTGCTCTTCTTTCCACATCCGCTACCCTCGGAGCACCGCCGACCATTCCCGAAGTACCGTAAACGATGTACGGCCAAGGCGTCACACGCTTGTGCGTCGCTTAGTATAGTTGAAGACACGGACAAAGCGGCGGGACCAGTTTAGACGCTCGTGATCGCCGGGGAGAAAGATGACCGACGAAGCTGTTGCACAAGATACCCTTTTTCAACTGACAGGCGTCGGGGTGGTGCAGACCGATATGACGACCGGGCGCTTTATGAGGGCGAACGAGACGTTCTGCGCGATGGTCGGCTACGGCGAGGACGAGCTCGAGGGCATGACCTACCTCGAGCTGACGCACCCCGACGATAGGGCGCGCGACGCCGAGAGCTTCGCTGGCTTGCAGCGGGGCGAGCACGAAGAGGGCACGTCGCTCACCCGCGTGCTGCATAAGGGTGGCCGCGTGGTGTGGCTCGAGCTGCACGTCACCGTTGTAGGCGAGGGTGAGGAAGCTATCAACCTTACGGTGGTCAACGACGTGACCGAGCGCAAGCGGGCCGACGAGGTGCTGCGCGAGTCCGAAAAAAAGTACCACACGCTGTTCGATTCGATTGATGAAGGCTTTAGCACGGTTGAGGTTTTGTTTGATGAGAGCGAGAAAGCAGTTGATTACCGTTTTTTGCAGGTCAACCCAGCATTCGAGCGGCAGACGGGAATAAAGAACGCCGTGGGAAGATGGATGCGTGAGGTCGCGCCGGAGCACGAAGAGCATTGGTTCGAGCTGTACGGGCGTGTGGCGCTGACAGGTGAGCCGGTGCGCTTTGTGCAAGAAGCCGCAGAACTAGGACGTTGGTATGACGTTTACGCTTTTCGTGTGGAAGGCCCTGAGCTGAGGCGCGTTGGGATTCTCTTCAACGACATCACCGAGCGCAGACGCGCCGAAGCTGCCCTACGCGAATCCGAAAAGCGCCTGCACACGCTCGTCAGAAACCTGCCGGGCAGCGCGGCCTTCCTCCTCGACCGCGATTTGCGCTACGTGCTGGCCGACGGCGAAGCGGTCTACGCCACCGGGGGAGCGCCCGCCGACTTTGAGGGCAAAACCGTCCATGAGGCGCTTTCGAGCGAAACCCTGGCGCACGTGGAGCCGCCGCTGCGCCAGGCGCTCCTAGGTGAGGCGTTCGAGGCCGAGCGCACCGAGGGAGACTACACGTTTGTGTCGCGCGGCGTGCCGCTGCGGGGCGAGGGCGACGAGGTTACGGGCGTGCTCGTCGTCTCCTACGACATCAGCGCGCAAACGGGTAGAGGCGGCGCTCGCGGACCTCAACGCGACCCTCGAGCAGCGGGTCGAGGAGCGTACCGAGCAGCTTAGGTACAGCGAGCAGCGCTTTTCGCAGGCGTTTTACGCCAGCCCCATCCCGGCGTGCATGACCAGCTTCGGCAGGGAGACCTTTGTCGAGGCCAACGACGCCTTTCTAGCCTTGACCGGCTACAGCCGCGACGAGGTGATAGGCAGGACGAGCCAGGAGCTGGGCATGTGGTCGTCACCCGAGGACCAGCGGAAGCTGAGGGAGGCGCTGCAAGGCGGCAGTGGCTTCCGCAACCTCGAGCTGAGACTGCGCGGTAAGGAAGGTGGCGGCTACACCGTGCTGATGTCCGCCGAGAGCATCCAGCTAAACAGCGACCAAGGCTACCTCAAGATGTTCTACGACATCACCGAGCGCAAACGGACCGAAGACCAGCTTATGAACGCCATTCAGGACGTGATGAATGATACGTCCTGGTTCAGTCAGAGGGTCATGGAGCAGCTGACGAACGTGCGTCTGGGTGAACAAAGCCCCGCCCAGGTCGTCGACCTTTCCAAACGTGAGCGGGAGGTGCTCGAGCGTCTCTCCAGGGGTGCCAACAACGAGGCTATCGCCGCAGACTTGGGGATAGCCACTCAGACCGTGCGCAACTACATCAGCGCCATCTACGACAAGCTGGGTGTTCACTCACGAGGTGAAGCCATCGTCTGGGCGAGAGAACGGGGCATCAGTTAGGCAAGTAGGGTTGACGCGCAGCTAGAACCCCAACCGCTCCCTGACCTCTGCCGTTAAGACCGTAACGATATCTCTATGGGTCACCGCGGTGTAGAAGTCGCCGTTCGGGCAGTCGAACGGCACGAGCAGCTCCGCCACGCCTTGGTCTTCGTCCTCGACCTTGAGCAGCCTGGCCCCGAGTATGCTGCCGCACACCGGACAGTGCAGCCTCCCGTCGTGTACAGTCCGCCTAGGTCCATGCTCCATGCCCATGTGCCTCCAACCTACCGCTCAGGTTAGACCAGGCTATGACGCTTGTAACAGATGAGGGTGTACGCCTCTAGGGGTGGGCGCGTAACCTCGACTTTTTGACGCGCCTGTTGGTACCCTCATGTCGCGGGAAGGTGGTGGATTTGAGACCACCTTGGTTATGGGTTCCCACGGCCAAACATCGCATAAATCTGGCCCCAAGGTGTATACTGACCTCCTCACCAGGGGTGCCGCAAGGCTGAGAGAGCACGGGCAACCGCACCGCTCAACCCTAGAACCTGAACCGGGTCATACCGGCGTAGGAAGTGTGACGTGCACGGCTAAACGTAGCACTGCGCCCCCTGGTAGAGCTCACCAGGGGGTTTTTATGGCAATGTACGGAGGTGTCGCCTACGGGCGGGGGGTCGGCACGGGTTTTTTAACCGGGTTGACCACCCGCAACCTGCGGCCTAAACAGGAGGCGCTCTTAAACCATCCTCTTTGGACGGGTGTCGACTCCCAGACCACGACCCGAGAGCAGCTCGCCCGCTTCGCGCTCCAAGACAGTTTTTTAATCCGCGAGGTGTACCGTCTTGACAGTCTGGCTATCGCCAAAGCGCCCACGACGGCGGCTGCGGACGCGCTTATCGCCAAACTGACGCCCAAGTCGGGGGCGCTGGATACGCTTCTACGGTTCGGGGAGGCCGTCGGGCTGACGCGCGAGGACTTCGACCACGCCGAGCCGCTCGCGCCGTGTCTGGCCCTGACCGCGCAGTTTTACTACCATCTGGCGCGTGGCTCGTTCATTGAGACGGTCGCCTGTATCGGAGCTAGTGAAACGATATTCCTCGAGATCTGTGGCCGCATCGACGCACCACTTCGCCGTTACGGGTTTTCAGACGAGGCGATGGCGTTTTTCAGCTTCCATGAGGCTTTGGTCCCCGCGGAGTGCGCCACCACCGAGATGCTCCGCCCGTTGGTCACGACCGACGCCGAGCGCGAATCCGTCACCCGCGCCGCCGAACTCTGCTACGACTTTGAAACCCTTTTTTACGACGCGGTACTGACGGGATGAACGGTGAGGTGAGCCGCTGATGGAGGGGCCGGGTTCACGTCGCTCGAGTTGGCTGGCACCGCTCGTCGCGGGGGGGCTGATCTTAGGCGTATGGCAACTTGGCGTGTCCCTAGGCGACGTTCCGTCAAGCTTTTTACCGTCGCCGTGGGCCGTGCTGAGCACCCTTTTCGAGCAGCGCGGGCTTTTGTGGAACAACAGCTTGACGACGCTGTTGGAGACGGCGTTGGGCGTGATTTTGGCGGTCATGGCGGCCCTCGTGTGGGCGCTGCTCTTAGACCGGTTTGTCCTCCTGCGGCGGGCGCTGACGCCGTACCTCATCGCCTCGCAGACGGTGCCGATTATCGTCTTGGCCCCCTTGATGCTCCTCTGGTTTGGTTTCGGGCTGCTACCTAAAACGCTGCTGGTGGCGCTTTTTGCCTTTTTCCCAATTGTCCTCTCGACGCTCTCGGGCCTCGCCCAAACGTCCCCTGAGCGCCACGACCTGATGCGCTCGCTTGCCGCGACGCCGTGGCAGACCTTCCGCTTCTTGCGGTGGCCGGGCGCGCTGCCGAGCTTTTTTGCAGGTCTCAGGATCACCCTCTCTTACAGCGTCACAGGCGCTATCTTCGCTGAGTATGTCGGCGGCTTCTCGGGCCTTGGCATTCTGCTCCAGACCGCCGCCAACTCGCGCGCTACACCCCTGGTGTTCGCCACGATTGTCGTTATCGCCCTGCTCAGCTGTGCACTCGTCGCGTGTGTGACGCTGCTCGAGCGCCTACTCATGCCCTGGAGATTTCAATGAAATTTTTACTTGCCCTACTTATTACGTTTCTCACCTTTGCCTCAGCACAGAATCAGACCGTCCGCTTGGCCCTCGACTGGGTGCCCAACACCAACCACACCGGCATCTACGTCGCCTTAGCTAACGGCTGGTACGAAGAAGTGGGCGTCGATCTGCAAATCCTGCCCTACGGCAGCGTGTCCCCCGAAGCTTTGGTCGCTAGCGGTCAGGCTGAAGTCGCGGTCTCAGGCAGTGAAGGAGTACTCACCTCAGTTGCGACGGAAGAGCCCATCGTCTCGGTTGCCGCGATCCTCTCGACCAACACGGCAGCACTAGCCGTACTTAAAGACAGCGGTATAGGTCGCCCGAGCGAACTCGACGGCAAAATTTACGCCGCCTACGGGGGCAGTTACGAGGACGCGGTGGTCGGGGCCGTCATCCGCCACGACGGCGGCGTGGGCGACTTTAGGAGTGCGCTCCTGAACGTCGCGGGATTCGACGCGCTCTTAGCGGGCCGCGCCGACTTCGTCTGGATTTTCGAGGGCTGGCAGGGGGTGCAGGCGCGGCGCGAGGGAATCGAGCTGACGTTATTTAACTTTAACGACTACGGCGTTCCCGACTACTACACGCCAAACCTGGTGAGCAGCGCCGAGACGATACGGGAAAAAGCAGACGCCCTCAAAGCGTTTTTAGGGGCTACCGCACGTGGCTACACCTACGCTGCCGAAAACCCCGAAGAGGCGGCGGAACTCCTCCTCGAGACCGCGCCCGCAGGCAGCTTTCCCGACCCCGACTTGGTGCGCGACTCGCAGCGGTTCGTCTCGCAGTATTACATTGCCGAAGGTGAAGCGTGGGGCCATCAGCGCCCGGAGATGTGGCGCGGCTATCAGACGCTGCTGCTGGACGCAGGCGTCTACGGCGACAAGACGGCCGTGCTGCGGCGAGCGGTTGAAGACGGCTCGCTCTATACCAACGAACTGTTACCCGAATGAGCCGGACCGTTACCCTGGCGCTCGACTGGTCGCTCAACACCAACCACACCGGCTTCGTGGTCGCGGAGGCGCTCGAGTTTTACAAAAAAGTCGGCTTGCGGCTCAAGCTTCTCCCTTATGCCGACCACCCGACTGCGGCCAAACGTGTCCGGGTTGAAAACGCGCAGGTCGGCCTCGGCCCGCAGGAAACGGTCGTTGCCTACGCGGATTCCCCCACGCCGATCTTGGCGTTGGCGGCTGTTAACGCCCACAATCCGTCGGCGCTCGCCGTGCTGGAGGGTAGCGCCGTCACGCGCCCACGCGAGTTAGACGGAAAGCGCTACGCCTCGTACGGCGCACGTTTTGAGATGCACGTGGTTCGCCAGATGGTGCGGGCCGACGGCGGCGAGGGCAGCGTCGAAGAGCGTGTGCTGCCTAAACCCACCGTGCCGGACGCGCTCTTCACCGGCGAGGCCGATAGCACCTGGGTTTTCCCGGCGTGGGAAGGGGCTGAGGCTGAACTGAGGGGGAGACCGCTACGACACTTTCTCTTGCGCGACTACGGCATACCCGATCTCTACACGCCGGTGCTTTTTACCACCTTGAAGTTTGCCCGTAAAGAGCCCGCACTGCTGCGGGCGTTTATGCGGGCGACGGCGAGAGGCTTTGAACTGGCCGCTGCCGAACCCGAACGGGCGGCTGAGCTGCTGCTCGCGGCCTATCCCGAGCTGGACGCCAAGCTTGTTAGGCGCAGCCAGCCGTTAGCGAGCCCTAACTATCACGACGCCGACAGGCCGTGGGGCGTCATCGACAGCGAAGTCTGGGCGGGTTATGGCCGCTACCTTTACGAACATGGCTTTGTGACGAGTAGGGGCGGTGAAACTGTGGCGGAACCCGATTGGAACGCCATGCACACCGCCGACTTCTAGCTACAGCTGGAATTACTGCGCGCTGACCAGATCGGGGCGCAGTCTGACCGCCTCGCGCAGATAGATGTGCTTCATCTCGCGCTGGCTCTTACGGGTGTTGACCTGCATCATCACTCGCACGGCCCTACCCAAGCGGTCCGGCACCGGAATCTCCTGATTGCACATGAGCGGCACCAGCGTCATGCCGAGCCCTCTAGCCGCCTCTGCCGGGAAGGTGCTGGTCAGATCGGGGGTAGTGGTAAAGAAAATAGCGGCGATGGGCTCGAAGTCGTGAATGTCGTTTTCACGCAGCATCACCTCGAGAAGCTCACGGGTCGCGCTTAAGATCAGCTCGGGTTCGTCCCGTGCCACGGTCGTCGCCCCGCGTATGCCGCGTACCCAAGTCGGTTCCATAGCGGCAGTCTATCACCGCTTCGGGCCGACCCGCCTCCATACGGGTGTAACGGCGCGCGCTATGCTCAGCGCGTAAACTGACCTTATGACCTGGAAGTGTTTGGGGGTTGGCGTGCTGCTTGTGCTCGCGGGGTGTCTACCCATTCCCGATTTGCGCGCCGACCTCAAGCTGCCCACCACGCCGTACCGCACGCCGCCCCGGTCGGTAAAGACGGCGTATGTGTCGCTGCCGGGATACAGCGCGCCGGGGACGCCGACGAGACTCAACCGCACCTTTTATCTGCGCTACAGCGCGGCCCAGAGCGCCGACCAAAGCGCCGACACCGTTCTGATCCTGATGCCGGGCATTTTTGGCGGCGCGTCCAGTTTCGACGTTCTGGCGCGGCAACTCGTGGCGAGCAGGCCGGACTTGGAGGTCTGGGCCATAGATCGGCGGGCGAACGCGCTCGAGGACCGCAGCGCCCTTCGGAGGGGTTTCCAGACACACGACCCGAGCGTCGCCTACCGCTACTACATCCAGAACGCCGGAACGCCCGCCGGATTCAACACCATTCCCGCCGACACGCTCGGATTTATGCGGCGGTGGGGTCTAACCGCGCATCTATACGACCTGCACGCGGTCGTCAAACAAGCTGGTGAGGGGGCGGAAACCGTCGTTCTGGGCGGGCACTCGCTGGGCGCGAGCCTGGTCAGCTTGTACGCCGCCTACCGCTTCGGCGACGGCTTGGGCGACACGTTTTTAGACGGTCTCTTGCTCCTAGACGGGTCGCTCGGGCGCACGGGGGCGTTTGGTTTGACGACGGGCCTGCTCCTGGGCAACCTCGAGCTGCTGCCGCCGGGAACCGGGTTCGATGAGGGCCGAGGGCCGCCGTACCTCCCTTACGGCGTGGGGCCGGACCTCTACGCCGCCTTGGGCGCGCGGGCGCTGCTGGCTCGCCTTAAGCCGGACGCGTTAGCGTCTGAGACCGCGTTTCCGGTGACGAATCTGGCGCATTTCGGCCTGCGCGCCGACGACGACTACGCGCCCTCGGCGGTTTTCAGCGCGTCGGTCGGGGAGGCGGTCGGGGCGACCTACGGTGGGAACGTGGCGGCGTTTCTTATCGACGGCTGGGCGGGCCGGACGAGCCGCACGGTCGCGGGCGTCGCTGACGGGTTTGACGCGGTGCGTTGGACCCGAGGCGACCCCAGCCGCGAATACACCGACATCGGGGCCTTTGTAGGCGCCTACGTCACCAGACAGGCCGACTTCAACGAGTGGTACTTTCCGCTGCGGCTCTTGGTCGACATGGGTGAGTTGCCGCTAGATTTGGCGGGCCGCGACGACTTCTCGGCGCACAGCGAGGTAGGTGCGCCGACGCTCTCCATCGGCGCGGCCCGCGGCTTGGTGACGAGTCCGGACGGTTTTTCGGCGTACGGCAACCTGCGGGCGAGCGCGCTTTTCTCCTCGTACGTCGTCCCCGGTTACACGCACCTCGACATCGTAACGGCGCGCCAAAACCCCGTCGTCCCGCTTTTTGGGCGCTGGTTGGGGCAGATCACACAGCTCAGGCGGAACGAGTGAACGCCGCAACTGGACTTGACACAGTACAACGCGCCAACTCACGTCCACAAGGTGAACGGGGTACGTGCTGAAGTAGCGTTACCGAAGGGAGTGGGCCTCACCCCGAAACTTCCAAGGAGGGCTACCGAGACGTGAGGGTCTCGGCTGCTTCCTTTGGGGAGTGGAGGGGCAGTTTTGTACTGCTTAAGCTTCCCGACTGTTCTCAGTTTACTTTCCGTAGTTTAAAGGGTGCATAACCTCAAATCCGCTAAAGTGAGCCATGTCCGAGCTAAAAGAGCAGTACTAAGGACGCCTCCAACCTGGACACGCGCATCGTCCTCCACAGCCGTTTTAGTACCGCTAAAGTGAATTGGTACAGGTGGCTGTTCGAGCATTTTAAGCTGCCCGAAGGTGCGCGGGTGCTCGAGGTCGGTTGTGGCTGCGGCAGACTCTGGCGTGAGAACCTAGGGCGCATCTCTCATTGGCAGGTGACGCTCATGGACGCCTCGCCGGGAATGATTGAAGAGGCCAGAGCGCACCTCAAAGACGAACCGCGCACGTTCACTTACAGCGTCATGGACGCACAGGAGATTCCTTTTGGCGACGCCTCATTTGACGCGGTTGTCGCCATTCACATGCTCTACCATGTACCCGACCAACACCGCGCGCTTTCCGAGCTTCGGCGTGTGCTCAAACCCGGCGGGCGCTTTTACGCCTCTACAAATGGCCGTGAGCATCTGCGGGAAGTAGGCGACTTGGCGGCCCATTTTGCCGAAGGGGAGACGCTCGAGCGGATTCGCTCAGCGCACACGCTGAACCCCTTCCGGCTCGAGGACGGTCTTGAGATGCTCTCTAAATACTTCAGCGAGGTGGTTCTGCACAAGCTCGAGAGTTCGCTCGTAGTCACGGAGGCCGAGCCGCTACACGCGTTTATCCTCTCAGGGGAGGCGACGGCGGACCTCAGAGAGAGGCCGAGCGCCGCTGAGGTCCGGCGGTTAGACGACTTTAAGGCGTACCTCAGAGAACGCATCGCGGCCGAAGGCGCGGTCTACATCACGCAGGCGTCCGGACTGTTTGAAGCTCACGGCTCAGGGTTTGAAAAGGCGACGATCCGCTAAGGTAGGCTATGTCAACGTCGCAGCACGCACACGAGCAGTACGGCGACGCGTCTAATCTGGACGCCCGCATCGCGCTTCACGCCCGCTTCAGCCGGAACACCGTAGCCTGGTTTCCCTGGGTCTTCGACCGGCTCACGTTGCCGGAAGGGGCGCGGGTGCTCGAGCTGGGTACCGGCCCCGCTAAACTCTGGCGAGAGAACTTGGCGCGAGTTCCCCGAAGCTGGCACGTCACCCTGACCGACCTTTCGGTGGGGATGATAGGGGAGGCTAAAGCGCAGCTACAAAGTGCGCCTCACGCGTTCACCTTCGCCGTCGCCGACGCGGAGGAGCTTCCCTTTAACGACGGCGACTTTGACGCGGTGATCGCCAACCACATGCTCTACCATGTGCCGGACCTGTCAAAAGTGCTGAGCGAAGTCCGGCGCGTTCTAAAACCCGGCGGGCGGCTGTTCGCCACGACCAACGGCGAAGCGCACATGCGCGAGCTGGATGATTTATCTCAGGATGTCGTTGCAGGCGGCGTGGTGAGCGCGTTTGCGCAGAGCGACCACCTGACGGACTTCACGCTCGAGACCGCTCCCGGTTACCTCCGACCCTACTTTTCCGAGCTGACGCTGCACCGGCCCCAGGGCGACCCCGACCTCTACGTCACCGAAGCTGAACCGCTAATCGCCTATATCCTCTCCGTAACGCCCCAAGAGGTGCGAAAGGATAAGGGAAAAGTGTCGGCGCTACAAAGGCGGGTAGCCCAGGCGCTGGCCGACTCCGGTGAAGTTCGGATCACCCGAGCTACCGGACTTTTCGAGGCCCGCGCCCCAATCGGGTAGGCTTGGGGGATGCTCGACCTAAAAGTCATCCGTGAACACCCCGAAGTGGTGCGGCAGGCGGTCCGCGCCAAACAGATGCCGAGCGCGCTCGGCACCCTGAATCAGGTTCTGCTGCTCGACGAAGAACACCGGCTTCTGCGAAGCGACCTCGAGGCCAACCAAGCGCAGCGCAACGCGAGCAGCAAACGCATCGGCGACCTTAAACGCCGGGGCGAGGCTGCGGGCGACCTTATCCGCGAGATGGGCGCGCTCAGTGACGAGGTCAAGCGGCTCGAGGAGAAGAGCCGCAGTTTAGACGCGCAGCTTCAGAGTGCGCTCTTGGAACTTCCGAATATCCCACACGAGAGCGTTCCCTACGGCGCGTCCGAACACGACAACCGGGTGATGTTCGAGCGGGGCGAAAAACCCGCCTTCGACTTCGAGGCGAAACCGCACTGGGAGCTCGCGGCGGCTCACGGCTGGATCGACCTCGCCGCGGGCGTCAAGACGACGGGTGCAGGCTTTCCCGTCTTTAAGGGCGGTGGGGCGCGGCTTCTGCGCGGGCTCATCCAGTACTGCCTGAACGCGCTCGTCGACGCGGGCTACACCGAGGTCGCGGTGCCGCTTATGGTCAACGCGGAGAGTGCCACGGCGACGGGCCATCTGCCGGACAAAGAGGGGCAGATGTACGAGGTCACGGACGGGTTTTACCTGATTCCCACCTCGGAGCTGATCTTGACCGGGATGCACAAGGGTGACATCTTGGACGCGGCGGCGCTGCCCCTCAAGTACACCGCCGCCAGCGCCTGTCTGCGGCGTGAGGCGGGCTCTTACGGCGCGCACGTGCGCGGCATCAACCGAACCCATCAGTTCGATAAGGTCGAGATGGTGCAGTTTACCCACCCTGACGAATCCTACGCGGCGATGGAGGCGATGACGGGGCTTTCCGAAAGTCTGCTGGACGCGCTCGAGCTTCCCTACCGGCGGCTCCTCATGTGTACCGGCGACATCGGCTTCACCCAGGCGAAAAAGTACGATCTCGAGGTCTGGAGCGCGGGTCAGGAGCGCTGGCTCGAGGTCAGTAGCGTTTCTAACATCACCGATTTTCAGGCGCGGCGGCTCGGGACCCGCTTCCGCGAGGGCGGCGCGCAGGGCAGGGGCAAACCTGAGCTGGTCCACACGCTAAACGGCAGCGCCTTCGGGATGGCGCGGGTTATCGCAGCCATTTTGGAGAATTACCAAGACGCAGAGGGCGGCGTGCGGGTGCCGGTGGTGTTGAGGCCCTACGTGGGGCGGGAGCGGCTCGAGTAGAGCTGCGGTCGAAAAACCGGGGAGCGATGCGTAAAGACGACCATCGCTCCCCGCTACTCCGGTAAGGGCAGCCCTTAAGGTGTGACGGGCTCGAGCCGCTCCTGCGGTTGGGAGGGCAAAAAGCGGGTGTTGAGGTTGGCGACGACCCCGCGCATCAGCCGCTCGGCGTCGCGCGAACTCGTCCCGTCCGGCCCCTGCGTCGAGTAGATAAGGGACGCGCCCGGCTCCGCCTGCCTGATGACGATAGTGATGATCGTCTGCTCGGGCGACGTGACGGGAACCGGGACCAACAGGCTGAAGCCCAGCCCGAACGGGAAATCGTCGTCCTCATCGTCATTATAGGGAAAGCGGTAGCGAAGGTTGGCTGCACCCCCGCGCTCGTTGCGAACGGCGGTGATCAGCCCGGTTTCCGGGTCGGCCTGCGTGATCGAAAAGGTGCGGCGCTCGAGCTGATTCGGCACGTAGGCGGCGGTTAGCTCTTGCAGGGTCGTGTTAAACAGATTCTGGTAGTCCGTTGGGTAGAAGATCGGCACGCCGGGCGGGTAGAACTGCGTCGTCGGCGCACACGCGGCGAGCAGCACCAAAAGGAGCGGAGCAAATCGTTTCATTAGGCTTTAAGTTTAACGCGGAAGCGGCGTGAAGACGATTTAGGTTTGATGAAGCGGGTTTGAGAATACAGGGTCTAGGCCCCTATGCTACTCGCCGCTGTCGACGGTACGCGGCACCTTGAAAAAGCCGCCCTCGGTCTCTACCGCCAGCGCCTGCACGGTATGGGGCTCGAGCCCGGCTTGCACCACGTCGTCCCGGAAGACGCTATCCACATCGACCGGGCGGGCGAGTTCGTCTACGCCGTCGGTGTCGAGTTCTGAGAGCAGATCGAAGTACGCCAGAAGCCGGTTGAGGTCGCCCTTCAAGCTTTCGGTCTCAGTCTCGGAGAGTTCCAAGCGTGCGAGCATCTTGAGATGCTCCATTTCCGCGTCACTCAGCATAGGCAGAGGGTATCACTTCGGGAGGCCGACTGGAACGCCCCGACGCTCCGCCCCCTTCGACCGTTTGAAATGCTGTTCACGCGCTAGCCCTGCGGCTCGGCGATAACCTCTATAAGACCCGCCGTCATTGAGGTCAAAAAGCCGGTGACTGCGGCTTTCTCCGGCTCGCTTAGGGAGGCCATTTCGGCGCTCAGGTGCCCCAACACCGCGTAGAGCCGCCCGACCACCCGCTGCTCCTGCGGTGTGTAGTGGACGAGCACGCTGCGGCGGTCTTTCGGATGGGGCGTGCGCGTGGCGAAGCCGCGCCCCTCGAGCCGGTCGATCAGCGAGGTGACCGCGCCCGAGGAGAGCCGCACCCGCTCGCCCACCTCCCGCGGGGTCAGCGGGCCGTCCAGCCGCAGGTGCTCGCACGCCACCATCTCGGAAAGCGTGAGGCCCGTGTCGGCAGCTAGGTGTGCGCTCAGGGTGAGGAGGGTGGCGTTATAGCGGGCAAAGGCGGCCATCAAATCCCCCTCAACATCGTTTGATTTATAAGTATCTTGACTATCTAGATTCTTATCCATATAATCAGTGTACCCGATAGGTGGGTGGGCGTGGAGCCCGACTTTCAGCGCGTACCCGGAGGAATACTGTGTCTCAGAGCTTGTCTCAAGCCACGCCCCAAACCATGCAAGCCGTTCAGTACAGCCGCTACGGCCCACCCGAAGTGCTCGAGCTGCGGCGGGTCGCCGTGCCTGCGCCCAAGCCGGGGGAGGTGCTGGTGCGGGTCTACGCCTCCGGCCTCAACCCGAAAGACGCCGTCATCCGCTCGGGCTTGTTTAAGCGCTTCTCGGGACGGGCGTTTCCGAAGGGGACGGGGTTCGATTTCGCCGGTGAAGTTGCAGTGCTGGGGGAAGGGGTCGCCGATCTCGAGTTGGGTCAAAAGGTGTGGGGGTTTCTGGATGGTTTCGCCGGGGGTGCCGCCGCCGAATATGTCGCCGTGTCACAGGATTGGTTGTCGCCGATGCCTGAAGGGATCTCTTACGCCGAAGCCGCCGCGCTCCCGCTGGTCGGCCTCACGGCGCTTCAGGCCCTGCGGGACAAGGCGAAGCTTCAGGCCGGAGAGCGCCTCCTCATTAAAGGCGCGAGCGGCGGGGTGGGAAGCGCGGCCATAGGGCTCGCCAAGGCGATGGGCGCACACGTCACTGCAATGGCGAGTACAGGGAGCCTCGAGCGCTGCCGGGTGCTCGGTGCCGATAGGATCGTCGACTATACCCGTACCGACCTGCTCAGCTTGGAGGGGCGTTTCGACGTCTTTTTGGACCTCTACGGCGGCAGCCCCTTCCACACCTACAGGCGGCTTCTGGAGCGCCGGGGCCGTTTTGTGACCGCCGCGCCCGACCCGAGCATCTTCTTGGCCCGTCTGATTACCCGGCTGCTGCCCGGACCTAAAGCGGACTTCGTTTTCGTCAAACCCAAACGCGACGACCTGGTGACCCTCACCGCGTATGTGGAGGCCGGAGTGTTAGCCATGCCCATCGAGGCGACCTACACGCTCGAGACGGTTCGGGAAGCTCACCGCGCCGTGGCCGAGGGGCACGCGCGCGGCAAGCGCGTCCTGCTCGTCCAGCAAACGGCGGACGCGGGGGCGGCTCGGCAACAGCACGCGGCGCAGGTGGCCTGATGTCCAAGCTCAACGCTCTGCTCATCAGCACGTCGCGCTCACCGTGGTGGTTTGCCCTCCTCGCAGTGCTGAACGCCCTCTCCTTCGCCGTCCTGTTCGCGCTCGAGGACCGCTTCGAGGCGACTACCGGCCTTCCCGTCTTCGACACCCAGAACGACCTCACCCCGGCGGGGCTGCTCCAGCAACTGCCGCTCTACCAGGGAGAGGCGCTCGAGGCTCACTTCTACTTCGCCGCGTTCGACTTCGTGTTCCCGTTTGTGGCAGCGCTGTTTCTCACCGTGACGTGGGCGCTGCTGCTGCGCGTCACCCGCTGGCGGCTCACGCAGCGGCTGCTCGCGTGGGGGCTGCCGCTATGCGCCTTTCTGGGCACGGGCTTCGACTACCTCGAGAACCTGAGCCTACTGAGCATCCTCGCTCTGGACGCGCCGAGCGGGTTCGCGGTAGACGCCGCCATCCTCTTCAAGCGCCTCAAGCTGGCCGCCCTGGCGCTGAGCGGCGCGCTCACATGGGTGCTTACAGTATTCGCGCTCATCGCCTTGCTCCAGCGCGTCTGGCGGTCGCGCTCAGATATCCCAACGCCCGAGCAGGGCGCTCATGAAGGGCTGAAATGAGGCAGCTCCGGGATGTCGTCGTCACGCTGGGTTCGCGCCTCAACCCTGGTCTCTTGGCCGTTCTGGTGGTCGCGCTGAACGTGTACTGGGTCATCATCCTGGCGGTCATCAACCGGGAGTTTCAGGGGGTGACGAGCGGACACCCGCTACTCGACCTACAAAACAGCCTCGCTCCGGGTGAGATCATCACCCCGGCCAAGGTACTCGAGCAGCTCGGCGACTACACCCAGGCGTCCAAGTTCATCTACTGGGTTTTCTTCGTGCTCGACAATATTATGCCACACCTTGCCTTCGGCTCCCTCGCCCTGCTGTGGGTGTACTTCTGGCGCAGCAACCCTAACCGCCTCTACAACTGGTTGCTCGGCGGCTACGCCGTCCTCATTCCTCTGGGCGTCGGCGTGTTCGACTGGCTCGAGAACTTCTTTTACCTCGTGGCCATTCACGCTTACCCGACGCCCGATACGGTCTGGGCGGTGGTCGCGGGTCTGACATTTAAGTGGCTGAAAGCGGTGTGTGTCTTTCCGTCCACCCTGCTGGTGCCGGTGTTTCTGGTCTATCACCTCTTTTGCGCCCTTCAGCGCCGAACAAGGAGGCCGCTCATAGGGTCGTGAGGCGGGCCATACACTAAGAGGTAGCAAAGGAAATTTTAGAGGGTTGCGCGCGGCGCTAAAGGTCTAGGCTTTCATTGTTCCTGTGGAGCCTTACAAACCTTTCCCTCGGGCCAGTCGGTACTCGTGAATCATTTCTATATAGACACTTAAGGAGACAGTTATGAATGAGCGGGCGAAACAGATCCTGACCCTAGTCGCCACCTTTGCCGGGGTCCTCGGCCCTGCGTTCGGCGCTTTGTCACCCGGAGACTCAGACACCGGCGAGATCTCGGGGCAGTTTTTCAGCGATGTGTACATCATCCCGGCGGACTACGCCTTCGTCATCTGGGCACCTATCTACCTCGGGTTCCTGGCCTTTGCGGTCTTTCAGGCACTGCCCGCGCAGCGGCTCAACCCACGTTTCATGCGGGTGCGGTTGTGGCTCGCAGCGAGTGCGCTCCTCAACGCCGCCTGGATCGCCGCGTTTAACAACCTGCTCTTCGGCCTGTCGCTTCTGATCATCGTCGGGATGCTGGTCACGGCCCTGGTGATGCACAGGATGCTGGAGATCGGCACAACGAAGGTTTACGGCTTAGAGCGCGTTTTACGCCTGCCTTTCAGCCTCTACGCGGGCTGGCTCACGGCGGCGACCATCCTCAACACCGCAGGTGTGCTGGCGGACAGAGACTGGGGCGGGTTCGGGATCAGCTATCTGGCGTGGGGCGTCGTCATGCTCGTGGTTGCAACAGGAATAGGACTGCTTACGCGCTTTCGCTGGAACGACCCGGTGTACGGCGGGGTGTTCGTCTGGGCCTTTGTTGGCATTGTGGTCGCGCGTGCAGATGTTCCGGCTGTTGCGGTTACGGCTGGGGTTCTGGCGGCTGTTTTTGCGGTGTCGCTATTTGGCTGGGAGCGCCGCTTAGGACGGGTGCGCGGCGCTACAAGCGCGTAAGGGGCCGCGGAAGCAGGGGTCAGCTGAAGAGCTTCCGCGGCCAAACGCGATCTACTTGTGGAGGCGTTTGCCGCAGGGGTAACCGCACGCAGAATCGTTGGGTATAGGAGGTATAGCACCAAAGTCTCACTCTGAGGTTTCGCCGAGTTCAAAAAGTGCCTCATCCAGCGGTTCATTGACCGCAAGGTTCGCCAAGCGGTTTTGGCTGGTGACGACGGCCTTGTCCCCCGCCAGCAGGTAGATAGTGCCGCTAAACATGCGTGAGAGGGGCACTTTGTCGGTAGGGTCGTCGTAGACCATCACGACCTCGCCCTCGGGACCCTCCGTCACATTGCCGATGAGCTGCCCCTAGGCGTCAAAGACGAAGCGCAGGGTGGTCTCCTGGACCGAAGCTCCACCTGTCGTGAAGGTCAGGGCGAGCGTTGTCGTTACCTGCTCGCCTACGAGGACGCCGCGGTAATCTACCTCACCGTCGTAGGTCGCGCTTTCGAACTCTTCGGGAGGCTGTTTCCTTGGGGAGCGTTCAAGCCAAAGTGGCACGCAGACGCCTCGGCAGGCGTGTGAAAGCTTAGTAAAAGTTCAGCCCCAGATAGTAGAGCGCGACCACCAGCAGCAGTGAGGGCAACATGCTGGCGACCCGTATGCGCTTAATCTCCAGGAGCCCCAACCCGAGGCCGACGATCATCAGCCCGCCGACGCCGTTGACGAGCAGCACGCGTGGGTCGGTAGCCGGGTCGGGGACGAGGGCGGCGAAGCGTCCGGCAAAGAGCGACAATGATCCCTGGTAGAGCGCGATGATCAAAACCGAGAAAACTACCCCAAAGCCGAAGGTCGCCGACAGTGCGAGCGCCGCGAAGCCGTCCAAGGTGGACTTTAGGACCAGAAACGAAGGGTCTCCGGCGAGACCGTTTTGGATAGAGCCGATCAGCGTAAGGGGTCCAACGCAAAACAGTAAACTCGCTGCTACAAAGCCCTCGGTAAAGCGACCTTGGCCCTGGAAACGGCGTTTAAGCGTGTCACCGACCCCTTCCAACCGACCCTCCAAGCGCCACCACTCGCCGAGCGCCCCGCCGAGCGCCAGCGCCATGAGCGCCAGAATCACCCCCGGCGGACGCGCCACCCGACCTAGATCGAAGGCGTTGTCGACGCCGATAAAGAGTGTGGTCAGGCCGATGGCCTGCATCACGGTGATGACCACCTGCTCGGGCAGACGGCCCCGTGCGAGGAGCCCGAGCGCCGAACCGGCGAGCACGGTCACGATGTTGAGAAGCGTGCCGGACGTCTGCTCGAAAAAGGTCACCGGTTCAAGGTATCACGCCCTCAAGGGGCTACGCGGCCCCCTGCGGCTTCTCGTCGCCCCTTGTCAGCACCAGAACCGTCACTAAAAGCGCCGCCACGACAGGCAGCCCGATCAGCCAGAGCAGCCAAGCGCGCCACCCCGCCGACCCGGTCGCGGTCGGCGGAAAGACAAAGGTTTGCGGCTTGTTGGGCGCGCCGACGCGGAGGGGAGCCCCCAAGGTCGCGTCGGCTTCCTCCTGCCGGTAGGTCTGATCGCGGAGCCGAACCCGGTAGGCACCCGCGCGCGGCAGGGTCGCGGCGGCCCGGTATACCCCGGCGGTTTCGGTCTCGGTAAACTCGGCGCGCAGCGGCTTGGCTTCAGGCTGAGCCGCCGGGCGCAGTTCGGCGAGCACGACGGCGTCTTGGACAGGGACTTGGGTTGGGTCCTCGAGGCGCAGCTCGAGCGTTATGGGCACGTCCGCGGCGGGCCGCGCGGGCGTCACCTCAAAATGCCCCAAGACGAGCGTAGCGTGAGCGGAGGCGGTGCTTAGACCTCCCCAAATAGTCGCCCAAACAAGTGGAGTCAAAAGCAAGCAGATGGACCTTAGCATGGCCCCACGATACGCTTTTTGGCGCTGTTTACAGGTCTGTTTTCGGTTCCGTACTCCCGCTGTGGAGAGTTGCGCTCGAAGTAGGCAAAGTCGACTCTCTACGAGTGGCGATGTGATACGGTTGCGGACGGTTGCTATGTCACACGACACCGATACTCACGCCCACCCGGAAGCCCCCAAAGGGCGCTACCTATACGTCCTGGCACTCGGCGCGCTCGGTATCGTCTACGGCGACATCGGCACGAGCCCGCTCTACGCGCTGCGCGAGTCGTTTCACGCCTCACACGGCTTGTTGCCGACGCCCGCCAATGTCCTGGGCGTTTTGTCGCTGATCTTTTGGGCGCTGATTATCGTCATTACCGTGAAATACATCAGTTTCGTCATGCGGGCGGACAACCACGGCGAGGGCGGCATCTTGGCGCTCACCTCGCTGGTAACGCCTCTACAGGTCAGGCGGGGCGGGGGGCGCTGGCTGCTCATCATCTTGGGTCTTTTCGGTACGTCGCTGCTCTACGGCGACGGCATGATCACCCCCGCCATCTCGGTCCTAAGCGCGGTCGAAGGGTTGGGGGTCGCCACGCCTTTTTTTGAGCCCTACATCATCCCCATCACCGTAAGCATTCTTTTTCTCCTCTTTCTTACCCAGCGCTTCGGTACGGGCAGCGTCGGGCGGGTGTTCGGTCCCGTCACGGTCCTCTGGTTCCTTACACTCGCGGTTTTGGGTGTTGTTCAGATCGTGGAGCAGCCGGGTGTTCTGGCAGCCGCCAATCCCCTACACGGCCTCCGCTTCTTTCTCGACAACGGCTTGCGCGGTTTTCTCGTGCTCGGCTCTGTTTTTCTGGTCGTGACCGGCGGCGAGGCGCTTTATACCGACATGGGTCACTTCGGCAAGCGTCCCATCCGGCTGGCCTGGTTTGTCGTGGTGTTACCCGCGCTGCTCCTAAACTATTTCGGTCAGGGGGCGCTGATCCTTGGGAACCCGGAGGCGGCGGAAAACCCCTTTTACCAGATGGTGCCCGCTTGGGGCCTCTATCCAGTCGTTATCCTCGCTACCATGGCGACGGTTATCGCCTCCCAAGCGCTTATCTCCGGGGCCTTTTCGCTCACGATGCAGGCGGTGCAACTCGGCTACGTGCCGCGTCTAGTCATCCACCATACCAGCAGGCGCGAGTATGGTCAGGTCTACATTCCAGCGATCAACTGGGTGCTGATGGTAGCGTGCATCGGCTTGGTGCTCAGCTTCCGCTCGTCGTCGAACCTGGCTGCCGCCTACGGCGTCGGGGTCTCAACCGACATGGTGATCACCACGATTCTCTTCTATGTGGTCGCCCGTGAACGGTGGCGTTGGAGTGCTCTCAGTGCGGGCCTAATCGCTGGAGGTTTGATCATCGTCGACCTCGCCTTTTTTAGCGCCAACATCCTTAAGCTTCCGCAGGGGGGCTGGTTTCCACTCGCGGTCGCGGCGGTTGTCTTTACCCTTCTCACGACCTGGAAGCGTGGACGCCTCATCCTCTCCGAGCGCCTGGACGAGCATACCGAACCCCTAAAGAGCTTTCTCGAGGGCGTCATCAAACGTCCGCCGAACCGCGTACCGGGCACGGCCATCTTCATGTACCGCTCGCCGACCCACACGCCCTTTTCGCTGGCACAAAACCTAAAAACCAACAAGGTGCTGCACGAACGGGTCGTCCTGCTCGCGGTCAAAACCGAGGAGGTGCCACGCGTGCGGCGCTCGCAGCGGGTTACGCTGACGCCTCTAGGCCACGAGTTCTATCAGGTCGTAATGCGTTTCGGCTTTATGGAACAACCCAACGTCCCCCGAGTGCTTAAAAGCGTGTGGCCCAACGGGGCTGACATCGCCCTTTCCGACGTGACCTATTTCGTGGGCCGTGAAACCGTTTTTGCCACCAAGCGCGCGGGTATGGCGCTCTGGCGCGAAAAGCTTTTCGCGCTGATGTCGCGCAACGCCCTCAGCGCGTCGTCGTTTTACCACCTGCCGCCGGGGCAGGTCGTGGAGTTGGGCGCTCAGATTGAACTGTAGGCTAGGTAAATGAGCCTGTGGATGTTGCGGATGTAGTGAAGGATTTCAATCCCGCACGGGTGTGTACATTCAGGTGTTTCCTGTTCATCTCGAACCCTGCCCCTAGCCCTAAGGCAGCATTTTTGGCGAGTGGCTCGAGCCGGTCACGTCAGCGAGAATCGTTTTACGCTGTAGCTTTGACAAGTGGTGCTGCCCTGTCTACATTGGGGACGACGTATCAAGCGCGTTGCGTGTCCGACCAGATGCCATCTTAAAAAATAGTTTAGTGGTACAGAAGTCAACAACAAGGGAGGCTCGAGTCTGACTCGAGCCTCCTACTTGGTATGCCAACGGCTAACGCGGGTCGTAGACCTGTTGCGCTCCCGCTCGCTGCAACACAGAAACGGCAGTATTTACATCGTTGGTTTCTAAGATGATGAGCTTCCCGCCGCGCTGAGCTGCCAGCCGAAACGGCTCGGCGTCGTCCCCAAGGCTGTCGAGACGGCCAAGACCAGTGCCGTCGCCCCTACCGAAAAAGCCGCCCAGAATGGGTGCCGTGCCCTGGGTCCCACCGCTGCCGCCCCCACCGATAAGCCCACCCGCACCCGCGATAGGGGGAACGCCGATACCGCCGATGTCGTTATCGCTGCTAAAGGTGCCCGTGCCGGTGTCGTTGGGGGTTTCGGTCCGCTCCGGAGCGGTGTCGGCGTCACGGTTTTCATTTACCTCGACGATGTCGTCGCCGAGGCCCGCGCTCTGGAGGTTGCTCACAGCCTTTTCAAGCGCTACGGAGTCGTCGAAAATTGCTGCTACGGTAGCCATCGCGTTCCTCCTCCTATACAAAGAGGCGCAGGGAGCGCCCCTAACTTTTAGCTGCTGCGTTCTAAACCTTGAAGTTCACCATAGGCCCGCTGGATTTCGCTGTGCTGCTGCGCTACGATCTCCTTGAGGAAGGCGGGCAGGTCGCGCCCGAGTACGTCCTCGTAGTTGTCTAACGCCGCCTTTTCGCCGCGTTCGCTCTCCCTAAGGATGGCGTCGTCGCCCTTGCCGGTCACGGCGTCGCGGACGTTGAGCCAGGTGCGGTGCAGGGCGGCTCCGGCGCTGCCGGTCTCTTTGGGGTCGCCGCCCAAACGCATGACCTCTTGCTCCAACGCGCCGCGAAAGCTCGCGCGCTGCTGGCCGAGCTGCATAAGACGCGACTTGAGTTCGGCGCTGGTCGCTTCCTCAGCTGCCTCACGGTAACCGGTCTCCCCGTCGATGCAGGTTCCGATAAGGTAGTTGAGCGCCTTGATGGTGTCGTTATTGTCCGCCATAAGTCCTCCTGCAATGTCGTGTGCCCGTCTTTAAGGGGCCAGCTGTGGAGACCGCGCTGTAACAAACCCGAAATGTTCGGTCGCTAACGTTTGGCTGGGCTCCTGCGTCGTCAATCTACCATACTCAAGGGCGCGACCAAAGGATTTAGGCCCGAACAACGAACTTTACAGTGACCGCCGGGCGTCCCGGAGTACGCGTTCCAGCACCTCACGCGGGTCGGCCCGAATACCCTTGACCGAGCGGCAAAGCGACACGACGTCGCGCTCTAACAGCTCCCCGGCGCTGCGGTTTTCCTCGACTTCAACCATCTGCGGCACGTCGATGATGATGACCTCGCCGTGCCACCAGAGGAGGTTGTAGGCGGAGAAGTCGCCGTGAACCTTGCCGAGCTTTAAGAGCTGGGTAAGGAGCGCGACGCTCTGGTTAAAGGCGTCCTCAGCCTCGGCGGGGGAGAGGCGCACGTCCGCAAGGCGGGGGGCCGCGCCCTCGTCGTCGCCGATAAAGTCCATCAGCACGACCCGTCCGGCTTTGGCGCAGTCGTCCGCGCCGGGTCCGACGAGAGGTTTGGGAACCGGCACCCCGGCGTTATAGAGTGCCCAGAGCTGCCCGTACTCGTGCATGATCCAGAGCGCCTGCTGCGCGCTCACGCCGGTTTTGCTGCGCTGGTCGATGGCTTTTTTGACGCGGGCGTCGCCGATGAAACGCCCGTCGCGGTAGAGGTGATCGTTCTTAAACGACCTTACGGCGGCGTCGCGGTAGAGCTTGGCTGCGACCAGACCACGCGGCCCCCGCGCTAGGTAGACGGTCGCCTCTTTGCCGCTTTTAAGTTCGCCTAAAAGTTCGGTCACGAGGCCCTGTTCAAAGAGACCCTGAAGACCGGCGTCGTCGAAGCCGTCTTTCGTTTGCAGCTGGTTGACCGAGCGCCGTCCCTTGGGTTTGCGGCGGTCTTTACGTTTGGAAAAACTTTCGGCGGTGTCGGACAGGTCGGTGTAACGCTTCAAATCCCCTCCAGAGGGTCGCAGAAGACCACGCAACCGATCATGATTGGGTGGTGGTGATGGGCGACCTCGAGCGGACGGACTTGAGTCAGCGTAGGTAGGGCTCGAGGTGCGGATGGACTCTAACGATGCGGCAGATCATAGGGCACCTCCTTAGCTCCATAAGTATGCTGCTCCGCGCCTGCGTTTGTCAATTTCGGCGGCTGGACAGACCTGACCGCGCACCTGATGGAACCCTTGGCTGACTCGACTGACTTGGACGACGTAACACGGAGTCGTGTCCTCTTTACTGCTGAGCGCCTTTTCTACTGCGCTGGCAGGATTAAAAGAAAACTCCATCCTCAAAAAGGCTGTGCATCATCATGCGGGTTACGACCCCTACCGCGCGATCCCTGTCCAGATGTGGCGCTTCGGCGACCCGCCAGAAGAGCAGGTTCAACATCTGTGCGGTGCCCTCCACATCGACATCCGTCCTCGCTCCCGGCAGCTGTAGCGCTGACACAAGGGCCATCTCCACGCGCTTGGCTGTCCACGCTTCTATGTGCAGGTCAAGTTCACCGAGCTCGCGGTCGCTCAGCACCGCTTCACGCCAAGCTCGGTAGGCCCCCCCGTATTTGCGGTCAGCCATAAGCCCTTCGCGCAAAGCCTGCTCCAGCATGGTTCTCGGGTCGCCCGTTGCTCCAAGCTCGAGGTTCAGCGCCTCGAGCTCCTCAAGTAGATTGTCCATCAGTACCAGAAGCAGCTGGCGCTTCGAGCGGAAGTGCTGATAGAGCGTCCCGGCACCTACGCCCGCACGGGCAGCGATC
>CADCWP010000133.1 GCA_902806425.1 uncultured Truepera sp.
AGGTCGTAGGGCCGTTTCGATGGGGGTCGGCGGCGCAGGTGCTGCCCAAGCCGTTTCATCCACGGTAGCTGGTGCGTCTGCGGTAGCGGGTAAGTTGGGCTGTTGCCGGTCACGCAGGAGCAGATAACCCCCGGCGGCGATCAGCAGAAGTGCGAAGCCGACCGAGCTGAGCAGCCCGACGGCGCTCAGCGCGCTGAGCCCGCCTAAAACGGCGAATATTCCGGCGGTAAAGAGCGCCCAGCGGTTTGCGCGCGGCTCAACGCGGTCGATAGCAAAAAACCCGACCGCCAGGCTCAGGAGCATCCCACTCTGGGTATCTATGAGGGTACCGACGGCGACGCCCATCAGCACGCCGCCCGCGACCAAAAAGCCGTAGGTTTTACGCGAGACGTAGCCCAGCAAAAAGGTCACGCTTAGGAGCGCCAACCAGAGCCAGTCCGCCCCGCCCAGCCGCGTCAGCAGCAGCACGACGCCAAGGGCGAGTAGCCCGTACGCGAGCCTCTGTTCATTTCTCATGTGCGCCTCCCTTGCGGCTATGATAGCGCACCCCGAAGCCGCGCTTACGGATTAGGCGCGTGAACATTCGGACATATCGCCCGCAGCCGAGACGTCCTTTATACCCGCCTACGCTAGCGCAGCCGAGTGTGTACCGGGGTGTATAACGTGCAAGTTTCGCGCCGCGCCGGGGTGCTAGCATAGACGGGTTAGGTAAAGGACATAAGTGAACCCGGAAGCTGGCATGACAAGCGAATCCGCACGGCGCGTCTTAAGCCCACGCGTCTTAAACGTCGTCCCCCTCGAGCCGCGCCGTTTACCTTTTGTCCGCAGGTGTCGTCCCCGCGCCGTGCGGAGCGCTTTTGTTTGGAGGAGCCTTGATGATTCAGGAAACGCACCTTTTCAAACCGTTTGACAAACCGTTATCGTTGGTCACGGACGCGGGCGTGTGGAACGCGCCGTTTGAGCTCGATCTGCCCGACGAGACGCTGCTAAATATGTACCGTGACCTGGTGTTGTCGCGGCTTCTAGACGAGCAGCTCGGCAAGCTTCAGCGCCTGGGCAAAACCAGCTTCGTCGCACCCAACGCCGGTCACGAGGGCGCGCATGTCGGTGTGGCGTACGCCCTGCGCGCGGGGTTCGACTGGCTGTTCCCGTACTACCGTGACCACGGGCTGGTGCTCGCGCTCGGGGTGCCGCTGCGCGAGGTGTTCGGTCAGACTTTGGCGACGCGGGCCGACCCCAACAAGGGCAGGCAGATGCCCGCGCATCCCGGTTCGGGGGCGCTGAACGTGTTTACGGCAGCCTCACCTATCGCCTCGCACCTGCCGCCCGCCGTCGGCGCGGCCCTCAGCATGAAGCTCCGGGGAACTGGGCAGGTCGCGGTAGCGACCTTTGGCGAGGGCGCGACCAGCGAAGGCGACTTTCACGCGGCGATGAACTTCGCGGGCGTGCAGGGCGCGCCGATTGTGTTCGTGTGCGAAAACAACGGCTACGCCATCTCGGTCGCTCTTCGCAAACAGTCGGGCTCGGAGACGATAGCCGCCAAAGCGTACGCTTACGGGATGCCGGGGTACACGGTCGACGGCATGGACGCGCTGGCGTGCTACTACGTCATGCAGGACGCCGTAGCGCACGCCCGCGAGGGGCGTGGCCCGGTCTTGGTCGAACTGCTCGTCTACCGCTACGGCGCGCACTCGTCGGCGGACGACGACTCAGCGTACCGCCCGCGCGAAGAGGTCGCGGCGTGGCGGCGGCGCGACCCGCTGGGGCGCTTCCGGCGCTTTTTAGAAGCGCGCGGTTTGTGGGAAGAGGTGCAGGAAAGGGGGCTCAGAGACGAGCTGGGGCGCACCCTTTCAGCCGCCCTCGCCGAAGCCGAAGCCGCCGGTAGCGTCCCGACCGAGTGGCTGTTCGACGACGTTTACGCCGAGGTACCCGACACGCTGCTCGAGCAGCGCGAAAGCCTCTAGTGGCGCAGCTCAACTTCGTTCAGGCCATCACCCACACCCTGGACTTTGAAATGGCTAGGGACCCCCGCGTCGTGCTCTTAGGTGAGGACGTGGGCAAACGCGGCGGCGTCTTTCTGGCCTCCCAAGGCCTTTTCGACCGCTACGGCCCCGACCGGGTGATCGACACACCGCTCTCCGAGGCCGCTATCGTCGGCGCGGCGGTCGGGATGGCGGCGCACGGCCTCCGGCCCGTCGCCGAGGTGCAATTTTCCGACTACATCTACCCCGGTTTCGACCAGCTCGTGTCGCAGGCGGCCAAACTCCGCTACCGCTCGGGCGGACAGTTTTTTGCCCCGATGGTGGTGCGCCTTCCCGCTGGCGGCGGCGTCAAGGGCGGGCACCACCACTCGCAAAACCCCGAGACGCACTTTGTTCACACCCCCGGCCTCAAGGTGGTCTACCCGTCGTCGCCCGCCGACGCCAAAGGGCTCCTGACGACCGCCATCCGCGACGACGACCCGGTGGTCTTTATGGAACCCAAACGTCTCTACCGCGCCTTTAAGGAGGAGGTGCCGGACGGGGAGTACGCGGTGCCACTGGGTCAGGCTCGAGTGCGGCTCGAGGGGGACGACGTGGTCTTGATCTCCTACGGTGGCAGCGTTGCCGAGACGCTCATGGCCGCGGGCGCGCTCTCCGAACAGGGCGTCTCCGCCCACGTGCTCGACCTGCGTTCACTGTTGCCGTGGGACAAAGGGGCGGTGCTAGAGGCGGTGGCCCGAGTCGGGCGCGTCGTGCTGGTCTCCGAAGCGCCCAAAACAGCGGGTT
Source organism: uncultured Truepera sp. (assembly GCA_902806425.1). Lineage (GTDB taxonomy): Bacteria > Deinococcota > Deinococci > Deinococcales > Trueperaceae > Truepera. Next base: position 2,769 of record CADCWP010000133.1, read on the forward strand.
TTGTCAGCGAAATCGCTGCGACCATCTCCGAGGAGATTTTGGACACCCTGCTCGCGCCGCCCGCGCGCGTGACAGGCTTCGACACACCCTACCCCTACGCGCAAGACCGAGCGTATCTGCCGGGGGTCAACCGCATCTTGAGGGCGGTGCAGGGGGTTTTGAACTACTGATGAACCCTTTTGTCGCTCGGGAGACCGCTCGAGCCTACGCTCTGGGTCGCCCCTACTTTCACCCCCTGGTGATGGCGTTGGTTAAAGAAAAGCTTGCCCTTCACGCTCCTGTGGAGGTGGCCGTAGATGTAGCGTGCGGAACCGGCTTGTCAAGTCTGGCGCTGCTGGCCGTAGCCAAGCGGGTGGTCGCTACGGACCTCTCCCAAGCGATGCTCGCCCAAGCCCCTGAGGACGCGCGCATCAGCTACCGACTGGCTCCGGCTGAAGCGCTACCCCTGGGAGACAGGAGCGCCGACCTCATCACCGTCAGTTCTGCATTTCACTGGTTTCAGCGCGCGGCGTTTTTAGGGGAGGCGCGGCGGGTGCTGCGCCCTCACGGTTGGCTCGTCATCTATGAGAATTTTTTCGAGGGACGGCGGCATCCGAACCCTGCTTTTGTGCGCTGGCTTGGGGGTTATTACGAGGCTCATCCCGCGCCCCCTAGAGACCGCGCGCCGTTTACAGACGAAGACGCCCAAAAGGTGGGGTTCAACTTTCTCGAACGTGCAACCTATGAAAACACCTGGTCGTTCGCTTTAGACAGCTTTGTCACCTATCTTTTGTCTCAGAGCAATGCGGCCGCCGTTATAGAGTGTGGACAGACCGCAGCGGAGGCCCTGACCTTGCGACTTAACGAGCAGCTCGAGCCTTTTTTTAGCGGTGACGAGACATTCTCGTTCGCTGGCTTTGTTTGGATTTTGAGGAGACCTTAACGTTATGCCTAGAGAACTCGTCCTCCCCGAACTCGCCGAGTCGGTGGTCGAAGGTGAAATCGTCAAGTGGCTTGTCGCCGTGGGTGAGCACGTCGCGCAAGATCAGCCCGTCGTCGAGGTGATGACCGACAAGGTGACGGTCGAGCTGCCGAGCCCGTTTGCCGGAACCTTAGTGGCGCAGCTCGCCAAAGAGGGCGAGGTGGTCGCCGTTCACGCCCCTATCGCCCGCTTTGCCGACGCCGCTGAGGGTCCCGTCGCCGGGACGCAGCACGTAGGTGGGGCAGAAGCTGTACCCAAGCTCGACGACCAGCCTAGCGCCTTCGCTCAAACTGAGTCCCAAAACCGGGACGCCCAAACAGCTCCCTCCCCCGAAGCACAGCGCGTTCAGGATGAGGAGCGTTCCCTCATCGAGGCGGGCGGCGCGGACGACAACGAAGACGACGGCGACGCGCTGAGCCTTTTTACGGCCTCCAAAGGTGGCGATGGTGGGCCGGTCTACCAGCTCCAGCGCACAGACTCGGCACCGGAGCGCACGACCGGCCCTTACGGTCGGCCCTTGGCGGTTCCGGCGGCGCGCAAGCTCGCCCGCGAGTTGGGCGTGGAGCTGTCCGCTGTCGCGGGAGGTGGCCCGAACGGGCGCGTCCGCGTCGAGGACGTGCGGGGGGCCGCCGAGCGGCAAGCTGCCCCGGCACCCGGCACGCCCAAAGCGCCCGTCTACAAAACGCCCATGGGCTACGAGGGGCTCGAGGAGCGGGTCCCGGTGCGCGGTTTGCGCCGGGCCATCTCAAACCAGATGGTCGCCTCACATCTGCAAACCGTCCGCACGCTGCACGTCGACGAAGTGGACGCGACCGAACTCGTGGCGCTGCGGAGCCGCCTGAAACCGCTGGCGGAAAAACGCGGTGTGAGTTTGTCGTACCTGCCGTTTATCATAAAGGCGACCGTGGCGGCGCTTAAAAAGTTCCCGGTTCTGAACTCGAGCTTGGACGAAGAGGCGAGTGAAATCGTCCTCAAACGCTTTTACAACCTGGGCCTCGCCGTCGCTACAGACGCCGGTCTCGTCGTACCCGTCGTCAAGGACGTCGACCGCAAGAGCATCCTGGACATCGCGGGCGAAGTCGGCACCTTGGCAACCAAAGCGCGTGAGGGCAAGCTCGCGCCCGAAGACGTAGGGGGCGGAACCTTTAGCATCACCAACATCGGCTCGCTGGGCGGGCTGTTCAGCTTTCCCATCATCAACGTGCCTGAGGCGGCGATTTTAGGGGTTCACACCATTAAAAAGCGCCCGGTCGTCATGCCCGACGATTCCATAAAAGCGCGGCAGATGCTCTACCTGTCGTTGTCGTTCGATCACAGGGTCGTCGACGGGGCGGAGGCGGCGCGGTTTACGGGTTACCTGATCGAGCTGCTTTCGGTACCGGAGTCGCTTTTGTTGGAGGGGTGAAGCTCACGCCAACTCGCTACCTAGGTTGGCGAACCGGTAGCCTATAAAAGGACGCTTTGGAATACAACCGTCCTTACAGAACAAACGGTGACATAACGCCAAGCTCCCCAACTGCGATGACACGAAAACAATTTCCGACCCATGACTAGGCCAGAAACGCGAAGCACACTGTAGGGGCCGCGCGCCGCTCACTACACGCTTGCCGGGCGGTCCCCAGAGGATTGTTTGTTAAACTCCCCTAAACCACCCGCTCACTACCTGAGGTAGTGAGGGCGGGTAGTGTGGCTAAGGAGGCAGATATGCGTAGTTTAGGCGTGACGTTGCTAAGGGCGCTGGTGATAGGTGTGCTGGCCGCGAGTATGTTCGGGCCTGCGTTCGCGCAGGAAAATCCCATCACGACGCGGGTCGAGGCGTATATCGTCTCTCAAGTGACGGCTGATGATGGTAGCGTTACGGAGCGCTTTAGCGAGTCGACGACGGCGCGCCCCGGTCAGGTCGTCGAGTACCGTGTCTTTGCGACCAACACCGACGAGACGACCCTACCGCCCGAATCGGTCAGCGTGCTCGGGCCGGTACCGGACAGCGCCACCTACATCGACGGTTCGGCGACCCCGACCTCGGAGCGGGTGCGAACCGAGTTCTCGCTTGACGGTGAGACGTTTAGTGAGGCACCCGAAACGACTGAGGGC
>CADCWP010000134.1:0-1040 GCA_902806425.1 uncultured Truepera sp.
CCGAGCAGGTTTCGGCACCCTAGATGAGCCGAATGAGGAAGGCTGGGGCAGCTTCTACCACGTAAACCAGTGCATCATTGCCTTTGTCACCGCTTATCCTTACGCCGTGGGCATGAGCGGCTTTCGCCCGGTGTCGTGGTTTTCGCGCTCGTGATGTGGCTCGTGCCGCGCCGTCAATATCCCATAGGTCAAGTTTAAGCTTGCAATAGACCTATTGCGAAAATCACAGCTTAAAATCAAAGGGTCACCGATCTCAAAAGGGGGACTCTTGACGAAAGATGCGAAGACAGGGATCGACACCAACTTTATCGTTAGGCCGTTAGACGCGTCTACCTGGCCTGATTTCGCAGCGCTGGCCGAGCGGCACAACGGGGTGTTCGGTGGCTGCTGGTGCACTTATTTCCACCTAAGCCCGGACCTGCCCGAGCGTAAAGTGCTCGGCAACCGTGAGTTCAAAAAGAAGCTCGTCGAGGCCGGTCACGCCCACGCGGCGTTGGTGTTCGACGCTGACGAGGCCATGGCCTGGGCGCAGTTCGGCCCCGTCGCAGAGTTGCCTAACATCCACCACCGCAAGCAGTGGGAGGCTGAGACCGAAGAGCGCCCCGACTACCGGATCACGTGCCTGTTCGTCGATAGGCGCTACCGGCGCAAAGGCGTGGCAGCGATTGCCGTCCGGGGTGCGCTGGCGCTGATCGCCCGGCAAGGCGGCGGCGTGGTCGAGGCCTATCCACACGACCTGGCTGACAAGAAGAAAGCTGGTAAGAAGATCTCATCGTCGTTTCTCTATAACGCCACCCGCACCATGTACGAACGTGAGGGCTTTACCTATCTGCGACCCAAAGGCCAGGGTAACTGCGTCATGAGCAAGCGTATAGCTGCGGTGCAAACGTGACGTTCATTCTCGCCCTGTAAAAAAGCTCTAGTATGAACGGCTCTGGCGTTATGTCCTTGACCTGCTTATAAAACATTCCTTACTTCAGCAAACCTGCTCTACTTTTGCAACAGGTCTAATGTGATACCGCGTTTGTGCAGCCTTCCGG
>CADCWP010000134.1:1050-5813 GCA_902806425.1 uncultured Truepera sp.
AATATTTAAGGTATCCGAATGAGAAGGATGTGCAACCGAATCGGCAAGAGTGTTTCATGTCTAATGCAATGCTCCGGCCCTATACACGCATAACAAAATCGTTGTTCTTCGTGGCAAGCGAGCGGGAAATCGCCTTATCAGCTGCTTTATTGCTTTTACCTCGGGACTCTCCTCGATGCTCATGCACCATAAGATCAGGCTCGGTTTCTCAACGGCTCTTAGAAGCACCCTCCACCTTCTGCCAGCTTGACAAACGTGTAAGCGGTCACTAGGATGAGTAATAACTCAGTGAGTTGTAGCTCAGTGATGTTTGGAGGTAGAAGGCAATGCCTAGGAATTATTCAACTGTAGAGGACAAGCCTCTCAACCAGCGTCAACAGCAGGCTTTGGCGCGGCGCGAGCAGCTCCTCGACGTGGCGTTGCGGCTCTTCTCGAGCCAGGGCTTCGCCGCCACCCCAACGAAGCAGATCGCTAAAGAGGCTGGGGTGGCTGAAGGGCTCGTGTTCCACTACTTCCCGAGCAAAGTTGACATCCTAAAGGCTATTGCCGAGACTCGCAACACCTTCGCGGGGGAGGTCCGGGCGCTTTTAGAAGGGGTGGAGGAACAGCCCGCTCGAGAGGTGTTGCGGGGACTAGCGACGGGGTGGGTGAGCCTCGTCCGGCAAGAAGGCGCATTCCTTAGCATGCTCTTAGCAGAGTCCCGGACGAACCCGGAACTAGAGACGACGTTCCGCGAGGTGGTCGGCAGCACGGTCGGCAAGCTCGCTGGCTACCTCACGGCCCGCGTGGAGGCGGGCGAACTGCGCGCCGGTCTGGAGGTTCACAGCGCCGCCCTGATGTTTTTCTCGCCGCTCGTCGTGTTCTTCATCACCCGCAGCCACCTCTCGGATGACGCCTGGCGGGACGAGGCGTCGGCCTTTGTCGAGGAGATGCTCGAGCATTGGTTCGTGGGTGCAACCGTTCGCGAAGGGAGGTGAGGGCTCACCCAACACATCCACCTCTCTTTTTTTGACTCATTTGCTGAGTGCCTAGTCACCCAGCGGAAAGGATTAAGCCATGAAGATCATCAACGCTGGCTTCGGACGTACTGGCACCACCTCGCTCAAAGCGGCCCTCGAGCAGCTCGGCTTCGCGCCCGTCCACCACTCCACTGACCTCATCTTGCACCCGGAGCACGTTGGCATTTGGGAGAGGGCGGCTGCTGGGGAGGTGGTCGACTGGCGCGCCTTCTATAGAGGCTACGAAGTCGCCGACCACCCAGCTGGGCTCTTTTACGAAGACATCATCCGTGCTCACCCGGAGGCCAAGGTGCTCCTCAGCGTCCGCGATCCCGAAGGCTGGTATGAGAGCATGGCAGGCATGCTGAGGCAGGTCAGGAGCCTGAACCTGCCACTGCCGCACGTAAGGCGCTTCAAGGCTTTTATCGAAAAGCGGGTGATCGGCGAGATGTTCGGCGGCAACCTTGAGGACAAGGCGCACGCCATCAACGTCTTCGAATACCACAACGAGGCGGTCAGGGCGTTCGTACCCGCGGAGCGACTGCTCGTCTATAGAGTGCAAGCGGGTTGGGAGCCGCTGTGCGCCTTTTTAGAGGTCGAGGTGCCGCAGACACCCTTTCCGCGCCTTAACGAGCGTGGGGGGTTAAAAGAGATGGCAATGAGCCTCTTTAACCGCTCGGGCGCCTCCGCAACGCCGTCAGGGCGTTCTTAAAGTGAGAGCCGAGGAGGAGCAGTGAATACGCTTCTTTGGACGTTACAGATTTCTTTCGCTGTTCTCTTTTTCGCCCATGGGCTGATGCTTAGTTTGCAACCGGCGTCCATGCAGAACACGCTCGAGTCGATGCCCTACTCAAGGAGCTTATTGCGGTTCATCGGGGTGTGCGAAATGCTGGGCGGGGTCGGACTCGTTCTGCCTTGGTGCTTAGGTGTTGCGCCCGTCCTGACGCCCCTGGCAGCCGCCGGGCTGGCGGTCATCACGGTCGGGGCAGCGGCGTATCACCTCAGGGCGCGGGAGACGCCGCCCGGGATCGCGACCAGCACCCTTGGCGTCCTGCTCGTCGTTGTTGCGGTCGGTAGGTGGTGAACGTTATGGAGAACACCGGGCATACCGAAGTCTTGATCGCGGGTGCTGGTCCCACCGGCCTGCTGCTGGCCCTGTGGCTCACACGTCTGGGGGTGAAGGCGCGGATTGTCGACCCTAAGCCCGGCCCTACTGAGGAGTCGCGCGCCATCGGCGTGCAGGCCCGCACCATGGAGTTCTACGACCAGCTCGGCCTGGGCGCGGAGGCCCTCACACGGGGCCGACACTTTGACGCCGTGAACCTATGGGTGCAAGGGCGACTCAGGAGCCAAGTTCGCTTGCGCGGCGTCGGCGATGACCTTACCCCGCACCCCTACCTGTATATTCTCACGCAAGACCAGAACGAAACCATGCTGCTCGAGCACCTCGAGAAGAGCGGCGGCGCGGTGGCGTGGCGGACCGAGCTGAGCGGCTTTACGCAGGACGAGAATGGCGTGAGCGCTACACTACGGCGAGGCGACGCTACCGAAACAGTGCACGCCGCTTTCCTTGCCGGTTGCGACGGCGCACGCAGCACCGTTCGTCACGGCCTGAGTGTGCCCTTCACCGGCGGCACCCAGGTCCAGACCTTTTACGTGGCGGACGTGAGCGTGACCGGAAAGCTGCGTGAGGGGGATATGAACCTGAGCTTGGACGACACGCACTTCTCAGCCTTCTTCCCAATGCCGGAGCCTAACCGCCATCGCGTCGTGGGCCAGCTGCCCGAAGGCGCTGATGAGCACGTGACCTTCGAGTCCGTGCGGCCGGAGGTCGAAGCGCACGGACTGGCACGTGTGGGCGACGTGCACTGGTTTTCAACCTACCGCTCGCACCACCGGGTCGCTGAACGCTTCCGGGTAGGCAGAGCCTTCCTGCTGGGTGACGCGGGGCATGTGCACAGCCCGGTAGGCGGGCAGGGCATGAACACCGGACTGGGCGACGCGGCGAACCTCGCCTGGAAGCTGGCGCAGGCCTTGCGTGGCGGCGACCTTGCGGTGCTGAACACCTACGAGACGGAGCGGCGTCCATTCGCGGTGTCCCTGGTCAACACCACCGACCGCGTCTTTAGCGGCGTCGTGAACCCCTCGGCGCTGGCGCGCTTCATCCGGACGTGGGTCGTTCCCGCCGTGCTCCCAATCCTCGTCCGCCCGCGGGCGGTGCGGCGGCGGATGTTCCTGACCGTGTCGCAGACGCGCATCCACTACCCCGATAGCCCGCTGAGCACCGGGCAGGCAGGGCGCGTGCGCGGCGGCGACCGCCTGCCGTGGGTTCCGGACGGCGCGAGTAGCAACTATGGCGCGCTGAAGTCACTTGACTGGCAGCTGCACGTGTACGGTTCCCTCACGTCCGAAGTGCAAACCTGGTGCGCCGCCTGGGGGCTGCCACTGCACGTCTTTCCCTTCAGCCGCGTCGCCCGCCGCGCCGGGCTGACTCAGAACGCTCTCTACCTGGTGCGCCCGGACGGCTACGTCGGCATGGCCGTGCCGCGCTTTGAACAGGCGAGCCTCGACGCCTACGCCGAGCGCTGGCTGCCCAAAGTAAAGTCGGGCGGCGTTCAGGCAGGCCAGTAAGCGGGCGTGGCAAGCTAAACGCCTACAGAATGGAGGTTGATTAGAGCTGAAAGGGAGATCTGGGTGTCGTGCTTCAAGGATCAGATAGCAACCTCTCTTGTGCCTCTAGTGACGAATGGGATGTAATGCACTTCCCTTACCGGCTGACAAAGCTCCTGATACTGGTGGCGAAGTCAAAAGAACTGAAAATGGCACGCCTCAGCCCTGACGAAACCACGGTTTCTCAAGGTTTTACAGACACTCAAAAGATGTAGCAAACTCGATTACGAGGTTCAATCGACTTCGCCACCAGTATCAATCGCCTTATCAGCCGGTCAACTCTGCCACCATCTCGTCCAGCGTTCGATGCTCCTCGCCGCTCGTGAGTCGAGACGTCCTCCCAAATCTTCTAGCATGAAATGTCCTGCCCACTCGAGAAACAACTCGAGTCCGGTTGTCGCGTCTTGCCCTGCCACTTGCTCATAGCCGTCGAGGTAGCCCCTTCTGAACCTGCGCACAACCTGCCGCAATGGTCCCGGCAAAACCCGGATGCTCGGGTCGGCGCACAAAATGCTTAAAGTCCTCGCCACGTCGTAGCGGGCGTCCCCCAGCCGGACGTTCTCCCAGTCGATGACGCTGGTAACGACGCCTCCGTCGGTCATCACGTTGAGCAGATGGTAGTCGAGATGCACGAGAACCGCAGTGTAAGCAGACGGCTTCGGCTCCCTTATTTCTCGAAGGCCTGCGCGCACCTCAGGTGTAACCGGGACGGTGTGGAGTCGGGCGTGCGCCTCGCCGAACGCCTGTCCAAACCACTCGGCCCGGTCGGGGTGAGCGCGCAACGCCTCAGCGATCGTTAGACCATCGACCCAGCCGAGCGCTAGCAGGTGCTGCGCTTGGTAAGTATCCACGAGAGCAACCTCAGGTACGGGGTAGAGCTGCGCTGCCAGGTAACTCAGCAGCTTTGCTTGGCCATAGGCGGTGGTGTGGCTATCGGAGTAGAGCCGTGCGGCGTAAATACCTTCAGTTGTGGTCACACGCCAAGACGGGACGCCCGAGCCGCCTGAGAGCCGCTCCACCGACAGCACGTCTTTGCCGCTCAGGGCGGAAAAGGCGGAGGCGACTTTGCCGGCTTCGAGCGTCACACTGCCATTG
>CADCWP010000135.1 GCA_902806425.1 uncultured Truepera sp.
AGTACCCCGACGGCGACAGAAGATTTCTTAAATTCGGCGCGGACGACAGCGCCCTGGTCGGCCCTCTGGCCCGTGGTCTCTACGAAGCACAGGTCACGGGCGCGCGCGGAATGGCCCCGCCTACACCCGTCGCGCTGTCCCGCGATCAGACCGTCGACCTCAAGGTGCTGAGTGCGCTCGACATGGGCGTGGGCCTCTCGCTCGGTATGGTGGGCGCACTTGGTCTACTGCTCCTCGGGCGACCTCAGCTGTTCGGCTTAAAGCGCACGCGGGCGGCCTCGGCCCCGTCCGGGTGGACGAGCGGGGCTTACAGCGCCCCCTACCCACCCGAAAACCGTACCAAAGGAAGGTGAGCTGTGGCCCGTCGATTCTGCACCAAATGTTACGGTTCCGCACCGAGTAAGGGCGGGGGACGGAGGGCGCTGCGAACCCTTTTGGGCGCAGCCGCGCTCCTTTTGTCCCAGGCCCTCCCGGGACCCGCCGAGGCCTCCTCCGTACTCGGCACGCGCGATCCCGTCCCGCTCATGGCCTACTACTACATCTGGTTCGACGAGACGTCGTGGGACCGCGCCAAAACCGATTATTCGCTTCTAGGCCGCTACAGCAGCGACGACCGCGTGGTGATGGAGCAGCACGTACGCTGGGCCAAGGAAGCGGGTATCGGCGGGTTTATCGTAAGTTGGAAGAGTACCGAGGTCTTAAACCGCCGCTTGGAGCAACTTCTAGAGGTCGCCGCCGCGAACGATTTTTTCGTGTCGGTGATCTATCAGGGCCTCGACTTCTACCGTAAACCGCTGCCCGTGGCGCGCGTCGCTCGGGATCTGGAAGGGTTCGCCCAGAGGTACGCCGGGCACCTGGCGCTAAAAATGTACAGTCGGCCCCTCGTCATCTGGTCGGGAACCTGGGAGTTCAGCACCCAAGAGGTCGAGGGCGTCAGCCGCAACCTCCGCGACCGGCTCCTCCTGCTGGCTTCGGAACGCAACGTCGAGGGCTACTTGCGCCTCGCCGAATTTGTCGACGGCAACGCCTACTACTGGTCGTCGGTCAACCCCGACACCTTCCCGGATTATCAGGGCAAGCTGGGCGCGATGGGCAGGGCTGTACACGAGCACGATGGGTTGTGGGTGGCCCCCGCGGCTCCGGGCTTCGACGCCCGTCTGATCGGCGGCACCACCGTCGTCGAGCGCAAGGAGGGGGAGACGTTGCGGCAGCAACTCAACGCCGCCATGCGCTCCGCCCCCGACGCCATCGGTCTGATCAGCTGGAACGAGTTCAGTGAAAACAGCCACATCGAGCCCAGCGAGACCTACGGAGACCAGGCCCTCGAGCTGCTCTCCGACCGCAAGCTGAGCGTCACCCAAACATTCGCGGTCGATTCGAGCGATCCGGGAACGACCGCCCCACGCAACCCCTATGGACTCTTCGCGGTCGGGGCTTTGGGGCTTTTTATCGTGGGCAGTTTTGCGCTGGCGATTGGTCGCCATCTCGGCGGCGCGCCGAAAGGTGAGGTGTGAAGCTCATCTATAGGAATCGGGGAGCGCCCCTCGGGGCTCCGGGTTGGCGCGCGCGCGCTATGGGTTGTCTATGCCTTCTGATCTCGGCCTGTAGCGGCGGCGCGGACGTTGATTCAGTAACAGACGCGCAGGTAGCGCAGAGCCGCGTCGCTGCCAGCACCGACGATGTAGAGGAAACGCCGACGGGTAGCGTCACCCGCTCGAGCGCTGACCTCGATCTCGTCATAGACGAGGACGGGGTTAAGCAACGAGTCGGCCTCCGGTTTACAGACGTGGACGTTCCCAGGGGAGCGCGTATCACCGACGCCTACGTGGGCTTTACAGCCGAGGAGGCCTCGAGTGAAGCGACTACCCTCACCATCCGAGGCGTAGCCGCCGACGACGCCGCCACCTTTATCAGCGCGCGCTTCAACGTCTCCTCACAGACGACGACGGCCGCTTCGGTCGCGTGGTCGCCTCCACCCTGGACCACCGCAGGTGTATCCGGGCCTGAACAAAAAACGGTGAACTTGACCCCTATCGTTCAGGAGATCATCGACCGGCCGGGGTGGTCGCGCGGGGGCGCGCTCGCGCTCACCTTTACGGGAACGGGCAGGCGCGTGGCGGAGTCGTTCGACGGTAGCCCGGAGAAAGCGCCCCGACTCGTGGTGTCCTTTACCTTCGACGAGAGCGTAAACGTCGAGACCTTTACGGCCCGCCCCGTGGACGCTCGAGCGGGGCAAGACGTCACCTTTTCCTGGTCCGTTACGGACGCCCAAGGCGACGCTGTAAGCTGCCACCTCGATGTCAACGGTGATGGTGCCCCCGACTACGACATCGCGGACTGCCTGGCTACAAAGACGCAAAGCCACACCTATCCGGTAGCAGGCCACTACGCCGCAACGCTCACCGTAACGGACGGGGGTGGTGCAGCGGCGACCACTACGGCTGAGGTGGCCGTCACGACCCCGCATTCCGTAACGGTTGCCGCGGCGGGTGACATCGCCTGCGACCCCGAGTGGGAGCACTTCAACGGCGGCCTGGGCACCGCCGACAAGTGTCACATGAAGGCCACCTCGGACCTCTTGCTCACCATGAAACCGGACGCCGTGCTGACCTTGGGAGATAATCAGTACGACGACGCGACCTTGAAGAAGTTTATGCAGTCCTACGATCCGACCTGGGGGCGGCTCAAGAGGATCACCTACCCGGCGCTCGGTACCCACGAGTACGAATCAGGCAGCGCTGCGGGTTACTTCGCGTACTTTGGCGCGGCTGCGGGCAATCCTTCAAGGGGTTACTACAGCTTCGATCTGGGCGCGTGGCATATCGTCGTGTTAAATACCAGCTGTTCCCGCGTCGGGGGCTGCGGTAGTGGTTCCCCTCAGGAGCGGTGGCTCCGGGCCGACCTCGCCGCTAACCCTAAGGCGTGCACACTCGCGGTGATGAAGTTGCCGCTCTTCAGCTCGGGTGAGAAGAGGGCCAACACCGGGCAGAGCGAGCCTCTTTGGCGTGCAGCCTACGAAGCTGGGGCGGAGCTGGTGCTCTCGGGCAGCGACCACCTCTATGAGCGCTTCGCCCCGCAGACGCCGGACGGCGCTCTCGACACCGCGCGCGGCGTCCGCCAGTTCGTGGTGGGAACAGGGGGCAAGAGCCTACACTCGTTCTTTACAGTTCAGTCCAACAGTCAGGCGAGAGTCAGCGGCACCTACGGCGTCCTCAAGCTGACGCTAAACGCTTCGAGCTACAGCTGGACGTTCGTGCCAGAAGCAGGAAAGACAGCTACCGACAGCGGGACAAGTACGTGCCACTAATTCGGGCGGACACCCTACAAAGCAAATTCTCACGACCTCGAGAGAAGGCTGGGCTGTAAAGATTATGAAAAGTGTAAAACTGACCGCACTCACGTTGCTGCTGCTTCTGCTCGGCTGTATTGCGGGCGTGTCCAACAGCGGTGCTATGACTACCGCCGCCGCCCCCGACCGCGATGCGCCACCTGTCGCCGCCGGTGAGCGCACCGTAACCGTCGTCGCCGCCGGTGACATCGCCTGTGACCCGAATTCCGAACATTTTAACGGCGGCGCGGGCACCGAGGACGGATGTCACATGAAAGCCACCTCGGACCTCGTGCTCGGCATAGAGCCGGACGCCGTGCTCACACTCGGGGACACTCAGTATGAGAGCGCCTCCTTTGAAAACTTCATGGCGTCCTACAACCTTTCTTGGGGACGGCTCAAAGACAATACCTATCCCGTTATCGGCAACCACGAGGGTGAATCGTCGGACGCCGGACAAGGTTACTGCAAGTACTTCGGCGCGGTAGCGAACTGCAATTCAAACGGCGCGCAGGGCGACGCGGCGTACTATTCCTTCGACGCGGGCGCGTGGCACCTCGTCGCGCTGAACTCGAATTGCGCCGCCGCTGGGGGCTGTGAGGCAGGCAGCCCTCAGTACGAGTGGCTCGTTGCCGACCTAGCAGCCCACCCGAGCACATGCACCCTCGTCTACTGGCATCACCCACGCTTCAGCTCGGGCGACCACGGCAACCAAACCCGTATGAGCGACCTTTTTAGCGCTCTCTACGACGCCGGGGTCGAGGTTGTGCTGAGCGGTCACGACCACAACTACGAGCGCTTCGCGCCGCAGACACCGGAGGGTGAGGCCGACCCCGAGGGCGTTCGGCAGTTCGTCGTGGGTACCGGCGGCAAAAACTTTTACGCCGTCGAGGAGCTGAGGCCGAACAGTGAAGCCGTCAACTACGACACTTTCGGCGTCCTCAAACTGACGCTGCGTCTGGAAGGCTACGACTGGGAGTTTGTGCCGGAAGCGGGCGGAACCTTCACGGATAGGGGAGCAGACGTATGTCAGTAGAGCTTAGAAGGCGCTGATGGACGCCACCCAGCGAAAGAAAGGATGAGATGCCCAAATTTGTTGCAGTTATCATGGCGGGAGGGTCGGGGCAACGCTTCTGGCCCCTCTCGACGGCCGCGCGGCCCAAACAATTTTTAGACCTCGAGCGTTGCGGCCACACCCTGTTGCAGGCCACTTTTGGTCGCCTCCAGGCGCTCACTGAGGGTCCGAAACGCACCTTCGTCATCACTGGGGAGCGCTACGCCAGCCTGGTGTTAGAACAGTTGCCCGACCTCCCACCGGAAAACCTGCTGCTCGAACCCACCGGCCGCGACACCGCGCCCGCTGCGGCGCTTGCGGCCCTCGAGCTGCGCTCGCGCTTAGGGGACGCCGTCATGGGTCTTTTCCCTTCGGACCACCGCGTCGCCGACATCACCGCCTTCCACGACACGTTGCGGCGGGCGGTCGCCGTAACCGAGGCAACGGGCGGCATTGTGACGCTCGGGATGGAGCCCGACCGCCCCGCGACGGGATATGGCTATATCGAGCAGGGCGAGCCGTTCGCGGGCGGCTACAAGGTTGCCCGCTTCGTGGAGAAGCCGGACCTAGCAAACGCTCAGGCGTACCTCGAAACAGGTCGCTACAGTTGGAACGGCGGCATCTTCGTATGGCGCGTGGGAACGCTTTTGGATGAACTCTGCCGTTACGCTCCTGGCCTCCTCACCCCGCTCGCCGAGGCGCACGAAGCGGGCCGCGTCAACGAGGTTTTTCCGGCTTTGCAAAAGATCAGCATCGACTACGCTGTGATGGAGCGGACGCAGAAGGCGTACATGGTCCCGGCAGATTTCGGCTGGGACGACGTGGGCGACTGGCAGGCGCTCGAGCGCCTTCTACACAGGGAGCACAGCGACACCAACACCGTCATCGGCCAGCACATCGGGCTCGAGACCTCCGGCAACATCATCTATACGGAGAGCGAGGAGGACATCGTCGCCACCCTCGGGGTGGAGAACCTAGTCATCGTCAAGCGGCACAACGCGGTGCTGTTAATGCGTAAAGACCGGGTACAGGACCTAAAAAGGCTTCTGGCGGACGAAAGATTGCTCAACTTTCCGCTCTGATACGCGCGCCCAATGCGCCGAGCCCAAAGGTTGCACCGGCCCGCATGACGGTGACCATAAAGGTAAACGGCTTCAAGTTAATGCGCCAACTGTAGCCGCACGGTGGCGGGAGACGACTTCACGGGAAACTCAACAGGCGCGTTTCGGGACGGCGGTCGAAGTACTGTGCATGATCACTCCGTCACGCCTAGCCCAAAGGACGTACACACCTTACGGGCTAGGTCG
>CADCWP010000136.1 GCA_902806425.1 uncultured Truepera sp.
GGCTTTGACGCTCTCCCGGACATGGTTGACGAGTCCGACGCGGCTGCTCACCAAGGCGTCGCGGGAACGTATCAGCGCCAGATGCGCTTGTGCATCCTTGCTACGGTGCTGGATCGGTGCCAGTAGTTTTGGATCGAAGCGGGCTAGCCTCGCCAGCTTTTGTGCGTCCAGCTTGTCGCTCTTCCGGTCACCGCCGTAGACAAGCCTCACCTTGCGGGCGTTCGCCACCAGCACTTCATGACCGAAACTCTCTAGAAGGCGGCTGACCCAGGGTGAATGGGTGCCTGTCTCTATTGCAATTCGCAGGGGAGGTCTCCCGGCAAAGAAGGTTTCCAGGCAGCTCGCCCGGGTAGCGATGCGTTTTTCTTGTAGCACCTCGCCTGTTTTATGATCGAGCACGCAAGCGTACGAGAACTTGTCCCCTAGATCTAAGCCGACGATCCTCTCGTGTTCCATGGTTACACCCCTTTCTAGGCGACACGCGCCTCCACCTGAGCGTACTCAGGTAGGAAAGGGGGTCTCCTCATCCCATCTCAAGTACCGCATAACTATACGTTTTGGCGTTTAAGAGTTTGTCCATGTCAGAGTGACCGCCTTAGAGGTCGCCCAATGTTCAGGATTTGCTCAACTTGCCAAAGAACTCCCGCAGATCGTTCACAAAAAGCTCGGGCTCCTCGAGCGCCGCGAAGTGGCCCCCTTTGGGCATCTCGGTATACCGCTGCAAGTTCGTCTGGCGCGCCACCCAGTCGCGGGGCGTCGGCGCTTCGCGGGGGAAGAGGGCAAATGCAGCAGGGACATCACTACGCAGGGGTGGAGGTGCGCCCCATTCTGTTCCTTGCGCTTCGGCTAGGTAAGTGCGCGCCGCCGAACCGCCCGTTTCCGTCACCCAGTAGGTCATGATGTTGGTCAGCAGTTCGTCCCGGCCACCGAACGCCCTTTCGATACCATTATCGAGATCGTCTGACCCTGCACCCGTCGAACCGAAGCTCAAGATCCAGGCAGCCAAACCCACCGGCGAATCGTTGAGGCTAAAAGCAATCGTCTGCGGTTTCGTGGACTGAAGCATGGCGTAGGCGCCTTCTCTAAACCACCAGCCCTGGATGAATTGGGCAAACTCCTGCTCGGCCTCGCTCAGGTTCTCTTCATGACCCGTGGGGTAGCCCGTGTCGGTCAGGTGAATGCCGATCAGCCGCTCGGGATGCTGCCTCGAAAGCGCCAGCGTCACGCCGCTTCCTACATCTCCCCCTGCCGCCGCGAAGCGCTCGTAACCAAGCTCGGTCATGAGCTTTGCCCACAGATCGGCCACAGCGCTGCTAGCCATCGCCTTGCGCTCGGAAAAGCCGAAGCCGGGGATGGAGGGCACGACCACATCGAAGGCATCCTCCGCCTTGCCGCCGTGCGCCTCGGGGTCTGTAAGCAGCGGAATGACCTTGTGAAAGCGGTGAAACGAGTCCGGCCAGCCGTGCGTCAGGATGAGCGGTCTCGGGTTCGGTCCCTTCCCCTTGACGTGGACGAAGTGGATGGTCGTCCCGTCGATGTCAGCCTTGAACTGCGGCAGCGCGTTCAGCTCAGCCTCGTGTTTACGCCAGTCGTAGCCGTCTCGCCAGTAGACAACTAACTCTTTGAGGTAGGCCGCGTCCGTGCCCATACTCCAACCCGCTCCCTCCACATCATCCGACATCATCCGTCCAGCGGGTGCGCGCGAGCCGCTCCTTGAGGTCTTCAAGCGTCGCTTGGGGAACGTCGATGGTAAAAGGTTCTACTGCCATAGCTATAGCCTCCAGGTTGACCTCGATCTTCCGGGTCTCCTAAAGCCTACGGGGAGTATAGGTCAGGATCAGTCCTGAACTTATGCCATGCTGTCTTAAAGCTCGAGATCAGCTATAGCACCTCGAGTGTTGGAGGGTCCCGTGTACCACCCCACCACCCGCGTTCTCACCATCCTCGAGCTGCTGCAATCCCGGGGTCGCATGGGCGGTCCCGAATTAGCGGCTCGGCTCGAGGTAGACCTGCGAACCGTGCGGCGTTACATCGCCATGCTTCAGGACATGGGCATTCCCGTGGAAACCACGCGTGGTCCGGGTGGCGGGTACCGCTTGCGTCCCGGTTTCAAACTGCCTCCGCTGATGTTCACCGATGATGAAGCCTTGGCGATTACCTTCAGCCTGATGATGGCGCGACGACAGGGTGGTCTAGCTGACGCTCCCGCGCTAGAGGGGGTGCTCGCCAAGATCGAACGCGTGCTGCCCGAAGCCTTGCGCTCGAGAGTTCAGGCGGTGCAATCCTCAGTGGCGTTTGTAAGTGAGCCCCCTGCCGGACAACCTCCCAGCGAGCAGGTGCTGCTCTTCAGCACCGCTGTACAGCAGCAACGCCGTGTCAGGGTGCGTTACCGTTCTGGACGTGAGGACAGCGAGCGCAGCGTGGACCCTTACGGCGTCGTCATGCACTGGGACTTGTGGTACGTGGTCGGCTGGTGCCATTTGCGGCGAGCGGTGCGCGTATTTCGACTCGACCGCATTCTCGAAACCGAGCTTGAAGACGAGCACTTCGAGCGTCCAACCGACTTCAACAGCCTCGAGGTCGTGCTCGACGCCCTCGCCAAAGCTCCGGGCGGCTGGTCGGTGGAGGTGCTGCTCGAGACCACGCTCGAAGACGCGAAGCGGTTGATTCCGCCGGAGGTGGCGATGCTAGAAGAGGCGAGGGGGGGCGTGCTGCTGCGCGCACATACTAAGCAACTCGAATGGCTAGCCAGGCATATGCTGACCTGGGAGCGCTCGTTTATCATTCGGCACCCCCAAGAGTTGCGCGAGGCGTTGCGGACGGTGGCGGCGGAAGCCTGCGCCCTAGCCGAGGTGGGCGTATAGAGGCTCGTCGAGACCGAATGATTCTGGAGTCAAATGCCGACATCTGCTACCGACTCTCAACGACCTTTCCCGTTAGCCGGCACACGGGTCGAGGTGGTTTTGCCTGAGCACGTTTTCGGGTCGGCTTTTTGGCTTCGCACGTTTCCAGAGGCGCGATTCCAGCCCATCGGGCACGTAAGTAATCCGCCCTGAACGCGCTCGATGACTGCACAAGGGCTGGTCGGAGGCAGAGTTTTAAAAAGCCCACGTTGACCACGCTGAGGCAGGCACTGTCGGTCTCAATCCTCGGGCCAAGCTCATGCCCATGCACGACCCGAACTACAGTGAGATCGAGCAGCAAGGGCTGGGGGCCGCCTCGTTGCTACCGAAATCGGGTGCTTCCTGGGGCTGCTCGTCGGCCTTACGCTTCTCGTCGGCCAGCCGGAGGGCGTCGGCGGTAGCGGCGTCGGCAGGAAAGAAACATTCCAGCGCTAGTTCTGAGAGGGTCACGTCGAGGGGCGTGCCGAACAGCATGGTGGTGCTGATCAGGGAGAGGGTGCCACCTTCGGTGTCGAGCCGCAGCGGCACGACCATAGCTTCAGCTGTGGGTTCCAACTCCGGGTGCCCGTTCTCGACGGGGTAAGTCTTGAGTTCAGCCAGCAGTTCGGTCAAAAAGGCGTCGGCGGTGTGGTCGACCTGCCGCTGCAAGCGTCCTAGCAGGTGGTCGCGCCACTCCGGCAGGTTCAGGATGCGCAGCGCAAGACCTTTCGGGTGCAGGCTCAGGCGCAGCACGTTCACCGGAGGCCGGAGGAGCCAGGGTGCGATCCCGGCCAGCAGGGGCGGGATCGCCCGGTTGGACGCGACGAGGTTCCAGCAGCGGTCGACGGCCAGCGCGGGGTAGGGTTCATGCCCGGCGAGTACCGCATCCACGGCTTGCCGAGCGGCGCTCAGCGCCGGGTCGTCCAGCTTCCGTTCGGAAAAGGTTGGTGCGTAGCCTGCGGCGACTAGGAGGGCGTTGCGCTCGCGGAGCGGCACGTCCAGCCGCTCGGCCAGCCGGTGGAGCATGGCGCGGCTGGGCTTCGAACGTCCGGTCTCGAGGTAGCTCAGGTGCCGCATGGAGATGTCGGCCTCGCCCGCGAGGTCGAGCTGGCTCAGCCGCCGGCGCTGTCGCCACCCGCGTAGTAGCTCGCCCACGGGTCGCTTGAGGGTCGTCATAACGTCTACGGTACGGCAAACCGGTGTGAAGAGCCATGACCTCGGAGGTTATAGCCGTCCGCACGCGCCTGCCACACAATGAGAAGAGCTTTCGGCATAACCGGGAGCAGCTAGGAGGAGAGGCAACATGGACCGATACACCGAACTGGCCGACCGTTACATCGCCGTATGGAACGAGGCCGACGAGGGCCGGCGCGGCGAGCTGATCGCGCAGACCTACAGCGAGGGAGCGACCTACGTCGACCCGATGATGGAGGGTGAGGGTCACGCTGGCTTAAACACCATGATCTCTAATGCCCGTGCTCAGTTCCCCGGCCACAGCTTTCGCCGCTCGAGCGACGTTGAAGCGCATCATGACCGGGTGCGCTTCTCGTGGGAACTTGCTCCCGATGTGGGGCCTCCTGCGGCCTTGGGCACCGACGTCGGCGTTGTTACCGACGGGCGCTTCAGCAGCGTGATCGGCTTTCTCGATCAAGTTCCCGGGTAAGCTGAGCCTCACGGCAAGCACTGTGAAGGGCGCGCGGCGGCGTTAGGTTGCTCGACCAGACTGTTTGCTACTCGAACGCCGCCACGCCCTGTCGTACTTTCATAAATGGAGGCACGTTTGGCGTTGTCAGGCGTTAAGCTGTCGGGCCTCCTAGCGCTTTAATCAGGTTGCGATTTCGGTCCGAAATGGCGTCGGACGCTCCTCCCGAGGTGGACTTGGCGGATAACTTGGCGAACGTGATTACGGTCCATTCGCAGCATAAGGACCTGCTCTGAATGCGCTCAATGACCGCATAACTTTTAACGTCGCTTTCGGCTCGGGCTTCTTGATGACCTCCTGGTAAGTCTCAAATGCTAACTAGCGCCCCTAAATAACCCTTCCGCCCCAGCGGGCAAAGATAACAACGGCCAACAGCAACACCAACGTGCTTATCACAGCGACCTGCTGCACTTCATTCGCTCGCATGTGGGTTGCTGCTGCTCCAACCATGATGACTGCAAGCCCTGCTGCTGCGAGAGGCGTCAAAACAGGCGTAATGCCTAGCCACCAAGGGAGAATGAGTCCTAGACCACCCAACAGTTCGCACAGGCCGATGAATTGCAGAAAGCTCTTCGGGTAGGGCAAGCTTGCCAGTTGCCCCTCGAGCTGCTGCGGCATGATGAGCAGTGCCGCGCCATGCAGGGTGAAAAGGACGCCTAAACCGAGTTGCAGGGTCCACACAAAGGTGTTCATACTGTTTCCTCCTTTCGCTCTGGCGAGAGGTTGCTCCACCTACACGGAGACCGTCTCGAGTGGGATCCGAAACGTCGGTGCGTCGGGGTTACCCTTAAAGCTAGCCTTGATCTTGTCGTAGCCGACCTGACTAAAGGGGCAGACCGACAAGCAGATTGCGCAGCCATAGTTCGACGCGAAATACTTGCGGCAAGGATCGTGTTCGATACACTGCATGCCGCCATCGCCCCTGGGCTTGGGCTCGTCGTAAATCGCGCCCACCGGACAGCTGCGAACGCACTTCTTGCACATCGAACAGAAGTCACGCACCCAACCGTGTTCGTTTTCAGCTTTGA
>CADCWP010000137.1 GCA_902806425.1 uncultured Truepera sp.
CGGTTTGTCCTGCGCTAACAGCAAGCGGGCCAGAATGCTGTAGCCGCCCTCGAGCGGATACTCGAAGCGGTCTTCGTTTTCCAACTTGCGCTCCCTGAGCCAACCCGCTACCTCGGCCAAAAGGTGTTCCAAACTGGGCACCTGGGCCGCCAGCGCCAGCCTACCGTTCATCGCCATCAACTCGAACGTCTGTTTTGACAGTTGATCGTCTTGGTGGGTTTCGGCGCACAGCTGGTCCAACCTGTGCAGCGACATCTGAGCCGCCCCAATCTCACCACGTGCCAAATAAAGCCGCAACGAGATTTCGAGCTCGAGCGCCAACAAGGTCGGGGACGTGTACAGTTCATTGAGCTGCCTCGTTTGCTGGACGAACTGTTCGGCTTCTCCAAGCCGGTTCCATTCGTAGTGAAGCCTGCCCATCATGACGTGCAGTTCGGCAACGTTGCCGAACCCGCCGCTTGTCCCAGTGTCGCTGCGCCCGTGTCTAAGGGTGATGAGCCCTTGCCTGAGGACATCCGCCGCTTCGTGAAGCTGCCCCAACTGCTGCTTGATGCGGGCCAACCGGGCTGAGCCGTTGGCGACGCCCACTGAAATGCCGAACTGCTGGGACAAGGCCAGGCCGACAGGGTAGAGCGCAGCGGCTCGGCGTGGGTCGCTGTGTAAAAAGACGTAGGCCTTGGTAAGGGTGGCCGCGACGCGTACCCACTGTTCCTCAGCGCCGGTACCCTCCTGCTCACGCGGCTCGAGCAGGCTCAGCGCTTGCTGGCAAAGTCGAGCGGTGTCGGCAAAGTCCAGCTTGCGAAGGCGCTCGTAAGCCCTCAAGGTGACGACGGCGGCGTCGACAGTACGGGGCCGCCGGGCATGCGCTCGGCTCTCCTTAAGGAGCGGCAGCACCGTCGCGAGCGTACTCAGCTGTCCGGTCGTGTTCATGGCCCAGCAGCAGAAGATGCACAGCCGCGGATAAAAGGGGAGGAGCGAGGTCGGAAGGCGTTGCACGTAATTGATGAGCTGCGCGTTGTGCCAGTGGAGCGCTAACTCAGCCGCTGCATCGTCGACCAGCCGAGCCGCCAGCTTGTCATCCGCGGCCAAGAAGGCGTGCCGAATCGCCTCGTCAGTCCAGCCTTCCTTCTCGAACCAGGCGCTGGCTCGGCGGTGCAACTCGGGCATCCGTTCGGCCTCAACCTCTCCCAAGCGGTGTTGTAAAAACTCGGCGAAGAGGTGGTGAAAACGGTACCACTTGCGTTCGTCGTCTAAGGGAATGAGAAAGAGGTTGGCTGCCTCGAGCCGCCCGAGCAGGTCAGCGCTGGTGGGTTGTCCGGTGACGGCCTCGCAGAGGGGCGCGGTGAAACGCTCCAAAATAGCCGTGCGCTGCAAAAACCCTTGCATCTGAGGGGGTTGACGGCTGAGCACCTCGTCCACCAAGTAGTCCACCAGAAAGCGGTGACTGCCAGCAAAGGCTTCGACGAACGCTTCCTTGTCAGGCCGCCCGGTGAGAGAAAGCGCCGCCAGTTGCAGGGCGGCGATCCAGCCTTCGGTGCGAGCTTCCAAGCGGGTGATGGCGGTGGGGGAAAGCTCGAGCCCCAGGCGGTCATTTAGAAAGCGCGCCGTTTCCGAGATATCGAAGCGCAGGTCAGTACGCCGAAGCTCTAGAAGTTGGTTCCGAACGCGCAGCCGTGAAAGTGCCAAAGGCGGATCGGTACGGGTGGCGATGACCAGACACAATTGCGGGGGCAGGTGGTCGAGCAGAAACTCGACGGCGTCGTGAATCTTATCGTCGGACACGGTGTGATAGTCGTCGAGCACCAGGATGAGGTTGTCGTCAAGCTGCGCCAGGTCGTTCGTAAGCCGAATCAGCAGAGGTTCGGCGTTCACCAAACTTTGTTGTTGCAACAGTTCCGGCAGCCCCGCCCCCACTCCGGGCTCGAGCTGTTGCAGGGCGCTGACGATATAGAGGAGAAACCGCCCTAAGTCGTTGTCGCCGGGCTCGAGGGAAAGCCATGCGGCAGGCCTGCTTTGCTGCTTGAGCCAGGTCGCCAGCATGGTGGATTTGCCCGCACCTGCCGGGGCCGAGACGAGGATGAGCTTGGCGCTGAGACCGCGCTCCAGCATCGCGTGGAGGTGGGGTCGCGCCACCACATGAGTGGTCGGAGCGGGCGTATGGAACTTGGTGCTGAGGAGCGTTAAAGCCATAGCCGCCCCCCCTTCACGCCGCCGCGAGGTTCTGTCACCCGGAACCATCTATCGGTGGTTCCGCTTGTGCCAAACAGCTTATAGATCATGCCGGATCACACCTCGTGGCTGAGCCTTACAGGGACGAAGCTACATCATCTTATGTAAAGGCAGAATATGCGATGAATAAGGAAACATCTAGACTCTCTACTCTCCAGAACAGAGATGGAGATATAGGCAGGTCGCCTTATAACTTTCCCACATACGCCGCGCTGAAGGACCAAAGACCGCCATCCATTTGGGTGGTGACAATCAAGACGTCGAGAGCCTACAGTCTAGCTACCACCTACAATCTTCACGACATCATTCGGGAAGGGCGCGGGGCACGTCAGACCTGGAGCAGCCACACGACGCTTTGAGGCTTAACGAGGGAGTCTGCACATGGCAAAATTCACGCGGCTGCTAGAAACACCCCTGCAAAGACGGCAAGCGCTCAAGCTTATCGCTGGCACGGCGGGAGCCCTTACCCTCGCCGCCTGTGGGGTGGCTCCGGAACCGACCCCGAACGCTAAATCCAACCTCCTGGTGTTGCGCGCCAGGGTCAAGAACTTACAAGGCCGCGACCGCGAACGCCTGCGCGCCATCGCCAACTTTTTAGACCCCGCCAACCGTAGCCAGGTGGACATCCTCGGCGAGTACTGGGCAGAGGACGGGCTCATCATCCACGGCAAGCCCGGCGGTGAGTTTATCAATGACGGCATCCACATCGTCGTACTGGCCAAAGGTGAATCTGCGGCGGCCGTGCGTGCGTGGGCCGACCAGTGGGCCGACGTGCTCGACATCGACAGCGACGAGGCCGCGACCATCGACCTCGACCCCATGAACCCGGACGACGGTGACCAACACTTTCTAGTCTTCGAGCGCATCGAAGGGGCAACCACGCCGAAGGCGGTGTTCGGGACCGAGCCGGACGACGTCGATATTGCGTCGCACCATACCCTTGTCAACGACAGTGGGCGGCAGATGATGATCGTGCGGGCACCGTCGCGTGGAGCGATCTACGAATGGGTCAACGACTGGGGGTATCACCAGGCCATCGAGGTGCTGAGGCTCAGCAACCTGAGCGAGAAGCTCAGGACCTGCACCCGGAGTTCACGCACCGTCGCGGACACGGCACCCTTGGCGACCGCGCTTGCCGCTGGGCCACTTGCCGCCGTAACACCTCAACCTCAGGAAAAAATCGAGGTCGCCGACTACCACCCCGACGGCCTCCTCTTAACAACAGACCAGAAGCTGGGAAGCTTTTACTTCCGTCACAGGGCCACTGGCCGCTTCCTCTCTATTGACGGCGCACTAAGAGTCGTCAGCGTCGCCACGCCCGTTCCCGCCGACAAGTGGACCTTCAGCCGGGGGCAAATTTTTGGACAGGCGATTGGTTACCAGCTTTATTACAATCTGCAACACCAGGGCACCGGCTACTACCTCAGCGGCGACGGAACAGGAGGCGTCGGCTCGGGTAGTGATCCTAACGGCCGCTACGTGGGAACCCTGAGTGGTCTTACGACGTGGCAGAAATACAAGATAGAAGTAATTTCCCAGTTTGAACGCGACCAAAAATACCTTACTACCGACAGTAACGGCTCGGTTTACTCCCGGGTATCCCCGGATGAGTTTGCGGACTGGGACCAGTGGAGCGACTACCACTACCCCACGGAAATCGAGAGGACCCTCCAAGACCTCGTCACCACCACCAAATACGACGCGCCCTGGCCCGAGGACGGCTACACCGGCGACATGAAAGCAGCCTACGACCTAATTGTCACTATTCTTGCCAAGTCTGATTTGGGACCGCCAAAAAACGGCGGCGTGTCGGACCTGAGTATCGTAAAAGCTGATCCGGACTATCCCCAATCCGGCGAGCCGTTGTACGCGGCCGCCCAGGCGGTCTATGAACACCTCGACGCTGAGGTCAATCACTTTAAAGCCTTGCAACTCTGGTACGGCGACGGTGGGCACGTGCAGACGCTGCTCACCGAGGTAACCCTTAGCAACCTCAGCGTGCTCCAGTCCGATCAAATATTGGCTCACCAACCGCCCCCTAGTATGACTCTCACCTACGTACTCTCCGGCCTCATCACTGCGCTGGCCATCGGCTTGGCGGCGGCGGTGCCCGCGCCCGCAGGACCCGTGATCGGTGCCATCATCGCCGGGGCTTGGAGGACCTACAGCACCGCCACCGGCGGGACACCGAAAGACACGCTGAGCACCACCTTCGCCAGCCTTGAAGGCGATCTAAGGCGCACCTTCAACGACCTCATCAGCGACCGCGAAAACACCTACAGCGCCGTCGGCGGCAATTGGGGCAAGCTCTCGGAGTTCGCGAAGCTGGTTTTCGACAGCACGCTCGTCTGGCCGGGCGTCACCGATAAGGTCCGCGCCGTGAGCAGCCGGCAGTTCGAGATCTCCGTCTGGAAAACCGTTGCGAACGCCAATTGGAGCATCACGGGCACTGGAACGTACCTGTACTACTCAGATGCTGATGGGGTTAATTGGGCGCGCTATTACTTGCGTAGCCCGTGGGATTACCTCATTCTGGTCCGAGCCAAGATTTTTGACGCTGGAGATATCTATGACGGGTTACTCGTCGACCACTGCTACCTCTACAACGCTCCGCCGGGCACACTCGCCAAGCACCTGTTCGACGACGTCGAAAACGGTGGCCTGGGCATAGACATAACGGACTTCTATCTCAGCAGAAACGGCTGGGCCATCCCGGGCAATCTGGGCTGAGACATGGCGACCACGGAACGACCGCCAGCGCATCCAGGAGAAAACGATGAATATCAAAGGAGCTACCTGATGGGTATGAAACTCGTGAGCTTACCGTGCGCCATCATCCCTGTGGTTGTCGGGTTGATGTCAGCATTCCCATTTGTCTACGCACAAAACGAGGTGACGCTAGAGCAGGTGCAAGCCGCCTTGCCAAGACTCGAGCGCTTCATAGAAAAGGCGCTGCAAGAAACTGGCGTCCCCGGTGTATCCGTCGCCGTGGTCTACCAGGACGAGGTGGTCTACCTCAAAGGCTTCGGCGTGCGTGAAGCGGGCCAAAGCGAACGTGTTACGGAAAACACGGTCTTTCAGCTTGCTTCGATGTCCAAGCCGGTTGGCTCCACCGTCATCGCGGCATTAGTCGACGACGGCGTGGTCTCTTGGGACGACCGCATCGTCGACCTCCACCCTGAGTTTCAAATGTCTGACCCGTGGGTCACGAACCATGTCACCCTCCGCGACCTTTACGCGCACCGCAGCGGCCTTCCCGGCGATGCGGGCAATGACCTCGAGGGTCTCGGCTATGAACGGGACGAGATTCTGCGCCGCTTGCGCT
>CADCWP010000138.1:0-5075 GCA_902806425.1 uncultured Truepera sp.
CCGAGGATATCGTCCCGATACCTTTGAAAGTCTTCAGGTGTGATGTTGCTTTTCCGGTGCATTTGAATCAGTTCCGTAAGCTCAAATGCTTGATCAAGTTCTCCTTCATGTCCAAATGGCTTTTCAGCCTTCAACTCTCGAACTTGACGTAACAAGTCACGGGTAAGTGTATGTTTCAGCTCCTCAATGCCGCCGAAGTTACCTGTGCGCGCTTTTGTATAGGTTACATCCTTAAACTTCTTCAGCTTCTTATGCTGCTTCATATCAATCTTATTCGGGTCAAGGGGACGGCTGGAAAAATATAGCAGCGCAGGCTTTCCAGCCTCTACAAATTGGTCGATTTCCTCTACGGTGCCTGACCCAGACACACCGGTATTTGTACCGATTCTCGTCCAAAACATTCCCACTAAGATGTCGCATTTCTGAACAAGTTGACGGTTGATGGCATCTTGCGGTCTGACGCTCGGTTGTGGCATGGCGTGCGTTTCCCACCTAATAGGTAGCAACGTCACCGACTCAGCAGCCGCGTGCTGCACGTTCCAATCATTTATAGCTTCTGTGGCCGCTTGCCGCTCCTCCGCCAAGTCGGATGGTGAGGCGATAAGTACCCGGTATGTATCTGACTTAAACGGCATATTTCTCTCTTGCCCTAAAAAGTAAGATTCTGACGCGCAAGTCCGTCATTACAGCGGCATGTTTCCATGCTTCTTAAAGGGCCGCGCCTCTTCCTTCTCACGCAGCATCCGCAAGTGCCGTATGAGCTGCTGCCGTGTCCCCTTGGGGTCGATCACGTCGTCGATATAGCCGCGCCCCGCCGCCCAGTACGGGTTGTCGAAGCGCTCTTTATACTCGGAAATCTTGGCAGCCCGGGTGCTGTCCGGATTTTGTGACCCCCCAATCTCGCGCCGGTAGATGATGTTAGCCGCGCCCTCCGCGCCCATCACCGCGACCGCCGCCGTCGGCCACGCCAGCACCACGTCCGCGCCCATGTCGCGCGAGTTCATCGCCAGGTACGCGCCACCGTAGCTTTTGCGGACTATGAGCGTGATTTTGGGAACCGTCGCCTCGGCGTAAGCGTAGAGCATCTTCGCCCCGTGCCGGATGATACCCGCGTGCTCCTGCGCCACCCCCGGCAAAAAGCCGGTCACGTCGACGAATGTCACAACCGGCACGTTGTAGCAGTCGCAGGTGCGGATGAATCTTGCGGCCTTGTCCGAGGCGTCAATGTTGAGCGTCCCCGCCAGGTGCCGCGGGTTGTTGGCGACGATGCCGACCGCCTGACCCCCCAAGCGGGCGAAACCGCACAAGATATTTTTGGCGAACTCGGGCTGCACCTCGAGCCATCCTCCATCGTCCACGACCGCCCGGATCACGTCCACCATCGGGTAGGGGCGGCGCTGATCGGGATGCACGATGCCGAGGAGTTCCGGGGTCTCACGCGATTCAGGATCTTCGGTCTGTTTAAACGGCGGCTGCTCTTTCGCCGACTGCGGCAAATACGAGAGCAGCTCACGAATCGTCGCCAACACGGCCTCGTCGCCGTCGGCCTCAAAATGCGCGACGCCCGACCTGCGCCCGTGAACGTCCGCGCCGCCGAGTTCTTCAAACGTCACGGTCTCTTTGGTGACCGATTTGATGACCTCGGGGCCGGTGATAAACATGTACGAACTGCCCCGGCTCATCAGCACAAAGTCGGTCAGAGCGGGACTGTAGACCGCGCCGCCCGCACACGGCCCCAAGATAGCGCTGATCTGCGGCACCACCCCCGAATAGACGGCGTTGCGGTAGAACACCTCGCCGTACCCGGAGAGCGAATCGACGCCCTCTTGGATGCGCGCGCCCGCCGAGTCGTTCAGCCCGATGATGGGCGCGCCCGTCTTGACCGCCAGGTCCATCACCTTGGCAATTTTTTGGGCGTGCATCTTCCCCAAACTTCCGCCCAACACGGTAAAGTCCTGGCTGAAAACGAACACCGTCCGACCTGAGATAGTGCCATAGCCGGTTACGACCCCTTCGCCGGGGGCGTCAAGGCCTCGCATCATCTCAAAGCCCGCGTGCTCGGTGAAGACGCCGAGTTCGACGAAGGAGTCCTCGTCTAAAAGTGCGGTGACGCGTTCTCTGGCGGTCAGTTTGCCCGCGTCCCGCTGCTTTTTTTGCCGCGCTGCGCCGCCGCCCCGGTGGACAGCCTTGCGGCGCTCCTCCATCTCAGCGGTAAGCTCGTTCATCCAGGCGAGCGTGTCCTCTAGCCGGGTGCTCACAGATCAGCCTCAGATTGCTTCATGACTTTAAGCATACCGAGTCCGCCCCGGGGCCGCGCGTGTATCGTCCGGGAACCCGACCTGCGCGGTGTAACTAGGCTGGTAACTAAAGCGTACTTTTAGGGGACGCGGGTCAGGATGCGCGTCTCGTCGGGGTAGATAAAGCCCCGTGAACGGGCGAGCTGTTCACGGAAGACCGGGTCGTTCCGGTGCTCGACGATGGCCTGAAGGGTTTTGACCTCCACTTGCAGCGTACCGACGTCCGCCTCGAGCCGAGCTATTTCGCGGTTCGTGTAGATCAAGCGGCCCCCCTCTACCCCCAGCATCAGCAGCGCGTGAAACGACCCGACAAGCGCGATCACCGTAAAAAACAGGCTGCTCCACCCCGTCCCTCTAGGTTTGGGCGGCTGCGTGGGCGCGGCGGCGCGTTCGGAACGCCCGAGCGAGACGCTCACAGGTAGTCCCGGCGGCGAGATAGGAGTAGGGGCGCGCTGTCCATAAGTTCCAACGCGATTGTAACAGCTGAACTCCCGCTTCGCACAAGCCTTTCGGGCCTATACCGGTGCCACAAAACCGCCGAGGTCCGGACCTCGAGGGGCCGTCCGAGCACGTCTGGGACGACATGAAGACCCGAGCATCTACGGTACAAAACCCTATGGCGTCGCTTTTTTCTCCCCTCACCCTCCAGAGCGTAGGGTTTCGCAACCGCATCGCCGTCTCGCCGATGTGCCAGTATTCGGCCGAGGATGGCCTAGCCAACGATTGGCACTTCGCCCACCTAGGTGCGCGCGCGGTCGGAGGCGCGGGCTTGGTGCTGACCGAAGCCGCCGCAGTCGAGGCGCGCGGGCGCATCACGCCGCAGGACCTAGGTCTTTGGCAAGACGCGCATATAGAGCCACTCGCACGCATCAACCGTTTCATGTCGGCGCAGGGCGCGGTGCCGGGTGTGCAGCTTGCCCACGCGGGCCGCAAGGCGAGCACCCACCGCCCGTGGGCGGAGCAACAGGGCGCGGTTCCGGAAGCGGACGGTGGTTGGGAGGTCGTAGGGCCGACGGCGGAAGCGTTCAGCAGGACCTATCCCGTACCCCAAGAGCTGAGTGAAGAGGAGATACAGGCGGTTATTCGAGCGTTTGTAGACGCGGCCCAACGCGCCCTCGCCGCGGAGTTTAAAGTTGTCGAGCTTCACGCCGCGCACGGCTACCTACTGCACAGTTTTTTATCGCCGCTGTCGAATGGGCGCAGGGACCGCTACGGGGGTTCTTTTGAAAACCGGGTGCGGCTGCTGCTGCTTGTCACCGAAGCCGTCCGCAACGTCTGGCCCGAGGCGCTGCCGCTTTTGGTCCGCCTCTCAGCGACCGACTGGTGTGAGGACGGTTGGACCGCTCACGACTCGGTAGCGGTGTCCAAACTGCTTAGAGACCGCGGCGTCGACCTGATCGACTGCTCGTCGGGCGGCGCGGTAGCGGGCGTCACCGTTCCGGTGGGGCCGGGCTATCAAGTTCCTCTAGCCGCGCAGGTCAGGCGCGAGGCGGGGATCGCTACCGGAGCCGTCGGGATGATCTCCAGCCCGGCGCAGGCCGATACGCTCCTCCGCACCGGGCAAGCCGACCTGGTGATGCTCGGCCGCGCGCTCCTACGCGACCCCTACTGGCCGCACCGCGCCGCCGCCGAACTCGGAGCCGAACCGTTCTGGTCGCCGCAGTACGCGCGCGGCGCGTTCTAGTGGCGCTGCTCGGCGCGCACGTGCCCACAGCAGGCAGCGTCGGGCGGGCGTTCGCCAACGCTAAGGCCATCGGCGCGGACTCGGTACAGATTTTTGTCAAGAACCCCAACCGCTGGGGTGCGGGAGCGTTCACCGAGGCTGAGCTAAAGGCGTACGGCCGGGAACGCGACCGACACGGCAACCCAGCGGTTGTTGCCCACGCATCGTACCTCATCAACCTCTCTGCGACGAACCCGGAGACCCTAAAGCGCTCGAGAACCGCACTTAAAGACGAGCTGACGCGCTGTGCTCAGCTCGGCGTCGGGGGGCTGGTGCTGCATCCGGGGGCGCATCTGGGCGCAGGTATCGAAGCTGGTCTGGACGCCGCCGCACGTTCGCTCGACCTGGTTCTGGCCGAGATTGAAACTCCCGTGCCGGTGTGGCTCGAAAACACCGCCGGTCAGGGCACGGTGCTCGGTAGTCGCCCCCAAGAGCTGGCCGCCCTCATCGCCTCCTGCGACCAAAAAGTGCGGTTAGGCGTCTGCCTGGACACCTGCCACGCCTTCGCCGCCGGATATGCGGTACACACGGAAGCAGGGTTAGAGGAGTTTTTAGAGGCGGTAGAAACCCACATCGGCTCCACGCGCATCGGCTGCTTTCATCTCAACGACTCCCTCTACCCGCTCGGCAGTCGCCGCGACCGCCACGCCACCTTGGGCCTGGGCGAAATCGGTATGGCGGCGTTTGTGTGGCTGGCTGGGGACGCGCGCTTTACAAACACGCCGATGCTCCTCGAGACACCCGTAGGCGACGATAAACAGGAGCACGCGCGCGACCTAGCGCACCTGCGGGAGGCGCTCTCAGCGTGACCCGGACCCTCATCGCGCTCGGGCTGGGTGTGGTCGCCGCCCTCGTCAGCCAGCAGGTCGTGGTGGGCCTGCTCGTAGCCGCCGCTGCGTTTTGGTTGGGGCAGCAGCTCACGCGCCCTACCTTTAGGGGCGAGGGTCGTGTCTATACGACGCCCCGTACTCAGCCCGACAGTACCTCGGGCATTGAAGTCGTCTGCAAACAGGTGACGCCGCTCCGGCAGGAATGGGTGTCGCTTAGAACAGGTC
>CADCWP010000138.1:5146-5481 GCA_902806425.1 uncultured Truepera sp.
GCCAAAACGGGCCACCGGGCGCACAGCCGGGTGACCACGGATGGGTTGTCGTGCAGGGTTCAGGTTACCGGATCAGGCCCTCAGCCCGTTCGGAATAGTTTTAGCCGTCGTCCTCATCGTCGCGCGGCAGCAGCGCGCCGAGAAGCGGCACCATCCCGAAGGCGACGATGACGAGGGTGATAACGATTAGGGTTTGGATACTTTCCATACGAACCTCTCTTCGTAACTATGCTACCGCGTTTCAGGGTAAGTAAACGATGGGCGCGGGTATTCCAAGCACCCCAAGATAAAAAGGTTTTTTGCTTCCGAAAATTGTTCTTTGAAAGGAGGACTTA
>CADCWP010000139.1 GCA_902806425.1 uncultured Truepera sp.
TCTGGGATCGTCGACGAGCGCGTCGCAGAGCTCTAACTGCTCCTCCTCGGAAAGCGCTGCGAGCGCCTCGACAATCTCGCTCACCGTCACCTTAGCCACTGCGTCCGTCCCGTTCGCGCCATCTCTACAGCATACCCCGCGTGGTAGAACAGCGGCCTCACCCTCCCGATATGCCCTCGAGCAGCACTAGTTGATTAAGACCTTCAGAGGCGCAGCGGGCGCTGAAGGTGCCCTTTCGTGGTGTGAGCCGCCTCAAGGAGGGTGTGTCATACTTGACCTTTGGAGGTATCATGCCGGGAGTTGCGATCATTGGGGCGCAGTGGGGAGACGAGGGCAAAGGCAAGGTGGTCGACGCGCTCGCGCACGACGCGCAGGTGGTCGTGCGCTACTCGGGTGGGGCCAACGCCGGGCATACGGTGGTGGTCGGCGGCGAGGTCTTTAAGCTCCATCACCTTCCCTGCGGCGTGCTCCACGACGGACCGACCTCGGTCTTGGGCGCGGGTATGGTCGTCGACCCGTGGGACTTCCGGGAGGAGTTTGAACGGTTTGCCGAACGCCGCGATCCCGGTCAGGTGGTCGTGTCCGAAGAGGCGCATCTGGTCTTGCCACACCACAAAAAAAACGACGAAGGCGGCGGTTTCGTCGGCACCACGGGGCGCGGCATCGGCCCTTGCTATTCGGACAAGGCGCGCCGCATCGGTCTGCGCTTCGGCGATCTCCACGACGAAGGGGTGCTCCGGGAACGTTTGACGCGGCTTCTCGAGGCCAAACCGAACTCGACGGCGAGAGTCGGTTGGACAGACGTAGACACCGCGTTTGAG
The DNA here is from genome assembly GCA_902806425.1 of uncultured Truepera sp. Classification (GTDB taxonomy): domain Bacteria; phylum Deinococcota; class Deinococci; order Deinococcales; family Trueperaceae; genus Truepera. The sequence continues at coordinate 822 of CADCWP010000139.1, forward strand.
GCGCTACGCGACGTTAGAGAGTTCGTCCTACCCTTTGTAGGGGACGCCGGTCATCTCGTGCGCGAAGCTCTCCGTCAGAACAAGCGTGTGATGTTCGAGGGGGGTCAGGGAACCATGCTCGACGTCGCTTACGGCACCTACCCGTTCGTGACGAGCAGCCACCCGACCGTCGGCGGCATCTTGGTCGGCGCGGGCGTCAGCCATAAAGCCTTGGGGAGCGTTTACGGCGTCGTCAAGGCGTTTACCAGCCGCGTTGGGCACGGCCCCTTTGTGACCGAGTTGGACGGCGAGTTGGCCGCTCGTCTGCGCGGTAGTGGCAGCAACCAGTGGGACGAGTTTGGCACCACCACCGGGCGGGCTCGGCGGGTCGGCTGGTTGGACCTTGTACAGCTCAAATACGCGTGTGACGTCAACGGTTTCGACGGACTGGTGGTAACCAAGCTCGACGTGCTCTCAGGGCTCGAGGCGCTGGAGGTCTGCACCGCCTACAAGGACGGTAAGCCCGTCTATGAGACGATGCCCGGTTGGGGTGACCTGCGAGGGTTGGGCGAGCGTGGGGCGTTGCCGCAGGAGGTGCTGGACTACCTCGGCTGCATCGAACGCTTTACCGGGGTGCCGGTGGTGATGTTTTCAACGAGCCCGAGGCGCGAGGACACCTTCGGTGAGGTGAGCTGGTAGTCGGCGGCTGAGCTCTTGCGGCAGAGTAAACCCGAGCAGTTGGTTTCCGGCTTGGACGATGAGGGTGTTCCCGACGACGTGGCTGGGCCGAAGGTAGCGTTGCTTTGAGGTCGCAGCACCGTCTCACCTGTTTGTAAATGTATCGCGTAAAAGGTTCCGTTCTTGAGGCCAAGGTACATGCCGCTGCCGGTAACTTTAATGCGGGCGAGGATGCCCGAGTCTAATTTGCGGCCCCGTTCGGGCAACTTGATAGGCACACAGGCATTTTTCTGCTGCCGGACGAGCCACAATGCACCCTGCCACTCGAGCAAAAACGTCCCGTCTAAGGTCCCGCCAACCACGTCACATCCCCCTTGGAGCCCCTATGAAGTCCGGCTTGGCCTCGCCGCCTGGTGCCGACAGAGGAAAACAGGCGATGTTGCCGCCGCCGGAGCTATAGATTGCGCGTGAATTTATCGCCATTTTGCTGCTTGAGTAGGTGCTGGTGACACGGACGCTGTAGGTGCGGCTCTCGAGCAGCTTACCCGTCCGCAGGTCATAGACGTTGACAAAAACGTCTTCGGGATAATCTGGTGGGAACCAGTCGTTTTGGAAAAACACCCGCCCTCGCACGGTAGCAAGCGGACCCCGTGTGTCAGCCGCACCCAAAGACCGGCCCGTCCGGGCGTCAAACATAGACGTCCGGGTGTTCATAGCGTCTCCGCCACCTGTAAAAACGGAGATGCGATCCTTGACGACGGTGAACGGCTCGAAAGGGGCAAAAAAGGGCACGCGGGTCGTCCACGTTGTCCCACCTGCCTTAAAACTCACGGCAGTGAGCCTTTCTGACTCGGAACATACAGCGCGTGTTGGTCCACGGCGTGGAGCCCGCCGAAGTCATTCTCGCGTTTACCTTTCTAAGTCCAGCGTATCTGACCCGTTTGAGGCTCCAGCGCATAAGCTTTCCCCGCGTGATGGCGAGGAGCCCGCCTGAACTGGTTTTGAGCTGCGTCTCTTTGCCTACCCGAAATGTCTACAGCTGCCGCCCCGTCTCCACGTCAACCGCTTTAAGCTGCCCCGCTTGGAGGTAGAAGACTCGCTCCTTATCGCTTGCAACGCGAGGGCCAGGGAGACCTTTGGTGGGTCCGTTTCGCCTAATGTCGGGTGTCCACAGCGGACGAACGTTCAAGGTCGTCTGTCGTGATAAAGGGCTGACTGGGGGTGCGTCTCCTTCATCCTGCGCGGCTGCAAGCGGACTGACGAGCAGGGCGAGTAGCAACAGCAGGCGATCTAATTCTCAAAACCCTTATAGGCCCGGTCCAAAAGCTGGACGGTGTGCAGGACCGGCAAGGGCTGCCCCAATTTCTTAAGCTGCGCCGAAATCTGCGTCATGCAGCCGATGTTGCCACTGACGATCATCTGTGCGCCGGTGTCCAGAAGGCTCCGCGCCTTGCGTAAGCCCAGCTCGCGGGCCATCTCCGGGTGCTCCAAGTTGTACGTTCCCGCCGAGCCGCAGCAGAGTTCGGCCTCTTGGGGCTCGAGCAGCTCCACCCCCGGAATCTGCTTAAGTAACATCCGCGGCTCGCTCATGACCCGCTGCGCGTGCGCCAGATGACAGGCGTCGTGATAGGCGACCCGGACCGTTTCTTGGAGAGGCGGCGGCGGGGCGACGCCGAGTTCGGTTAAAAACACGCTGATGTCTTTAGCTTTACTCGAGAACGCTCTTGCGGCCTCCTCCTCCGGCTCACCCCTAAGCCACAGCGGATACTCGTGCAGCCCTGAACCGCAGCCAGCGGCGTTGGTCAGAACCGCGTCCACATCGTCCGGAAACGCCGCCACGTTATTTCTTGCAAACGCCTGCGCCTGCGCTTTGACGCCGGTGTGGGCCGAGAGCGCCCCGCAACACGACTGGGACTTGGGAATCACCACCTCGACGCCGTTATGCGCCAAGACCCGGAGCGTCGCCCAGTTGATGTCGGGGTCCAGAACCCGCTGCGCGCAGCCCGCTAGAAGTGCAACCTTGGCCCGCCTCGTCCCCTCCGCCGGGAAGGTTTCGGGAAGAGCTTCGGCTTTGGGCACACGCTCCGGCAGCATCCCCAGCATGTCGCCGAGCGGTCCGGGGAGCAGGCCGCGCAGCGGCTTGGCTACCCCACCGGCCTGCGCCGCAGCGCGAAAACGGGCCGGGTAGGGAAGGGTCTCGGTGATAAGGCAGCGGAGCGCGCGTTCAGCCACGGGGCGTTCACGGCGTGTCTCCATCTCCATCCTAAAGGACGTGATCAGTTCGCCGTATTCGACGCCCGAGGGGCAGGCCGTCACACACGCCAAACAGCCGAGGCAGGCGTCGATATACTCCGTGGCGTCGGCGAGCGCGAGTTCGCCCTCCAAAACCCCCTTCATCAGCACGATGCGCCCGCGCGGTGAGTGCATCTCCTCGCCGCTCACCACGTAGGTCGGGCAGGTCGGCAGGCAGAAGCCGCAGTGAACGCACGATTCGACCGCGTCGGCCATCGGTTCGGAGAGGGGTGTCTCGAGTGGAATCTTATGCCGCATCCGGCCTCTCCTCGTTTGTGACCTCTGCATCTGTAGCGAAGACGCCGTGCGGGTCAAAAACACGGGTCACGCGCTCCAGAAACGCGCCGCCGGTTCGTACACCCAGACGCGGGTCTCGCCAGTTGCCGGTCAGGGCCAAACCTGATAACCCCTGACTTTTGAGGCGCGCGTCTAGGACGTTTTGTTCGGATTCAGGCCACGCCAGACAACAGACGTTGCCGCCGACGCCGTAGCGGTGCGGCGTGAGGGAGGATTCTAAGGTGCGTTCAAAAGTCTGAACCTGCCGGGGGCTGAGGGCGACTTTGACGAGTGCGTGGCCCTCCGGAACCCAACCGAACGCGTTCGCCTCGCGCCAAAGTTGGGTTTCGGCGTCGCCAATAAGCACCTCGCCCGCTTGTCCCAAAAACGTTTGAACGCGTTCCAGTCGTCCCGGCAGCGCCTCACTCGAGCCGCCGAAACGAACCCGCACCTGCGTAGGGGGGAGAAGCTCGAGCGCCCAGGGCTCGAAGCCGGAGCGCGCCAGCCGCCCCATCAGCGCGTCGGCCCCGGCGAAGTCGGAGGCGTCTATACGCAGCGTCGCGTAGCTTTGGGGGCTCGGGAATACCTTGAAGGTCAGTTCAAGCAGCACCCCGAAGCGCCCGAGACTGCCGACCATCAGCTTGGGAAAGTCGAACCCGGCGGCGTTTTTGACGACCTTGCCGCCGCCCGTGACGAGCTCGCCCGCGCCGTTTACAAAGGTCACGCCGAGCAAAAAATCGCGGACGCCGCCGTAGCGAAAGCGCCCCGGCCCGGACATCCCGGCGGCCACGGTCCCGCCCAACGTTGCGCCCACCTCAGCGAAGGGCGGGTCGAAGGGGAGGTGCTGGCCTTCAGCGGCTAAGAGGTCGTTGACTTCGGTGAGCGGCGTGCCGGAGAGCGCGGTGAAGGTGTACTCCTGCGGGGTGTACTCGAGGACGCCCGAAAGGTCCCCCAACCCGAGGTTCGCCCCCTGCGAGAGCGCCGGTTTGCTGCCGCCGCCCCGGACGCGGAGCCCGCGCCCCTGCCGCACGGCCTCCTGAAGCTCCTCCAGTACCTCCGCGTGCGCCCTCATGCGCGGGAGATGACGCCCCGCTGCTCGAGCGGGTGCGGCTTCATACTCGTCAGGGCGGGCGCTTCGTCTGCACCTTTTACCGAGAGCATCTTGCCGCTGTTAGCGAGTTCTTTGGGGTCGATAACTCTCCGCAACCGCACCATGACCGCCATATCGACCTCGCCGTACTGTTCGGGCAAGTACGCCCGTTTCTCGACCCCGACGCCGTGCTCGCCGGTAATGGAGCCGCCCATGCGAATACAGAGGCGCAAAATGTCCCCGGCCAACGCCTCGGCGCGCTCAAGCTCGCCCTTGGTTGAGTCGAACAAGATGAGCGGGTGCAGGTTGCCGTCCCCCGCGTG
>CADCWP010000140.1 GCA_902806425.1 uncultured Truepera sp.
CTTCTAGAGATGACCTACGACCAGTGGCGACACACCCTGGCCGCCGACCTAGATGGTGCCTTTGTATGCATTCAGCGCGCAGCCAAGCGGATGGTCGCTGCGGGTAGAGGCGGCCGGATCATCGCCGTGACGAGCGTGCACGAACACCAGCCGCGCGTCGGGTCGAGCGCGTATGACGCCGCCAAGCACGGTCTCGGCGGGCTTATCAAGACGGTCTCGCTCGAGCTGGGGCAGCACGGGATTACCGCCAACAGCGTCGCCCCCGGTGAGATCGCCACACCGATGACCGGGCAGACGGATGAGGACCCGCGCCAGACACACCGCCCCGGTATTCCCCTCGGTCGGCCCGGTGACGCCCGTGAGATCGCCGCGGTGATCGCTTTTCTCGCCTCGCCCGCGGCGAGCTACGTGACCGGCGCTTCTTGGGTCGTCGACGGCGGCATGTTGCAGATGGGGCCGCAGGGCGGCTCGCACATCACCAGCGACGAGTGGCGCGAGGGCTAGGGTCGTCGAACCCTCCTTTTAACTGGGTGACACAGCTGCGAGTCGTCGGCTCTTAGTTTGGGTTACGAGAGTGAAGCTCGAGCCGAATCAGCCTCACCGTGAACGTTGCTCGGCCTGCTCGAGCGCCTCCGGATTCGCTTAGGGGAGCATGAACGTCCCATTAAGGCTTGAAACTTGGCAAACTCTACCTGCTGCGACCACCCAATTTTTAACCGTGAGTACACCGTTCGGCACAGCCAGCAGCTGGCAGCCGCGGGTCGAACTACAATTACCGGCCCACCTCTGGTCATCTTTTTGGTTATCTTATTATCCCAACTGAGCTGTGGAGGTAGCTGTGCAGAGGGTTCGCTGGGGCATCATCGGGGTCGGCAATGTGACGGAGAAAAAGAGTGGTCCGGGCTTCGGGCAGGCCGAGCGTTCCGAACTGGTCGCGGTAATGCGGCGCAGCGCCGACAAGGCCGCCGACTACGCCGCGCGGCACGGCGTACCCCGGTGGTACAGCGACGTGGACGCGCTTATCCGCGACCCCGAGGTCGACGCCGTGTACATCGCTACGCCGCCGGACCACCATCACGAGTACACGCTCCGGGTTGCCACCGCGGGCAAACCGGTGTACGTGGAGAAACCAATGGCGCGCAGCGCAGCCGAATGCAGGGCTATGAACGCGGCCTGCGCCGCGGCGGGGGTGCCCCTGTTCGTCGCCTACTACCGGCGGGCCATGCCGCGCTTTCTCAAGATCAGGGAACTCGTACACGGCGGTGCCATAGGTGAGCCGCGCGCGCTCACCATTCGTTTGCTGCGGCCCGACAAGACCGACAGGAGCGGCGACCTGCCGTGGCGCGTGCAGCCTGAAAGGTCGGGCGGCGGCCTCTTCGTCGATCTGGGCTCGCACACCCTGGACTTTCTCGACTTTTTGCTCGGACCCATTACCGAGGTGGTCGGCATGTCGGCCAATCAGGCCGGAAGCTATCCGGCTGAGGACGTCGTGGCGGGTGCCTTCAGCTTCGCTTCGGGAGTTCACGGCGTCGGCCTCTGGTGTTTCAGCGCCCACAACCCCTGCGACGAGGTCGAGCTGAGCGGCTCGCTCGGCAGCCTGCGCTTCTCGTCGTTCGACGAGACCCCGCTGCGGCTCCTTACCGGTGAGGGCGAAACACTGATTGACGCACCCTATCCGGCAACCGTACAAGCACCCCTGATTCAGACCGTTGTGGACGCCTTGACAGGGCGGGGCGAATGCCCGAGCACGGGTGAGAGCGCCCTCCGAACCGCCCGCGTCATCGACACCTTGCTGCGGGACAGAACCCAAAATTAGGAGAAAAGCGCTGGAATAGCCTGAGTTTGCAGAGCCCTGGTCGTATACATGAGCACGTCATGACTCCTGCAAGCTCGCCTCACGGTGTTCTCTCGTACGGTGACGATCTGCGTCATGGGTTGAGCTGGTATTACGTTCCCGAACGTAAGAAGAGGTGACCTATGACCCACGCCCGAACACCCGGCCAAACACTGTCCAGCTGGCCTCGGCCAGAAAACCTACAAACGTCCGCCCTCGCTCAGGACCTCACCGCCGACATCTGCGTCGTCGGCGCGGGCCTGGCCGGTCTCACCACCGCTTACCTTTTAGCGCGCGAAGGCCGTTCTATCGTTGTTCTCGATAAAGGACCGGTCGGAGGCGGCAATACCAACCGGACCACGGCCCAACTCTCGAACGCCTTCGACGACCGCTACAGCGAACTCGTGCGTATTCACGGAGAACACAAGGCGCAGCTTGCGGCCCATAGTCACACCGCCGCTATCGATATGATCGGGGCCATCGCGCGCGAAGAGGGCATCGACTGCGACTTCGAGCGTGTCAGCGGCTACCTGTTCGCGCCCCCCGGAGGTTCCCGGAAGCTACTTGACGAGGAACTTGAGGCGGCGCACCAGGTCGGTCTGGCCCAGGTAGAGCGCGTCGCCAGGGCACCCCTCGCCGACTTCGACACGCTGCCGTGCCTGCACTTCCCCGAACAGGGGCAGTTCGACCCGCTCAAGTACCTAAGTGGACTGGTCCGCGCGATTCAGGAGCGCGGTGGTCAGATCTATACGGATACGCCTGTAGAGGATGTCCAGGACGGCGAGCCCGCCCTCGTGCGGACCCGTTCGGGTTTTACGGTGACGGCCCAGGCGGTCGTGGTAGCGACGAACTCGCCCATCAACGACCGGGTAGCGCTGCACACCAAACAAGGACCCTACCTGAGCTACGTCGTCGCGGCCCGAATCCCTCGTGGAAGCGTCGTCAGAGCGCTTTACTGGGACACCGAGGACCCTTACCACTACGTGAGGGTGCAGACGCCTGACGGCAATGACGGGGGTGAGGAGGGTGACACCGAACTGCTGCTCGTCGGCGGCGAGGACCATAAGACCGGGCAGGCCGACGACGCCGACGCGCGTTACGCTCGGCTCGAGGCGTGGGCGCGGGAGCGGTTTCCCAGCATGGGTGAGGTCGTCTACCGCTGGTCCGGCCAGGTCTACGAATCCCTGGACGGCCTCGCCTATATCGGTCGCAATCCGGGCGACAGCGCCGTCTACGTCGTGACGGGCGACTCGGGGATGGGGATGACCCACAGCACGGTCGCGGGAATGCTGATCCGCGACCTCATCATAGGTAGAGAAAACGCTTGGGCCGCCGTTTACGATCCCGCCCGTAAACCTATCAAGGCCGCAAACGAGTTCGCCAAGGAAAACCTCAACGTCGCAGCCCAGTACACCGCGCTGCTGACACCGGGTTCGGCAACCCCTACCGAGGTAGAACCAGGTAGCGGAGCGGTCGTCGGCTTCGGCCCCAGCAAACACGCCGTCTACCGCGACGATGCCGGTGTGCTCCACACCCACTCGGCCATCTGCCCACACCTGGGCTGCGTGGTTGCGTGGAACGGGGGCGAAAAAACGTGGGACTGCCCCTGCCACGGCTCGCGTTTCGACGCCTACGGGCGGGTGCTGAACGGACCGGCAAAGGCTGATCTGGCCCCTGCGGAAGAATAGTCTGGGAACCGCCGCGCACGCAGAGCCGAACCGGCAGCATGGAATTCCGTTGTGAGAAGTTCAACGGAGTTCCAACCTTCTCACCCGTACCGAGACAAGCTTGGTACGGGCACCTGCACCTCAGCCGCCGAGGCGCTAGTCGGCTGAGGTGGTTCTCTTTATGCTAGGTGACAGGTTTCTCAAAGTCGGCGAGGCGAGGCCGCCTCCCCGAACCAGAACGCACGCGAGTCCGGAAAGCGCGGTCAGCACCGTAGCGGCCACAAACGCCAACAGCATTCCACCGACCACCAACCCCAGCGGCGAGCCGCTCGTCAGCAGGGTCGTGCGCCCCGAATACCCGGCTCAGTTGCGCTTTAGGCACGGTGCTGCTGCGAGAGTGTCGTCTCAAGCGGTATGCACGGACCCCAGGCGAGTCCGGCTGAGACCATAAAGGCTGAACTCAGACAGTGTGCCGACCAGCGCACCCGTCCCGACGGCCGTCGCCACCAGCGTAAAGGGTTGCAGGGCTCCCGCGCACAGTACCAGCGCAAATAGAAGCCACGGCTCGAGGCTGCCCAGCCAGTACAGCACACGAATAGCGCCGACGGCAAGGGTTCGCAGGGCGTTATCCAGCTCCATGACCAGGCGCGGTCGAACACGGTCGCCTAAAGACCCCGCGACCAGCTCAGTGACGATGGCAGGAAGCTGCAACGCCAGCAGCACCGCAGCGGTGGCGGTACCGAGCCGATAGTCTGCAAAACAAACTGGGGCAGGGCGATAAAGATCATCGCGTCGCCCAGAAGCGACCAAAGGCCGGGTAACGGCGCAGTAAACCAAAGGCGCGTGCTGTGGAGGATATACCGCTCACTCTAGCAACCGCCTAATGCTCGCACGTCGGCTTTTTAGGTATCCACCTACGAAGCTCGAGCACACAATCTTAGAGCGCCTGGATAGTCGGTTTGCCTAGGTAATCGGTCTGCTGGTCCGACCGAGCCTCTGAGCCAAAGGTTGCCCGAGTACCCCTGGGTCGGGTCTTAAGCGTTTGAACCGGATGCTTTCGCTGAAGTTAGAAACTCAGGTACCAGCCTCTGAAGCTCTTTGGGTGGGCGCACATATCCCTTTTTCTCCTGCCGGGGCGGCAGCTCGAGGGGTGGAGGCGTCAGGTCTTTGTAAGGGATCAGGCTGAGTAGGTGGGCGATACAGTTTAGACGCGCCCGCTTCTTATCATCCGCCTCGACCACATACCAAGGCGCGTGCTCGGAGTCCGTGTACCGAAACATCTCGTCCTTAGCTCTGGAAAAGTCGACCCACCGTGCGCGAGCCTCTAAATCCATGGGGCTGAGTTTCCAGCGCCTGGTAGGGTCCTCGATACGCTTTAAAAAGCGGCGTTCTTGTTCCTCGTCGCTTGCCGAGAACCAGTACTTGATCAGTAGAGTTCCCGAGCGTACCAAGAGGTGTTCAAAAATGGGGCAGGTATGTAAAAACTCACAGTACTCCCCTTCATTACAAAGCCCATCACCCGTTCGACACCCGCCCAGTTGTACCAACTGCGGTCGAATAAAACCATTTCGCCTGCGGCCGGAAACTGCTGAACGTAGCGCTGAAAGTACCACTGCGTCCGTTCCCGCTCGGTCGGTGTGCCGAGTGCCACCACCCGGCAGAGACGGGGGTTCAGGTTTTGGGTAAGCCGCTTAATCACGCCCCCCTTGCCTGCGGCGTCACGCCCTTCAAAAATGATGACGACGTTGAGCCCTTTATCTTTAGTCCAAGACTGCAACTTAACCAGCTCGAGCTGGAGTTTAGCCATCTCTTTTTCGTAGACCTTCTTAGACGCACCCCTATACTGCTACACGAGAG
>CADCWP010000141.1:0-4868 GCA_902806425.1 uncultured Truepera sp.
GCGATCTTAGACACATCGCAGATTACCCGTGGTGACCGGGCTTTCTCAGCTTGAGCACTGCGGGTATTCGTCTATCACGCTGTTCCTGAAGTTGGCGACGTTCTTGATTATGGAGAAGCTACAATTTACTGCCTATGCAAGACACAAGCAGAGAAGTAGAGGTTGTAAATAGACTAATCAAAAGCCTCGAGCCGCAAGTGCTCTCCGTAACCGAACGCTCTTTCGATGAACAGAGAGAGAAGATAAGACGACACTAGAGGCGCTACGTTCAGTTAGAGTTCAAACAATTACATCTCCTCCGGGGCCTCGATACCGAGCAGCGCTAAAGCAGCGGCCAACGTCTCCCTAACCCTTCGTACCAGCGCGACCCTCGCCTCCCGCAGACCCGGTTCGGCTTTCAAGACTTGCGTGTCTGGTTTGCCCGAGGCGTCCCGGTGGTTGTAAAAGCCGTTCCACGCCGTCGCTACATCCAAGCAGTACTGCGCCACGAGATGCGGTGCGAACTCACGGGCGGCAATGTCGACGACTTCAGGTAAGCGGGCGAGTTCTTGGGCCAACTTGACCTCGAGTCCTCCCATCCGGCTCCAGTCCGCGCCCGCTTCACCTACGCCCGCGTTCTGCGCCGCCCGTAAGATGCTGCAAGCGCGCGCGTGCGCGTACTGCACGTACGGGGCCGAGTCACCCTGAAGCGACAGCGCCTGCTCCCAGCGAAAGTCGATCACGCGCCGCGCCTCACTCTTCAGCATGGCAAACCTCAAGGCCCCAACGCCGACCTGTCGCGCCACTGTGTCGATGCTAGGAAGGTCCGAATTTTTCTCCGCCACAACGGCCCTCGCCCGTTTTTTAGCCTCGTCAACCACCGTGTCGATGGCGAGCGTGACGCCTTTTCTCCCGCTCATCGCTTGACCCTCGAGCGTCACGACTTCGTACGCCAAATGGTGCGAGCTGTCGAAGCCTTGCGCCGTGTCGGTAAGCGCCAGGGCCGTTCTGACGATGGTCTGTGGGTGGGATTGCCGCGCGTCGATGACGTTGATGATCTCGTCCGCGTGCGCGAAGGTGAGGCCGTCCGGATGAGGGTCGCCCTCAGGAGCGCTCGTATAGAGCGTTTTGCCGGACGGCTGCGTGTCGAAGGTGGTAAACTTGAGACCCTCGAAGAGCCCGACCTTCCAGAACTGCGTGCCGATGTCCTTGGCAACGTACATGGCGTTGCCGTCCGAGCGTACGAGCACGACCAAGGGTTCCTCGAGCCCCGGTAGAAACTTCGACACATCCATGACGAGCGCGCCCGCGTATTTGCCCTCGGTCGCCTCGAACACGTCGTCGCTACCCCTAAGAACGTTTAGCGCCTGCGCCAGAAAGCCGCTCCGCACGATGTCGGACTCCCAAACCAAGAGGTCGTACTCAGCGCCCAGCGCGTAGTAGGTCGTGAGCTGCGCGCGCAGTACCTTTTCGATCTCGCCGCGCAGCTCGCCGCGTTCCAAACGGTGCATCGTTTCGGATACACCCCGCTCGATGGTCTCAGCGTCGGTCTCCTTAGCCTGCCCCAAACGCACGTAGAGCTTGCCGAGCCAGTGGTCGTACTTTTCTGAACCATCGTAGGTTTCACCAAAATAGCTCACGGCAAAGATCGACTCCGCCGCCTGCCGCCCGGTGTCGTCAATGTAATTTTGCACCTCTACCGCGTATCCGGCGGCCTTTAAGATGCGCGCGCAGGCGTCACCCAAGACGATGTTCCGCAGGTGCCCGACGTGCGCCTCTTTGTTCGGGTTGACGCTGGTGTGCTCGACGATAGCCTTTTCACCGCGCTCCGGTCTTGCGGCGGGCGCGGTAACGAGCCCCTCGACAAAAGGGCCGGGGTCGAGGTGAAAGTTGAGGTACGGCCCGACCGCTTCGGCGCGGGCGATACCGGGCGGAAGCTCGAGCCTCTCCAGCAAACCTTTTGCTATCGCCACCGGGTTCTGCCGTAGCTTCTTGGCGAGCCCGAACGCTACCGGACTTCCGTAGTCGCCCGCTTTGCCCTCCGGTACAGCCTGCACCGACACCTCTGCTTCGGTTCCGAGCGCCCGCACCGCCTCCTCTAACGCCTCTTTTAGTCGACCCTTCACGTCCATACGCCAACGCTATCACGCGCTTAGGGACCAGCTCACGGTCCGCACAGCCTTCCGGGTTTAGACTGACGGATGGCTCCCGAAGCCTTATCAGCTCAAACCCTGAGCCCGGATGTAAGCCAGCTTCCAGCCTTTCTCGCCACCATCGGTAAACTTGATATATCAGCACTAAGATTTTTATAGTGCTAGCTTGAAGGATAAAGGAGCTTCTCGTGGCAGAACCGCACACCGAGCTGTTTAACGGTCCCATCCCCGTCTGCCCAGTCCGGGGCTCGGTCTTATACCCGACGATGGTCATGCCCATTGACGCAGGCAGAGGCGTGTCCATTCGCGCCATCAACGCGGCCCTCGACCGCAACCGCACCATCTTGATCGTCAGCCAGAAAGACCGCGACACCGAGGAACCGACCGGCGACGACCTCTTCGACATCGGCACCGCCTGCAACATCTTGCGTATGAAGCGCAACCCCAACGGCAGCGTGCAGATGCTCGTGCAGGCGTTTGCCCGCGTCCGCGTGGCGAAGTACACGACCGGCGAGCTGATCGAGGCCGAGGTTGAGCCTTTCGATGTGCCCGTCGGCAACACCGTAACCTTGGAGGCCGCCTTCCGCGAACTTAAAGAGAAGTTTGGTGACATCATCGAGAGCGGCGTCCGAAACATTCAACCCGAGGTCGCGCAGTTCGTGATGAACCTAGAGGACGCCGGGCAGTTCGCCGACTACGTGGCGTATCACCTCGACTTTCGCTTAGAGGACAAGCAGGGCGTCTTGGAGGCCGAGTCGGTCGAGGCGCGGGTCCGCCGGGTGCTGATTCTCATTGACACCGAAATCGAACTCGCCGAAACCCAGCGAAGAGTCCAGCGCGAGGTTAAAGACGAGATCGACCGCAACCAGCGCGAGTACTTCCTGCGCGAGCAGATCAAGGCCTTGCAGCGCGAGTTATCGGGTTCGGACGACGGCGACGACGAGACCGAAGCCTTCCGCACCAAGTTGGAGGAGCTGAACCTCCCCGCCGAGGTGATGAAAGAGGCCGAGCGCGAGCTGAGCCGTTTTGCCCGTATGCACCCCGACTCCGCCGAGGCGTCGGTGATTCGCACCTACCTGACCACCCTGACCGAACTGCCGTGGAATCAGCGCAGCCAGGACAAGCTCACCCTCGAGGTCGCCGCGCAAATTTTAGACGAAGACCACTACGGTCTGGAAAAGATCAAAGACCGCGTGGTCGAGTATCTGGCCGTCCGCAAACTCAAGGGTGACCGCGCCGCCAAGGGCGAGATGAAAGAAGAAGAGGTCAACAAAGGCCCGATCCTACTTTTCGCCGGTCCTCCCGGCGTCGGCAAAACGTCCATCGCCAAAAGTATCGCCAAGGCGCTCGGACGCGAGTACGTCCGCATCTCGCTCGGCGGCGTGCGCGACGAGGCCGAGATCCGCGGTCACCGCCGCACCTACATCGGCTCGATGCCGGGGCGTATCATCCAGGGCATCCGCCAGGCGGGAACAAAAAACCCGGTGTTTCTCCTTGACGAGATCGACAAACTCGGCTCGTCGTACCAGGGCGACCCCTCGTCGGCGCTGTTAGAAGTTTTGGACCCGGCGCAGAACAGCTCGTTTGTCGACCACTACTTGGGCGTCCCCTTCGACCTCTCCGAAGTGCTCTTTATCGCCACGGCCAACTACGTTCAGCAGATTCCCGAAGCGCTCATGGACCGGATGGAGCCCTTAGAGTTCTCGTCGTACATCGAGCAAGAAAAGATCGAAATAGCCAAGCGCTACCTGCTGCCGCGTCAGGTCGAAGAAAACGGCCTCAAGCCCCGGCAGATCAACATCTCCGACGGTGCCATTGCCAAAGTCGTGACCTCGTACACCCGCGAGGCGGGCGTGCGGAATTTAGAGCGCACCATCGGCACCTTGGCCCGCAAGGCGGCGCGGCGCATCGCCGAGGGTGAGGCTAGACGCATCCGGATCGGCGAGCGGAGCCTCGAGCCCTACCTCGGCCCGGAACGCTTTACGCCCGAGTCCGAGGGCGAAGAGAACCTCGTCGGGGTTGCTACCGGCATGTACTACACCCCGGTCGGCGGCGACATCTTGTTCGTCGAAACGTCCGTCACCCCCGGTAAGGGCGGTTTGGTCTTGACCGGACAGCTCGGTGACGTGATGAAGGAGTCCGCGCGGGCGGCCCTGACCTACGCTAAAACCAACGCCGAGCGCTTCGGGATTTCGCAAGAGCGTCTCGAGTCCGAGATTCACATCCACTTTCCGGCGGGCGGCACGCCCAAAGAGGGGCCGAGCGCGGGCGTCGCCATCGCTACCTCGCTGATCAGCGCCCTGACCGGCGTCGCGGTTCGCAAGGACGTCGCCTCGACGGGTGAGATCACCCTGCGCGGGCGGGTACTGCCCATCGGTGGCCTTAAAGAGAAGGTCTTGGGGGCCAAGCGCGCGGGCATTAGGCACATCGTCTTCCCCGAGAAGAACGTCCCCGACTTGGGCGACATCCCGACGCACCTGCGCCGGAGCCTGGAGTTCCACCAGGTCGACCACCTGGACAAAGCGCTCGAGGTGTTTTTAGTCGGCGGCTTGGAGGCACTTGAAGCGCGCGGTGGCCCCAAAAAGCCTCGTCGCAGCAAACGCGAAAGCGGTCCCGCAGCACAGGCTTAGACTCAAAGTTTCAAAGCGAAGACTCACCTTTGAGGTGAGTCTTTTTTATGCGCCTAACAATTAGCGTAAGGTTTTCAAAACATTTGAAAGATGGGCTAAACTGTAG
>CADCWP010000141.1:4878-5244 GCA_902806425.1 uncultured Truepera sp.
TCATGTGCTGGAAATAACCCCAGCTTGCAGAGCATTTGAAAGATGAGCTAAGCTGCACGAGTAAACCCTTAGGAGGTAGTGGATGAAGCATCTACTTGGGGTCGTTCTCGTCACCCTGCTGCTCTCGAGCTGCGCTACTCAGTCGTTTGACCTCAACCAACCCGTCGGCCCCGCAGACCAAGCTACCTTAGAAGAGAGTCAGCCGTTTTTTATCAGCGGTCTCGGTCAGAACACCCTGATAGACGCCGCTGGAGTATGTGGTGGTCCTGGGCAAGTGGCGCGAGTCGAGACGGAGATGACGGTCTTAGACAGCATCCTTGGCGGCCTGACCTTTGGTATCTATACACCACGGACGGCGCGTGTTTA
>CADCWP010000142.1:0-12381 GCA_902806425.1 uncultured Truepera sp.
CAAAGAGCACTACGCCATCACTACATGACCATATTTCGGCATGTCCCAACGCTATAGAAGCCTTAGAACAGCTTCTTGAAAAGTCATTGAGCACTTCTTGAGGTAGCGACTCAAGGATTTGAGTAAGCTCGATTTGATAGTAGAGGTAAAACTCCGCAACCTTTCCAAGCTTAATCTGGTGATCTAAAGGGAGTTCACTAAGTTCGTCTTGCATGTCTACAGGATAACTCTTTATGTCTAGAGCTAACTGCGGTCAAAAGGGAAACGGGGGGTTAAGACGCCTCCCGTTTCTTACGTCCCTAACGTGATGGAGTCCGTTAGATTTGAACTAATGACCCTCGCTTGCAAAGTGCTAAAAGCGCCCTGAAGCGCCAAGTGTCTCAAAACGCAACGCTACCTCAAGGCTCCGGCCCCCGGAAAGGGTCAAGCCGCTCTGTGATGGGCAGTTTCGTCACCGTTCCCGTCCACACAACCGGTTCACGCCTAGCTTAGCGACTGAAGCGCCCGAGACCGCGCTGGATCAGGCTGCTCCGAACCTCCCCTGGTGCAAGCGCCGCGACGACCGCCGCGAGGATGGCCTCCGGCTGGCCCTTCCCACAGGTAAAGGCGTCGAAAAAGAGCGCACCCGCTTCGGGGTACGAGTGCAAAGATGCGTGCGACTCGGCTAGAAGCGCCAGCACGGTGACGCCGTGCGGGTTGAATCGCCTGACCTCGAGGTGGAGAAGCGTCGCGCCGCCCTGCTCGACGCCCCGCCTGAGCGCCCCCGCGAGCAGCTCAGGGTCGTCGAGCTTGCTCGGCACGACGCCGTAGAGTTCGGCGAGCAGGTGGTGCCCGGCGAACGGGTGCGCGGCTGCACCCGGCAGGGGGGCTGGCGCGGTGTCAGACAAGGCTTTAGCCGCCGATACCCATGCGCTTTTTAAGGTCGGCCAAAGAGTCCTGCGTGTCGGCGGCGGGTGCGGCGAGCGCCCGGTCGATCTCGGCGTCGGCGCTTTTGGGCGCGGCGTTGAGTTCGCCGTACGCTTGGGCCAACGACTCCTCCTCCTCAACCTTTTCGCGCATCCGCTCGAGCATGGCGATAGTGTCCGACGAGTCCGCCCCGGCCAGGTGCTGATTGATCTTTTTGACCGAGGTAGCGGTTTTCGCCCGCGCCCGCAAGGTGATGAGTTCGTTGTCGTACCGGCCGATGTCGCGCCTGAGCTGGTCGACCTTCGTCTGAAGCTGTCCGGACATCCGCTCCTGCTCGGTAAAGTCCTGCGATAAGGACGCCGCGCGCGCGTCGGCCTCGGCTTTGAGGCGTAGCGCTTCGGCGGCCAGGCGCTCGGCCTCGGTTTTGTCGAGGTCGCCCGACTGCATCCGCTGGAGGAGCGTCATGGCTTTGCGCTCGTAGTCCGCCGAGCGGCGTTTTTCGTCCTCGGCCTCTTTTTTCAGGCGGATAGAGACGCCCTTGACCTGCGCGAGGCTCGTCATGGCCTCGGTGAGGTTGCCCTTGAGGTCGCGGATGCCCTGCTCGGTCAGCTTGATGGGGTCCTCGAAACGGGCTACGGCGGTGTTGGCTTCAGCTTGGAAAACTTTGGAAACGCGGTCGAAAAATCCTGCCATGATGATCCTTTCGGTTACTTGTCGGCGCTCGGGCGCGCGTAGGATAGGAGTTCGGAGCCGTATTCAGCCAAGGCTAGAGAAAGCGCGTCGATAGAGCTTTCGAGCTCGAGTTCGTCCAGCGTGGCGAGTTGCAGCGTGTCACGGAAGATCACCGCTTGACCCGCCTCGTCGAGCACGAACGCGCCGTGAACGAGGGTGCGGTTCATCTGCAAAAGTCGCTTGTACAGCTCACCGGGAGCGGCGGGCGCGTCCATGATGCGCTGCTCGAGGATCAGGAGCGGCGCTTCGCAGTCGATGACCAGGCGGCTGACGCCCGAATCCTCGTCGCTGACCACCACGATCTCCGCAGCGGCGTCCTCCTCGATGATGGGCAGTTCTAAGTTCGTCAGGTAGCGTTTTACGCTCTCGAAGTCAGGCATGAGATTTCTCCTCGTCCAGGTGTTTGAGCAGTTCGTCGTGGGCGTGGTTGATACCCTGTACCAGCTCGGTGGCGAGCCGCGCCCTGCCCGGGTCGCCCGCGAAGCGGTCGGGGTGATAGCGGGCCAGCAGACGCCGCCGCGCCGCCCGGACAGCCTCCCGGTCCGCGCCGTAGGGCAGTTCGAGGTTGGCGTAAAGCCGCGCCAAGGTCGGGTCGACCCCATTTGGGGCAGGGGGCGGTTCCGGGGAACGCGCGGCTCCGGTGTCATCATGATACTCCCTAGAGGCCGCGTCTCGGCCCGCGCCGCCGAACCGGGCCGCCAAGTTCGCCCGTACGAGCCTCAGCACGCGCGCCGCCAGCGACACATCAACCCTCACGGGGGCTCACCAGCACGAGCTGATCGCCCGCCTCGAGCGTGAAACTCGCCGCCGGGTTGGTCACGACCTCGCCGCGCGCGCCGCGCTGAACCGCCAGCACGAGGGTCCCGTCGCGTTGCTTGAGCCGGGTCAAGACCTCCAAAAACGGTTCGCCGACCAACTCGGCGGGCACAGGCGTCTTTTTGAGGTCGTTGCCGCCCCGAGCGCTGAGCAGTTCGGAGACCACGTTGCTGATGCCGTGGTCGAGCGCGCTGCTGGCGATCAGGTGACTTGAAACCTCGCTGGCCACGATGACCTCATCGGCTTTCGCGCGGCGGCAGTAGTGGACATTGGCCTCGCTTACCAGCTCGACGATGGTGTAGACCTCCGGGTTGAGGCTCTCGACGGTGAGCGTCGCTAGGACGACCTGGGCGTCGCGGGTGGCGCGCGGCAGGTTGTCATCACCTAAAATGACGACGGTGCGGGCGCTCACGATACCGGCGCGGGTCAGGGTCGCCTCGTCGACGTTGCCCCGTACGAAGTGGAGGTGCTCGTCCTCGACGGGTTTAGCATCTAGGTCGGCGATCAACACGACCGGCGTAGTACGGCTGCGGTGGTCGTGTCGCAGCTCGCTCAAAATATCTTGAGCGTGCCCGTTCCATTCGCACAAGATGAGGTGGTCTTTTAGCTCCAGGCTACCCAAACCGCGCTCCGTTCTCAGCTGCTGTGTGACCACGACGCCTGCCAGCGTAGCGGTAAAGGCGCCGAGGAGACCGATTCCAAAAAACATCAGCGCCACGCCGATGCTGCGGCCCACCAGGGTCGTCGGAGTCACGTCACCGTAGCCGACGGTCGTGATCGTCACGATGCTCCACCAGAGCCAGTCTCCGAGGCTCGTGTCCGGCTCGAGCACCCGAAGCATAAGCCCGCTGAGCACGCTTAGCGCGGCCAGCGCGAGCGCCAGACGGTGCAGTTTCTCGCGCCGGACAAAGCGCCATAACAGCGTGAGCCAGCCCAGCCGAGGGCGCGCCAGCATCAGTTGAGGTCCCACCTGCCGGAACGGTAGAGCTCGGCGACGGCGTGGTTCAGCTCACTGCTCACCTGAACGCTCCGTAACCCGGCCAGCTCGTCTTTGCCGAAGTTGAGCATGTGCTTCATGGCGTCGGCGTTTAAGAACTGCGTTTCGACGCTGGGGAAGGTTTGGCGCTCGAGCGCCGCCTTGAGCGCTCCGGCGTTAAGCTGTCGGTCGGCAGGCGGCTTCATTCCGAGCACGAAGCCCCATTCGCCCAAGGTCGGCACGTGGTTGCGGTAGGGTACGCTCGTGAAGTCTGCGGCGCTCACGGTCTTGAGAATCGACAAAAAAGCCTTCTGTGAGAAAAACGGGCTCGTCGCCTGCGTGACGAAGACGCCGCCCGAACCTAAGTGACGGTTTACAAGACGGTAGAACTGCACGCTGTAGAGCCGCGCCAAGCTGATCGACTTGGGATCGGGAAAGTCGGCGATGATCACGTCGAAAAGCTCGCCCGACCTTTCCAAATAACTGTAAGCGTCGCCGTTGACGACCTCAACACGCGGATCGTCAAGGCTGCCGCCGTTCTGCTCCCGCAGGACCGGATGGCTCCGGGCGAGGTCCGTGACCGCTGGGTCGAGGTCGACCAGGGTCACGCTCTCCACGTCGCCATATTTGAGGACTTCGCGGACCGCCAAGCCGTCACCCGCGCCGAGGAGCAGCACGCGCCCGCGCGAGGCGGCGAGCTGCATCGCCGGATGCACCAAGGGTTCGTGGTAACGCGCCTCATCGAAGGTCGAAAACTGCAAGCTGCCGTCGAGGTAGAACCAGTGATCGCCGCGCCACTCGGTCATGACGAGCTTTTGGTAGCGGCTCTGCTCCTCAAAAATGATGGGGTCGCGGTAGCCCCGCTGCTCGCCGTACATCACGATGGGCCTCGCGCTCAGCGCGAGGCCACCGAGCACGAGCGGCACGGCGGCGACGGCGACGCTCAACGCGCGCTGGTACCTAAAAACGTCTCGGTAACGGAGAAATAAAACAACCGCCACCAGAGCGTCGACCGCGCCGAGCGCAATTGGCGTGTAGGTCAGGCCGAGGTGCGGCAGCGCCACGAAAGCGAACAGGAGGCCGCCCAGGAGCGACCCGTAATAGTCGTGTTCCATGACCGAGGAGACGTTGACGCGCAGTTCTTCGTAGCGTTCGTTGATGCGTGTGACCAACGGGATTTCCAGCCCGATGAGCAACCCGATAGCGAAGGCGTAAGCGTAGATGACGACGCCGACGAACGTGTGGGAAAACGCCAGCGCGTAGACGGTCACCGCGCTCGAGGCGCACAGCAAGGCCAGCGCCAGCTCGAGCACGATAAAGCTGTCGAGCAGATCCTTCTCTATCCGGCGGCTGAGACGGCTGCCGAGGCCCATGGCGAAGAGCATGACGGAGATAACGAGCGCGAATTGTACGACCTCGTTGCCGAGCAAATAGCCCGCGAGCGTCGACATCACGTACTCGGCGACGATGCCCGACATGCCGGTGGCGAAAATGCACGCCTTGAGGAGCCAACCTCGTCCGGGCGCGCTGCGGCTCGTAGCGGCCTGCTGCACGCTAGATCGTCCCGCCGATCAGCAGCGAGGCGGCCACATACGCAAACGCTTCGATCAGCCCCGCCCCAACGTTGGGTTTTTCTTGTAGGAGTTCTCCCTCGAGCGTCGCCCCAGGCACCAGCAGCAAATCCGTAAGCCAGCGGACGAGCGGAAACAGCACCAGACCCGCCACGATGTACAGCAGCGCTGTGCCGAGCGAAAACGTCCACGATACGAAGTCGCCCGCGATAGCCACCCGGATAAGGTTGCCCAGGCCGATCAGCAGCCCCGCGAAGGCCACGCCCACGGCCACGTTGTCGCGCTCGATCTCGTCGTGCAGGGTGTACGGCAGCACCCGCTCATAGACGAGTCCGGCGGCGATAAGCGCGAGCTGCCCGACCAGCCAAAAAACCAGCGCCGTAAGGAGCGAGCCCTGCCCCGAGAGAGCGCCCGCGATTATCAGGCCCACCGCGACTGAGTTAGCCCCCTCGATCACCCCGGTACCCGCGTTTCGGTCCGTGAGAATCTCTTTCTCGTTGCTGAAGCCGCGCAGGATCACCCGGTCGTTGATAAATATCGACAGGTTGAGAAGGACGATGGCCAGCGAGCCGTAGATAAGCAGGTCGATAAGGTCGTTGATGAGCCCGGCGCTCGGGCCGATCAGGACTCCGGTCAGCGCGAACACGAGCCCCAGGTAGTAGCCCGTCATGGTCAGCGCTAGGGCGAAGTTGTCGTGCTCGAAAAGTCCTTCGCGCAGGCTGAAACGCCGGTGGACAAGGCGGTAGACGGCTTTGCCGATGACGAACAGCGCGAAGGTGGCCCCTAAGTAGACGAGGCCGCTGAGGAGTTGGTCGAGCATCACTTCCCGCCGAAGCTGTACGACGAGCGGCCCCGGGTGCTGCTGCCGTTAGAGCGGCCCACGCGGTTTTGCACGCGGTTGCCGAAGCTCTGCCGACTCGCCGCCTGCCGCGTCCGCTGCCGCTCGAAGAAGGTTGGGTTGGTCTGACGGGTGAGCGTGCCACTCGTCCCGTAACGGTTACCGGTACCAAAATATGGTCTACCGCTGCGGCGTGCGGTGGTGTAGCCACCCCAATCGTCGCGGTAGATGCGGGGGCCACTGAGGGAGTTGAAGATGGTGCTTAAGAGCAGATACTGTCCTGCGAACTGCCAGAACTGACCGCCATTGCCGTCGTTTTGCCAGCTGCCGTACCGCGCGTCGCCGACATACTGGTAGCCGGGGGGAAACGGGTCGTCTGTTACCTCACCGTCCGGCTCTTTGCTCAACACGGTCATGCCGAGAAAGGGCTCGTAGCGGTTGTAAAACCCTTCGCTCACCTGTGTAAAGTCGCGGATTTCGTCACGGTAGGCAAGCGCGTCTGAACCCGGCTGCTCCTCGCCTACGACGACCTTGTACTGATGGTAGTAGGAGGGGAAGAAGTTGCCCTCTTCGGTGTAGTCGTTCAAGATAACGGTGTACTCGGGGTAGCTCGAGAGTTCCGCTTGCAGGGTCTGAAGCGGGTCGGCGGCTGAACAGCCTGCGAGCACCAGACAGAGAAGTATGGTGGCGGCGTAACGGTTCATGGGGCCTCCGTCAGGCATCGGCTGCGGGGCCGGGCAGAATGTTGGTGAATTCAAAGGTGTGGACACGGACGCTGACGCTCGCCTCAATTTCGCGTTCACCCCACTGCTCGACCGTAAGAAAATGCGCGTTGTCGGCGTCGCTATACTCCCAGGTGAGCATAGGCTGCGGTTCACCGACGCCCCCTTCACGGAAGTACCCGGCGGCGTCGCCGGAGAGGTAGTAGGCGCGGTCGCGGTGGACGATTTCGCCGGGGGGCTCCTCCTGTGCGTAGAGCCGGTCGCGCACGGCGTCGCCGAGGGTTCCGATGGGCACCTTTGTGGCGAGCGACCAGACCTCCTCGTCCTCTTCATAGCGCTCGAGGTAGCGCAGCTCGCGGTCGTAAGCGAGTTCCCACTCGTCTACTTTTTGCCCGTCGAAGTCATAGGTGTTGTGCGCCGTGACCCGCCAGGTTTTAAGGTCGTAGTCGACCAGGTAACCGACCCTAAGCTTTTCAAGTACGAGGTCTTGAAGGGGGTCGAGCGCGCTCTCGTCGGGTTGTCTGCCGAAAAAGCCTCTAAACATCGTTGCAACTCCCGGTAGGTGAACGCTCCGGCACTAGCGCCGGAGAGGGTGTCATGGTTCGCCTGTACCCCACAGCGTAAACCATTTGACGACCTACGCGGGCACCCTGAGGAGCCGAAGCGTCCCATTGTGTGCGCTTACCGGGGTGTTACTAGGGCGCTTACGGGAGCACTTATTGTGGTGCTGAGAATATCACGTCGTCTACTGCGCCGGGTCCGGTCAGCGTGACCCTCACCAGGGTAGCGTCCGGTACGTTCAGGCTGATGAGGCTTGTGCCGCCTGAGCCCGTCCTCGGCAGGCCGACACGTTCGAGAAGCGCCGTGTCCCGGTAGACCGAGACGCTGCCGCCGAGGGTAGTCGTACTTTTAACCCTAAGCGTCGCTACGTCCACCCGGCCGGTTCCGAAGTTGCCGAAGCCGAAGTCCAGCGTGCCGCCCGTGACGTAACCTAGTTGGCTGGTGCCGTCCTTGCTGATGATGAGGCGATGGTCCGTACCGACGACCATCGCCGTGTTGCCGGTTCGGTCTTTGCGCTTAGCAAAGATGGTGACGTAACCTGCCGTGGTGCCGGTGGTGATACCCCGCCCCACATTCGCGTTCCAGATAACCCGTCCGACCGGGAGGGTGCTCAGGTCGAGGGTGTAGGCGGAGCTTGCGGGCGCGCCCACCGTGAACGATTGCGTGCTCACCGCGGCGTCATAAGTGGCGTCTCCAGGTTGCGAGGCGCTCACGGTACAGGTCCCCGCACCGACAAAGCTGATGAGGTTCCCCGAAGCTGTGCATACGCCCGTCGGGGACGACGGAAAGCTTACGCTCAGGCCTGAGGAAGCGTCGGCGCTCACCGTGTAGCTGCCGCCGACGGCAGCGTCCGTGGGCGGGACCGTGGTGAAAGTTAGGGACTGAGCTGCTTTAGCGACGACGAGGGTGCCCACGCCCTGAGCTGCCTCAAAACCCGCTTCGCCCGCGAACGAGGCCGTTACGGCGTCCGGATAACCCCCCGGGGCGACGCCTGTAAGCGCCACACCCGTTAGCGTGGCCCGTCCGCTACCGTCGGTGACGGCGGCTCCTACCGTCTGCCCCTGTAATGCAAAGGTGACCGTCCTGCCCACGAGCCCCGCACCCTCACCGCCAAGTGTGGCCGCCAAGGTCGCAGTACCACCGACCACGCCGTTCCCGCTCACACCTGTCAAGGTCGTGGGGCTGTTTTGGTGTACTACGACCTCCTGGAGCAGCTCGGCGGCCGCGTGGTAGTTGGCGTTGCCCGCTTGGGCGGCGCGCAGCCCGCAGAGGCCGGGCGCGGTGAACGCCGCCGCTGCGTCCGTAACCGTACACGTCTCCGGCGTGTCGCTTGAGAGCAGCACCGGGAGCCCCGAGCTGGCGCTAGCGGTTAACGCGAGGCTGCTGCCCACCCGGGCTCGAGCCGGAACTGGGGTAAAAAGGAGCGTCTGCCGCGCCTTGTCGACCCTTAAAAGACCTTTTGCACCCCCGTAAAGCTCGCCCATCGTAAACGCCGCCGCTACAGCCTGCTCGTGTATTCCCGCCTGAACGCCCGTCAAACTAACCCCGCTCAGGACGGCGACCCCCGCCGCGTCCGCGACCGCCGAACCCACCTGGACACCGTTTAGGGAGAAGGTGACGGTCGTACCGCCTGCGGGGTCGCCGTTTACATTCACGCTCGCCCGCAGGTCCGCCTGCCCCGAAAAGGTGCCGCGCCCCGACACCCTTACGAGGACAGTCGGCAGGTCGCCGGAGGCGGGTGCGAACACCTGAACGAGATTGTTGTAGAGGTCCGTGACGACTACGTCGCCGCCCTCGGCTACCGCGACGCCTAGAGGATAGTTCGGTTTGGCGTGCGCCGAGTTTTCGGCGGCGAAGCCCCCCAGGGGCGCGCCGTCGGGACTGAACAGCTGAACCCGGAGGTTGTCTTTATCCGCCACGAAGACGCGGCCGCTCCCGTCCACGGCGAGACCGTACGGTTGCCTGAAACGCCCCTCGGCGGTCCCGTAACCTCCCCACAGCGCCTCGAAGACGCCCGCCGTGCTGAAGCGCTGGACCCGGTGATTGCCGATCTCGCTCACGTAGACGCGGCCGTCCCCGTCTACTGCGATGCCCGCAGGTCTACTAAATTGGCCTTTGCCTGTCCCGTTACGTCCCCACTTGGCGATAAAGACGCCGCTCGCGCTGAACTTCTGAATCCGCTGATTAAAGGTGTCCGTCACGTAGACGTAGCCGTCCCCGTCTACCGCGACGCCGAACGGGAGGTTGAGCTGACCATTGCCCGTGCCTGCCTCACCCCACGCCGTAAGAAAGGTGCCGTCCGGAGCGAACTTTTGCACGCGGTTGTTCGAGGTGTCCGCGACGTAGACGGAACCGTCAGGGGCGACGGCGACGCCTCGAGGCGACAAAAACTGTCCCTCGCCCGAGCCTTGGCCCCCCCACGTCAGGACAGGAGTCCCCGCCGCCGTAAACCTCTGCACGCGGTTGTTGTTGGTGTCTGCGACGTAGACGTCGCCGCCCCTGGAGGCGGCGATACCGTTGGGAAACCTCAAGCGTCCGGGTTGCGTGCCCAGACCACCCCACTGACCTTTGAAAACGTGCGTCGGCGCGGCGCTGGTAGATAGGTTCGCCTGAATAGGCGGCGGAGATTGACGACAGGCTCCGAGTACCATCAAAACTAGGCTGAGCCCCAGTGTAAGACCCAGTGCTCTAGAGGCAGTCAGCCTCCGCAAAATATGAGGAGAGTGGGGGTAAGCAGATGGGGTTCGGTCGCGCATACGGGTGCGAAGATACCAACTTGGCCGACCGAAGCGTGTGAAGTTCCCGTACTCACCACCGGGGCTGCTATCCTTACGGGCCGATCACAAGCTTCTCGGCCTAAAACTACCCTTTCGGCCCTGATGGTGGTCAACCTTCTCGAGCCACCTACGGCTCACGCTCTGTGTGCGTGAAACCACCAGCCTCGTTGTAAGGATTTTGTAAGCCGGTGTCGGTAGACTCAGAGCGCTAAGTATGAGACCGTGCGCCGCCGTGCCGAGCCTGGACGCATTTAGTGGACCACACCAGAACACCCCTAGCTGGAGGAAACGTGAAAAAATTGGCGGCCAAATTTGTGCCTGTCCTGTTGCTGTTAGCAGCGTGTAGCAGTGGATTGGAGGAACCCTACGACCTCGAGGCGCAAGCTACCGCCGAGACCGTGACGGTTCCGCTCGCTACCGTTCTCCACGACGCCGAAGAGGTGGGCGGACGGATGCAGCTTTACGGAAAAGCGCTCGACTTTGTGGCGGGCACAACCGTCGGTCTTCGCTTCAGTGACGTGCGAATTCCCCCCGAGGCAGAGGTCACGGGGGCCTTTATCGCGTTTAGGGCCACCGCAGGTACGGCTGCCGTGACCCTCGAGCTGCGCGGCGAGGCTGCGGACAACGCTGCTGCCTTTACGGCTACCTCTAGAAATATCAGCACGCGCGGCAAAACCACCGCCTTATCGACCTGGCAGCCAGCTTCATGGACCGCCGGTCTAAGCACCCGCACGCCGGACCTGACGAGCGTCGTGCAGGAGGTGGTCAGCCGCGGTGGTTGGCGAAGTGGCAACGCCTTGGCGTTCACGGTGACGCACCAAGGTGGTCTAAAGCGCGCCGTGTTTTCGAGGGACGTGAGCGCGGCGTCGGCTCCCGTTTTGCACGTTTCGTTCGAGGTGCCAAGCGCCGTACCCGAACCTACGCCTGAACCGGAGCCCGAGCTTCCCCCTCTGCCGAGCGACAGTCTGGAGGTCTGGAACTCGAGGCTCGTCGCTACCATCACCAACCCCAAATACGGAACGATCTACGATCCCCAGTACGGTTACGAGAGCAACAGCTGGATGGACCCGGTAGCGCAGGCCGGTAGCGGAGACCTGTTCGTTTTGGGCCGGAACTTCAACCAGTACGCGACCGGCCTCATCTTGGCCTACCGTGAGGGCGGCGACCCCAGGCTCATGCGCCAGCTCGACGTGTTGATGGACCGGATCAAGGAAACGCTCGGCGACCCCAACGGTGACGGCTACCTCAACTGGCGCTACCTCAACTACGGCGCGGACAGCTCGTCGTCACCCTTTATCGGCGACGACTACCACGAGATGGACGAGATGTTGACCCACTCGGTGGTAGCGGCTACCGCCTACGCGCTTAAGAGTGCGGGGTACGGCGACAGCGCGGCCTTCTGGACGGACTATCTGCAAAACGATTTCGAGGCCAAGTGGCGAGCACGTAAAAATAAAGCGAGCGGGTTTCCCTTTTTAACCAAAAACCTGATGCACCCCTACGTGAACTGGATTCGCTACCATCTCTATATGGGCAAGCTTACCGGCGACAGCAGCTATACCCGTGAGGCCGCGCGCATGGCCGGGGTCGTCAGGGGCAACATGAGGCTGAACATCACACCGAGCGGCAGCGGCTACGAGTGGGGCCACTTCGTCCAACTCGGCGGTTCCGAGAGCGTAGGCTGCCAGCCGATGGTCTACGTGCGCTATACGACGCAGGCGCTCGTCGACCTGGCAACGCAAGCTTCAGGACTTTTTGACGACACCTTTATGCAGCGGGTCGCCAACACGATGGCGCACAAGGCTTGGAAGCGTATCGACGGCACCGAACTCGCGGGCGACGTCTGCGGCGGCGGACAGCACGGCTCGCTCTACTATTCGGCGAGTCATCCCTACACGCTGCTCGCCCCCTGGGACGCCTCGGGGCGGCTTGAAGAGATTTCGGTACGCGCCTACTACGCGACCGAGCGAGGCCGCGAAGCCTCGCCCAGAACGTACACGCTACCGGCGGTGATGGTATTCACCTTGGGATGGTAAGGGTGAATCAACAAGGCCCATTTAATACGCCGACGTTTTGCGCGCTTCTCGGTGCCTAACAGAAAAGCCTTATTAAGAGGGCTCGAGCAAGGGGCAGACTGCGCGGTTACGATGCTGTCGCCGAAGTCCGTAAAGTTTATCTATATTGGCAAGTATTTTTCCCTTCTCGCCAAAAGTTGCATGGCTGCTCTTAACGCAGCCGTGCGCGTCTTAAACTTCGACTCTCTAAGCACGAACCTATAGGCAGCAGACGTTCCCAGGAGCCGTACGCTGTTACCTCAACGGGAAACTACTGTCAGATAAGCGCCGGGTTTTGAGCGCCGCGAAGCTCGGCGTCCGCGAGCCTGAGTTTATGCGGTATTTGGGCCGGAATGCCGCACAACAAGTTCAACACTCTTGGAAAAACCGCTCAAGTCCTCTTTATGCTTTAGTCGAGCTAACCAACA
>CADCWP010000142.1:12391-17138 GCA_902806425.1 uncultured Truepera sp.
AGACGCACGCCGCAATCCGCTGACCAGGCAATTTTAGCGTCTGAGAACGGCCTACTGCTTATGTTTCCGGTGCTCTACCAATGTGTAGGCGGGTGGAAGGGGTTGAACGTGTGCCTTCAGCCGTTGACCGAGAGCAATCAAGATGTCACCAGCGAAGCTTAAAGCACGCCGCCACGGTTTGGACTCGGCGAGTTCCAACAGGATGCGCGCCCGTATCATCTCGACGAACAAACTTCCGTCAAACATGGCTTTCTCCTCCTGACGTCACTAAATGTTAACCGGTTAATCATTTAGCAAGTTAGCACATAGACAAGATGGGTGTCAACCGTTAAACTAGTTCAATGGTTAACGAACCGCACGACCCGCAGGCGGCCCCGGAGCCGTTGGAGCGGGTACGTCAACTCCTCAACAGCTGGTCTACCCCAGGCAATGCGCGGGAGCCGACAGATGAATTCGACGCTCACGTCGCCACGCTCGACGTTAAGAACCCTGCCGAAGCCGCACAACTGAGGCAGTTGCGGGATGACCTGCGTGCTGTCGTAGAGCGGTCAGGCGATGTAGAGACGACGCTTAACGCCTGGCTCGACCGCCTCGAGGTGCGCCCCACCATCGAAGATGGCGCACTAAGCTTTCGTCACCGAGCGGGCCTGCCGGGAGACATCCTCGCGGTCGTTCTCGGCGCGATTCAATCGGGTTCGTGGGAAAGGTTAAAAGCTTGTCCCGACTGCCAGTGGGTGTTTTTCGACCATTCCCGCAACGGCAGCAAACGTTGGTGCCAGATGACCGCCGGAGGGCCGGAAGGGCGCTCGTGCGGCAGTATCGCTAAGGTCAAACGCTACCGCGACCGGCATAAACAGTCCCAAGGTTGATGCTAGCTGGCCATTTACAAACAACGACGGAGGTACGAGCGTGAAAACTCTGGAACAGGTTCTGGTCGCCAAGGCGGCGTTCGCGGAACCTGCAAACGTCGTCAAGGACATCCCCTTCGAGTTTGTCACCGTGCGTCCCCACGGGTTGCCCCACAGCCTTTACGAAGAGCTTTGGCACATCAACTACTGGCTGCGCTTCAGCTTGGCGATGATACGGGGTGAAGGTCCCTCCATACCCGGACACAGCTCCGAGGCTTTTCCCCCGGACAACGCCACCTTAGATGAAGCTTCGTGGCGAGAGCTGCTCGGCCGGGTACACAAAGGGTTAGACGCCCTAGCGGGGTTAGCTCGGGACGAGAAGGCGTTGGCACGGACCTTCCGCCCGGATAGGACAGTGGAGGGCGAGTTGACGGTCGTCGCGGCCCACAACGCTTACCACTTCGGGCGGATGGTGACGCTGCGCCAACTGCTGGGCGTTTGGCCCTCCGAGCTGGGCGATACTTGGTGAACGGACCGTCAAACACGCCCGTAAGTTCGGCCGCCGCCGATGCCCGACCGTTGTGCGGTTAACGAGCGCAAGCACAGCGCGAACGTGCCGTCGTGGTTCAAACTGCTTACTGCCAAAAGTTTAATGTGGCAGGTCATCGTTTTTGAGCGTGGTTCAATTCGGCAACAGCACCGGTTACATGCGCCCTTAGCTCTCCCTCAAACGCCGACAAGTGCGTGCCTAACGGATCGGGCGCAGGGCTCGCCTTACAACGTGCGTTAGAGGTGGTTTAGGCCGCAACCACGACCCCAACCGGGTTGTTGGCCGACGGGATGGCTGCTGTATAGTTTACGGAAGATTGATGCCCCGAACCGCCGACTTGACATTCTGCAACCTGCAAGCGCGAGCAGGTGGCCTCGACCCCGTTGGACACGCCGGAACGGTTGACCTCCTCGTCGCCTTTGAGTTGCCGCTGCCGTGGCCGTACGGGCTCTGGGGCTGCGCCGGAATGCCACCAGAGGTGCGCGACCTTATCGCGCTCTGGTATGGGGACGCGGACGTGCCCCGCCCCCAGCTGCGCCCGCTCGTTATGGCTCCCGACCCGACGTACTCCGCGCCCGGGCTACGCCGGATGCTGGTGTACCGCCGCCCCGAGGGGAAGTTCGCCGACCTTTCTCAAACCGAGTATCTGGTGCCGGAGGGGGAGCTGGGACGGCTCGTCTGGGCGGCTGTACTCGAGCCCGAGAAGCTGCCTGCATTCGCGCAGTACGCGCTGCCGGAAACGCCAGGGACTCGAGACCTGTTCGTCTGCACCCACGGCGCGGTAGACGCGGCCTGCGCCAAGTTCGGCTTTCCTCTCTACAGGCAGCTGCGTGAGGCTGCGGGTGCGGGGGTACGTGTTTGGCGCGCCTCTCACTTCGGCGGCCACGTCTTCGCGCCGACCTTGGCCGAGCTGCCTTCGGGGCGGTTCTGGGGTTACCTCGACGGGGACGCGCCCGCTGCGCTTCTCTCGCAAGAGGGCGCTGTAGGGGACCTTTACAGCCGTTACCGGGGTTGGTCGGCCCTGACGACCCCCTTTTTGCAGGCGGCGGAGCGCGAGGTGCTGAGGCTCGAGGGCTGGCCGTGGCTGGGAGTAGCCAAACAAGGTGAGACGCTCTCGGAAGGTTCCGGTTGGGCTGAGGTGCGGCTCTCGTACAGGCGTCCAGACGGGTATGAAGGGGCGTACCACGCCCGCGTCCAGCTCGCCGCGCCCGTCGAGACGCCTCACGACAGCGGCGGTAAACTCCACAGCTATCGGCAGTATAAGGTCGTAAAGCTGGCTAAAGGCGCTTAGACCGTCCCTTGGGGAACCTCTGTCTCCCACGCTCTGCCAGGGACGGCCCAACGACTGCCTGCTACAAATTTCCCACCCCCCGCCGCGTACACTGACCTGAGCCCTCCGGTGCCCAGCAGGAGGCGAAAGGCTGGTGTTTGTGACGTCAACTTCTGTGCGCGCTCGAGCCGGTTCACATCTGGCCTTGGCGCGCCTCTCGAACGCTCCCACGGTCGTCAGCAACGTGCTGGCCGGGGTTGCGCTGGCTGGTGGAGTTGCTCCCGTCTCCGTTGGCGGCACGGTGCTGCTTGCTGTTGCGATGGTCCTTTTCTACACCGCCGGGATGTATCTGAACGACCTTTTCGATTTGGACATCGACCGCCGCGAACGCCCCGAACGTCCGCTGCCCTCAGGGCGTCTGAGCAAGGGCGAGGCTTTAGGCGTCACGGTTTTTTTGTTCAGCGTCGGCACCTTTTGTCTGGCGCTCTTGGGCACTGCTCCCCTCGTCAGCGGCCTTGTACTGGTTGCCCTCATCGTCGTCTACGACGCGTGGCATAAGACGAACCCGCTCAGCCCCGTTTTGATGGCGAGCACCCGGATGATGGTCTATATAACGGCGTTCGTCGCCTTTGCCCCGACCCTCACCTTAGCGCTGATTTTTTGGGCGCTGCTGCTGGGCATTTACATCGTCGGCTTAACCTACATCGCTAAAACCGAAACGTCGTCCCTAACGGGCTACTGGCCCGCCGCGCTGCTCTTTTTGCCCGCCCTGGTTGGCGCGCTCATCTTGCCGTGGTCTGGCTTCTGGCTACCCCTCGCGCTGGCGCTGTGGGTCGCTTACAGCGTCTCCTTTGTGTACATGACACGCAGTATCGGGCAGGCCATCGGGCAGCTGATCGCCGGAGTATCGCTTTTAGACGCGCTGGTCATTTTGCTTTTCGGGACGCTCGGCGGCGTAGGTTGGGCGCTCGCCGCCTTTGCGCTGACACTCTTTTTGCAGCGTTTTATTCGCGGAACGTGAGGGGGAGAAGATGCAAAAAACCGTTGTCTTAAATGTTGTCGGCCTCGCGCCCGAACTTTTGGGTGAGCACACGCCGAAGATCAAAGCGTTCGCTGACCGGGGCAAAGTAGCCACCATCGAGGAGGTCGTCCCG
The DNA here is from genome assembly GCA_902806425.1 of uncultured Truepera sp. GTDB lineage: Bacteria > Deinococcota > Deinococci > Deinococcales > Trueperaceae > Truepera. The sequence continues at coordinate 16,214 of CADCWP010000142.1, forward strand.
GCTGTGACGTGCAGCGCGCACGCGACCTACCTGACCGGGACGCTGCCCGCGGAGCACGGGGTCGTCGGCAACGGCTGGTACTTCCGCGACGAGTGCGAGGTGCGTTTTTGGCATCGTTCGGACCGGCTCATCCAGCGGCCCAGGATTTGGGACGTAGCCCGCGCTTTTGATCCGAGCTTTACGGTCGCCAACCTCCACTGGCGCTACGCCACCTACTCGTCCGCCGACTTTCAGGTTATCGAGCGCCCGATGTACCCTGCCGACGGGCGCAAGCTGCCCGACATCTACGGCTGGCCGCACGAATTGCGCCACGAGTTGGTTCAAGAACTCGGTGAGTTTCCGCTGTTCAATTTCTGGGGACCGAACAGCAGCATTAGGGGCAGCCGCTGGATCGCGGACGCGGCCAAGTACGTTGAAACCCGCCACAACCCGACCCTGACGCTCGTCTATCTGCCGCACCTCGATTACGGGTTGCAGCGGTTCGGGCCAGATTTGGGGCGCGTCGCTCAGGACCTGCGCGACATCGACGCTGTGACGGGCGACCTGATCGACTTTTACGAAGCCAGGGGCGCGCAGGTGACGCTGGTCTCGGAGTACGGCATCGACTTCGTAAGTAGACCCGTGCATCTGAACCGGGTGTTGCGCGAGCATGGACTGCTAAGCATCCGCGAGGAGCTTGGTTTGGAGGGGCTCAACTTCGGCATGTCGGGGGCGTTCGCGGTAGCCGACCACCAGTTGGCGCACGTCTATGTAAATAACCCTGAAAAGCTGAGTCAGGTACGCGGCTTGCTCGAGGCCACCCCCGGCGTCGGTGAAGTTTTGGACCGTGAGGGGCAGAAAAAGTACGGGCTGGATCACCCGAGAGCCGGTGATCTGGTCGTGCTCTCCGAACCGGACGCCTGGTTTACCTACTACTACTGGCTCG
>CADCWP010000142.1:17148-29102 GCA_902806425.1 uncultured Truepera sp.
TCGACATCCACCGCAAACCCGGTTACGACCCCGCCGAGCTGTTTATGAACCCCGAACTCAAAAACCCGAAACTCAGAGCCGCCGGGGTGCTTGCCAAGAAAAAGCTGGGGTTCAGGTACATGATGGACGTGATCGGCTTGGACGTCACGCTCGTTAAAGGGTCTCACGGCCTCCGGAGCCGAACACCCGAGAAAGGGCCGGTCTTCATCACGCAGCAGGCGCAGCACCTGCCCCAAGACCGGATACGGGCGACCGACGTGTTCGAGCTGGTGCTCAACCATCTGGGCGTGGCGGAACCGCTTTTAGAGCGCAGGGCAAAGGCCGTCGCCCACTAGAGTTGGGGTTGGGCGGCGTCCGTAAAGTCGGTCAGCTCGAGCCCTAAAAGTGCGCCCAGCCGCTCGACGGTGAGGTCGGCGCTCGGATACGGGTCGGTCGCTTCGGGATCGAAGGCATAACGGCCTTGGCGCACGAAAACCGTCGTTAGGCGCTCCCCCCAAACGTCCTTCATGGCGCTCAGGAGCCGCAGCTTATCATCGACCATGACGTAGTGCTCGGCGGGGTAGGTGCGCTCGACTTCGGCTAACTCTTCTTCTTTATGGATATAGATGAGCACCTCCCCGCGCAGCGCCTCAAACAGCCCCGAACGCCTGACCTTGTGCGGCTGAAACACGACGTCACCGTCGGACAAGATGGCAGTTTTGCCCAGCCCTTGCAGATGCCGGACGACGGCGAGCGTCTCCGGAAACAGGCGCTCCTGAAAGGGATAGTCGATCAAAAAGCCCGAGACGGCCAGCAGGCATTGGATGCGCGGCTCCTCGGCGCGGTAGCGTTGAAGCGTCCCCAAATAGTCGGCGTAGCCGAGTTCACGGCGCAGCTCCCCGAAGAGGGCGAAGTAGCGGTCCCTGGCGGCGGGGCCGAGTTCGTGCTCGAGGTGCATCCTCAGGTCGGCGGTCACGCGGTCGTTGTCGAGCAGGGTGTTGTCGACGTCGAGGAGAAAAACGGTTTTGGGAGCCTTCATAGCCTTCAGTGTTCTCGACGAGGGCGGACGCTACCGCAACCGCGCGCCCAAACCTCGCGTTCACATTCCCTTCACACACCCTTCCCCTGTCCTTCACGGGGTCCGCTCTACGCTTCTTATAGCACTGACCTTACCTAGCGTCAGGCGAAAAGGAGCAGAAAATGCACGGACACATGGGTTTTGGGCTCGGATTTCTCAACTTCATCGGGACGATCTTATTTTTCGTCACGGTGTTTTGGGCGCTGAGGTTTTTCTTCCGCGGCGGTTTCAGAGGAGGCCACGGGCGCTATTCCAAATGGCGCGGCGACTGGTCTAAAGGGCGGTACAGTGGCCCGCGCCCCTGGGAACAGCACGACGAGGCCGACAAGGTGATGCGCGAGCGGCTGGCGAAGGGCGAGATCAGCGAGGACGAATACACCCGCCTCAAGTCGCAGCTCAGCGCAAACGGGAGTAATGGTGGGAGTAACGGTAGCCATAACGGCTCGTCCCGTCCTGAAGGCGGCCCGCTAGGCTGGCTCCGTGGGGACGACGCGCTCGGGGTCGCCCGCCTCCGCCTCGCCAAAGGGGAGATCAGCGCCGACGAGTTCGAGACCATCCGCCGGGTGCTGACGAGCTGAGGTCGGCGTTCGAGATACAAAAAAGGGGGCAGTCGGGCTGCCTCCTTTTCAGCTTTCCTTTTCATGGTTTACCGTCAGTTTATGCACGTTCAACGAGTCGAAGAAGCGGGCGTTATTTTACGCGGGTTCTATACTGAGGCTGAGACATGAACAAGGTCATCTTAATTGTCGAAGACGAGGCGCGCCTGGCCGAGATTTTGGGCGAGTACTTGGTCCGAGAGGGCTTTCGTACCGAGCGCGCGAAGGACGGCAAACGTGCCTTGGAGCTGTGGCGGGCCGCCCGCCCCGACCTGATCTTGCTCGACCTGATGTTGCCGCTTATAGACGGGCTCGAGGTCGCGCGGCGCGTCCGGGCCGAATCCGACGTGCCGATCATCATGCTTACCGCCCGCGACGAGGAGGTCGACAAACTCGTCGGGCTGGGTCTCGGGGCGGACGACTACGTGGTCAAACCCTACAGCCCGCGCGAGGTCGTCGCTCGCGTGAAGGCGGTGCTGCGCCGCACGAACGCTCACGCTCCGTCCGGTCTACTCAGTGTAGGGGCGCTTTCGGTCGACCTCAGCACCTACCTGACCCGCTGTCACGGCGAGGAGATCGCGCTGACGCCGAGCGAGCTGCAAATCCTGGCGCATCTCGCCAGAGAACCGGGTGTCGTGCGGGGCCGCGCGGAACTTCTGGCCGTTTTAGGCGACGACCGCTTCGCCGACCTTCGCACCGTTGACGCGCACGTCAAGAACCTGCGGCGCAAACTCGGACCCTGTGGGGACCAGCTCGAGACCGTGCGCGGCGTCGGCTACCGGGTCCGCCCCTGATGCCGTTTCGCTCTAAACGCCGCGACCCTTCGCCCCGGCACGCTAGAGGCTGGCACGGCTCCAAACCCGGCGGTTGGGGCGTGCCGCCGCGCCGCAAACGTTGGGGGTTGCGCCGCCGCCTGACCTTTGCCTTCGCCTTCGTCGCGCTCGTCGCTGTTAGTTTGACGACGTTTTTGACACTCGGCGCGGTGTTCGAGGCGCGGCAGGAGTTGTTCACCTCGAGTACCGCTTTCGACGCGGCGCGAACGGGTGACTGGCACACTTGGGAAGGCTTCGCTCCGGCTCGAGCGGCGTTCCGGCAGATTACCCGGACGGCTTTTTTCGCCGGACTGCTCTCCTTCTTTCTGGCGTCGATGACAGCGGCGCTACTGACGCGGGCGCTTACCCGACCCCTTTCGGCCCTGACCGACGGGGCGCGGCGGCTCGGCGCGGGTGAGCGCGGTTTGCAACTCCGGGTCCCCCGCTCACGCGATGAATTGCGGACCCTCACGGAAGCGTTTAACAGCTTGGTGACGGGGTTGGAGCGGCAGGAGGCGTGGCGGCGCAACCTGGTCGCCGACATCGCGCACGACCTCCGGACGCCCTTGTCGGTCATGCGTAGCGAGTTGGAGGCCCTCCAAGACGGTGTAGTGACCCTGGACGACGAGGCGCTAGCACGCCTCCACACCGAAGTCTTAACGCTTTCCAAACTCGTCAGCAGCCTGCGCGAGCTGTCGCTGGCTGAAGGCGGCGGGGTGTCTCTAAAGTTCCAAACGTTGCCGCTGGCTCCGTTTTTGACGCGGCTGTGCAGCACCTTTCGGGCTCGGGCCAGCGAGGTCGGGGTGACGCTGGCGCTTGCCGAAGTCCCCGCGCTCACCGCGACCTTCGACCCCGATCAGCTCACCCGAGCCCTCGGCAACCTGCTCGACAACGCCCTGCGCTACGCCGCTCCCGGCGTTGTAGAACTCGGCGGGCAGCGGGTAGCGCAGGGGGTGCGACTCTGGGTGCGCGATCACGGGCCAGGTGTGCCGGATGACCCCGAGCGCCTCTTCGAGCGATTTTTTCAGGGAGACAGCTCGAGAACCCGTGATGCTAGGGGTGAAAAGGGCTCTGGCCTGGGTCTCTCTATCGCTAGGGCCATCGTGCAGGCGCACGGTGGTACCTTGACGGCGATCAACCATCCGAACGGCGGGGCGGTTTTCAGCCTCTTGCTGCCTGCCGAGGGGCCGTCTCCTACGGTGGTTGCCGGGTAGACGTTTTACGATCTACCGATTTACGCGCGCGTCGGCAAATTTGATCTCTTTGACCCTTTACGCCGTGCTCGCTTGCCTCCTGACGCCCAGCCGCTCGCAGTCCCTTACTAAGGCATCCCGATGGAAAAATCATCCGTTCCTACCGAGTTTACGATGAGGGAGTGACACCCGGAAAACTGCCCCACCCCCCGGGGCGTTCATGGCCTCGACCCGCCCGCCGTGCAGTTCGACGAGCGATTTGACGATAGCGAGCCCCAGACCGGAGCCGGAACGGTCGGCGTCCGCACGGTAGAAACGCTCGAACACCCGCGCCCGGTCGCCCTCGCCGAAACCGGGGCCGGTATCCCGGACACGCAAGCTCACGCCTGCTTGGTCCATTTGTAACGCGACCTCAACCGAGCCCGTCTCGGGCGTGAACCGCAGCGCGTTGTCGAGGAGATTCGCTACGACCTGGCGCAACCGTGCTGCGTCACCTATCAGGGTCACCTCCTCCGCGCGCACCTCGAGTCTCACTCCCTTGGCCGCGGCGCGCGGTTCGAAACTTTCCACCACGTCTTTTACGAGGGCCGACAGGTTGCAGGTATGCGGGTACAGCGTGAGTTTGCCCGCTTCGGCCAGCGAGAGGGTGCGCAGGTCCTCGACAAGCCGCGCGAGCAGCTCGGTTTGTTGGGCGAGCAGATGCACCTCCCGGGCGTCGAGCGCGAACACGCCGTCCCGTAGGGCCGCGAGGCGCGCTTGCAAGACGGCGAGGGGCGTCCGCAGTTCATGGGCGATGGCCGCTGTGGTGGCCTGACGTTCAGTCTCGAGCCGTTCCAACGAGGCTGCCATGACGTTAAAGTCTTCGACGAGGCGGATGGCCTCACCGCCCCAGCGGCGCTCGTTGCGCCCCTGCCCGGGAAGGAGCCGCGCACGAGCGCTCAGGTCGCCCTCGGCAAACAGCCGGGCGGCCCTCGAGACCGCGCTCAGCGGCCTGGCCAAACGCCACGCGATCAGCGCGGCGAACAGCGCACTGAGGACAATACCGCCAACGTTACTCACGACGAGCACGGCGGTTTCGTTCTCGCTCAGGCCGCTAAACACCCTTCCGGCAAGTGCAACTGGGACCTCGGCGACCTCGAACGACACGATGAACCCAACAAACGCGCCCATGATGCCGAGCCAGAGGCGCACCCACAGACGGTTCACCCGGCGGCCCGGTCCATGAGGCGGTAGCCCGCTCCCCGCACGGTGTCGAGCGCGTCCGTCACCCCCGCCGCCGCGAGCTTGCGCCGGACGCTGTTCACGTGCGCGTCCACGGTCCGCTCGAGCGCGTCCGAGTCGGGTAGACACGCCGCCAGGAGTTCCGCGCGGCTGAACACGTGTCCCGGATGACGTGCTAGGTGCTCTAAGAGGCGATACTCGCTCAGGGTCAGCTCGAGTGGACGACCGGCGACCGTCACCTCCATGCCGCGCGGGTCGATCTCGAGCCCTGCGACCTTGAGGGACCCCTCGGCGTCGGTAGGCCGCGTCCGGCGGAGCACGGCCTTGACCCGTTCGATCACCTCCGGCGGGTTAAAGGGCTTGACCACGTAGTCGTCCGCTCCCATACGCAACCCCACGAGTCGGTCGATATCTTCGACTCGGGCCGTGACCATAATGACGGGCGTGTTCCCAGCCCCCCGCACTTGCCGTAGTACCTCGAAGCCGTCCACTTTGGGCAGCATCACGTCGAGCAAGATGAGGTCGGGTTTGGCGGCCCGGAACAGTCGCAGGGCGCTCTCACCATTGGCGGCGCGTTCGGTGCGAAAACCTTCACGGCGCAAGTAGGCCTCGAGCACCTCGCTCAAGTTGGGCTCGTCCTCGACAACGAGAACAAGCGGGGAAGGATGGTGGGTCATGCCCCAGTGTAGTGGTGCAAACCGAAGCTTTTTCTCGAGCTTGGCGAAGAATCCTCTAAGACCGGATGAGAAGCGATCTTTTCAGGATGTCTTCGCCGTAGCCTAACGGCTGAGGTGGGGACGCGAGCACGCCCCATCCTTAGCGAGTACAGGGCGTCTTCGACAAACCTTCACAAAGCCTGAGCACGATCTTATCGGGCGCGGCGCAAGCTCTTTTCAGGGTCGCCCCAGACCCGAAGATCCGAAAGGAGCATGACATGTTCACAAAGAGAGTTCTTGGTTCAGTGACAGCCGCCGTTTGTCTGGTCGGTTCGGGTACCTTCGCCCAACCCTCGTTCGACACGGCCCAACTCGACGTGTTCGTCGAGGAGATGATGGACGCCTACGACGTTCCCGGCGTCGGACTCGCGGTCGTCGAAGACGGCGAAGTCGGCTACGTCCGGGGCTACGGCGTCCGCGACGTGACTACCGGCGCGCCCGTCACGCCAAACACGCAGTTCGCCATCGGCTCGACCACCAAATCGTTCACGGCGCTAGGCATGATGCTGCTGGTCGAGGAGGGGCGCGTAGACCTCGACGCACCCGTAACGACCTACCTGCCCGAGTTCCGGCTCTCCGACCCGGAGTCCACCCGCACGGCGACGGTCAGACACCTGCTCAGCCATACCACCGGCTTGGTGAGAACCGACGCCTCTACGTTCGATACGAGCGTCACTAGCGCGGATATCATCGAAGCCGCGGCCACCACCCCACTGGTCGGTAAACCCGGCGAAACGTTTGTCTACAGCAACGTCAACACCATCATCGCCGGGGAGATCATCGAGCGGATCACCGGCGAATCGTGGGAGGACTTCACCCGCGAGCGGGTCCTCGATCCTTTAGGCATGACGACAGCGACGCTCTCGATTGACGAGCTTAAGCAGCAGCGTGACGTCGCCCTGCCGCACGTCCTCGATGTGCTGAACGGCCTGCAAACTGCCAATTTCCTGAGCTTGGGGGCCGACGCCCCGGCTGGAGCTGTCAACGCGAGCGCCGCCGAGATGGCCCGCTACGTGCGCTTTCAAGTCGGTGACGGCGCGCCGCTCGTGTCCCAAGCGAGCTTGGGCGAGATGCACAAAGGCCAGATTGCCGCCCCCGACTTCAACTTGCCGGGCATGATCGCCGCCCAAGCGCGTGCGGTTGCCGAGCGTCCCGAAGATGTACCCGACGCGCTCGTGACCGACCAAAAGTACGGTCTTTACTGGGGCGTCGAGCGCTTCCTGGGAGAGAAGCTGGTACAGCACGGTGGCAACGTGACGGGCCTTACGGCGAACGCCACCCTGCTGCCCGAAAGCCGTTCGGGCGTGGTCGTTCTCGCCAACGCTGAAGGGGCCAACGCCTTCATGGAGGTAGTGCGCCTGCACGTCGCCAAACTCCTACTCGGTCGCCCCGACCCCGACGTGAACGCCACCTTACAGGCACAGCTCGAGGTTCTAGGCCAAGACAACGCCAGCCGTAAGGCTGATCTGGAGGCGGCCCGCAGCTACCAGCCTAAACGTGCTGAGCTAGCCCCTTTAGCGGGCACGTACAGAAGCCTCGCCGATCCCAAGCCGACCGAGGTGCGTGTCGTCGGTGGCCGTACCTTGAGGCTCGAGTCCGGCTTTCAAAGTGTCCGCTTTTCGGTAGAACTGCTGCCACTGGGCGAGGACCGCTTCATCGCCAACAACGAGCCGTTAATCGGTACTGTGGTGAGGTTTGTAGGGGGTGAGGGCGGGCGCACCATCGAGATGGAAAGCCTGCTCGGCGCGCTACCGCTCGCCGAGCAGGCTGGGAGGGCCGACTGATCAAGTAGTTGTCGGGTTGATCCTAGGAACTTAAGATTTGTACACCTCGAGGGTCGGGTGAGGCGAGGCGTGAGTTGAACCGTAACGCTAACAGGTCGTGGTTGTCGAGCCTTGCTCCAACCACGATCTTTCATCTGTGTCTGTGCGTCGAACGGGTTGCCCTTGTGGTGCTCCCTATCAGCCAGCCTTCCGTAGCGACCGACGAAAAGGTCCGGGTGGCTGTGGCCGTAGATGATAAAGCGTTTAGAGAGCCAAAGTGTTAGACCGTGGCGTGACCGGCTAGGGTGCAGGGGTGGGCGTGGTCGCCGGTCTCGAGCTGCAACGTCGCGTGCTCGATGCCATAACGGTCGTGAAGCTCGGTACAAGCCTGCCGCAGTAGCCGGTCGGGTTCGGAGACGCCCTGCGGAATGACGAGGTGCGCGGTCAGCGCCGTCTGGGTGGTGCTGAGGGGCCACACGTGCAGGTCGTGAACGCTCCTCACACCGGGCAACGCGCTCAGGTAACGCCGGACGCCCTCGAGGTCGATGGTTTCAGGGGCGGCGTCGAGGGAGAACTCGAGCGCCCCCCGCATGAGTCCCCACGTGCTCCACAGCACAACCCCTGCTATAGCCAAACTTAGCGCCGGGTCGAGCCACGCCACGCCCGTAAATAGGATGAGCAGCCCGGCAACCATCACCCCGAGCGTAACCCCGGCGTCGGCCAAGAGGTGCAGATACGCGCCCCGGATGTTGAGGTCGTCCTTACCCGACGCGAACAGGAGCGCCGTGCCGGTATTCACGACGAGCCCGACCGCCGCAACCCAGAAGACCGTCCCACCGGACAGCTCGGCGGGTTGACCGATGCGCCCGACCGCCTCCCAGACAATCCCGCCCATCGCTACAAGGAGCAGCAGCGCGTTAAACAGGGACGCCAGGATGGGCGAGCGGAGAAACCCGTAGGTATAGCGGCCCGACGGCGGACGGCGAGCTAACAGCGTTGCCCCCCACGCCACGAAGAGACTCAGCACGTCGCTGGCGTTGTGTCCGGCGTCGGCTAAAAGTGCGAGTGAACCGCTCAGCAGCCCGAAAGTGGCCTCGAGCCCAACAAAGAGCGCGTTAAAGATGATTCCGACCACAAACGCCCGACCGAAACTTCGCGGAGCGTGATGATGCTCGTGGTGCGCCATACTCAAGACTAAACGATAACGCCCAAAAGAACGGCAACCCTGCATCATAGGGGCTGCCGTTTTAAAGATGGTTAGAGCCTAGCGGCTGGCCTGCCCACCCGTGTATGAAATACGGTAGATGACGCCGTTGGTATCTTCTGCCATTAGCAGCGAGCCGTCCTGGGCGACCAACAGCCCCGCCGGACGCCCGAAGTGCGTCACGCCGTCGTCCAAGAGGAAGCCGGTCAGGAAGTCCTCATAGCCTGCGGGTTCGCCGTTCTCGAACCTCAGCCGCACGACCTTGTAGCCTACCGCCGGGTCCCGGTTCCACGAGCCGCGCATGGCGATAAAGGCGTCGTTCTGGTACTCGCTCGGAAACTGCGAGGCGGTGTAGTACACGAAGCCGATAGGCGCGCTGTGCGCCTGATAGGTCAGGACCGGCGCTTCGGTGAGCGCGCAGACCTCGGGGCCGGTCGCGCCGGTCGGCGTCTGCGAGGCGTGATTGTCGACGCGGCGATTTGCGTAGCAGAAGGGCCAGCCGTAGTTGTTGCCGAGTTTCAAGCGGTTCAGCTCTTCGGGTGGGGTGTCGTCGCCGCGCCCGTCGGAGCCGTGATCCATCCCGTACAGCACGCCCGTCTCTGGGTGCCAGCCGAAACCGATGGTGTTGCGGAGGCCTGTGGCGAAGATTTCACGTTCGGACCCGTCGAGGCGGGCGCGCAAGATGGTGGCGCTTTCCGGGTTCGTCTCCTGGCAGTTGTTACAGGTGCTGCCGACGGTGATGTATAGCATCCCGTCCGGCCCGACCACGAGCGTGCGGTTGGGGTGCTGCCCGGCGTCGGGGAGGTCGGCGATCAGAACCTCGAGCGGCCCCAAGTCGCCACCCTCCTCGATAGGGGCGCGGTAGACGTCGGTGTCGGTCGCTAAATAGACCATGCCCTCATGGACAGTGATGCCGTTGACGTAGGGTAAGTTTTCAGCGACGCTCCGCATCTCGTCCGAAACGCCGTCGCCGTCCCTGTCGACAAGCGCCTGGACGTCGTTTTCCTCGCGCCTCGTCACATAGATCGTGCCGTCGTCACCCTGCGCCATGACGCGGGCGTTGCCCATGTTTTCGGCAAAGACGTTGACCTCAAAGCCTGCCGGAACCACGAGGCTGGCGATCAGCTCAGCGGTTGGGCGCTCGGTCTCCGGGATCAGGGTGTTGCTCTCTGCGGTAACGACGTTTCCTTCGCGCGATTCGGTGCTCACGGGTGTGGCGTTCACCGCTTCGACGACGCCGCAGGCGATGCGCCCCCCTGAATTGCCGTCGGGATCGGTGCGGTTGTCGTCGGCCTCGGCGTGGATGATAAGCGCCGAGCCGTCGCCCGCGATGATCGAGCGCCCGACCTGCTCGCCCAACGTAAAGCCCACGCCGACGGCGCTATACGACCTGTTGCCCTGACCGTCGATGGTGATGTTCGTCAGGTCCCCGGCGTGGGGGCCGTGCGGGTTTTCGAGGCCGTGCTCGAGGCCCTCCGGATTGAAGTGGCCGCCCGCCGCGCCGAAGTCCGGCGAGCAGAGCCCGTGCTCATGGATATGGATGCCGTGAACGCCGTCACCGCCGGTAAAGCCCTCGACATCTACCTGGACCTCGACGCCCGCTTCGGTCTCGGTAAACGTCGCCGTGCCGACGGTGTCGCCCGCAACGTTTTTAAGTTCAGCTTCCGCTCTCACCTGTTGTGCCCAAGCGCCGCTCCCGACACCCCCACAGAGCGCCAGCGCGAGTGCCCCGGCTGTCCAGCGTTTTAGCATCATGCGTCCCCTTTCACACTTGGTTTTATCTTGTCACTGTAACTTAGGGTCGGCTAAAGCTACATCGCAACCGGCCACATTTAAACCGTGCTGAACGTATGAAGTCCCGGTAAGCAACGCGGCTTTACTTCTCGACTTTGCGCTTGCCAAAAAAGCCCCGGAGCCGCTCGCCGAGCGTCTCGTGCGCCTCAATGGTCTCGCCCGTCTCCTCGGCGTAGGCTTCCAACAGGTCTCGAGCCTTGGGCGAGAGTTTTTTAGGAATTTGCACCGCCGCGCTCACGAGGAGGTCACCCGTGCCGACCCCCTGAAGCCTCGGCATCCCCTTGCCGCGCAGCCGGAACTCGGTACCGGGTTGCGTTCCGGGCGGCACCTCCAGAGCTTCGGGGTCGTCGAGCGTCGGCACCTCGAAGGCGCATCCCAAGGCGGCCTGCGCGACCCCGACCGGGAGCGTGTAGCGGAGGTCGTCGCCGTCGCGGGTGAAATGCTCGTGGGGCGCGAGGTCGATGTACACGTACAGGTCGCCCGCCGGTGCGCCGTCTATCCCGGCGTTTCCCGCGCGCGGAATTCGGAGCCGGTAGCCACCGTCGATACCGCGCGGCAGCTTGACCATCACGGTTTCACGAACCTTCGTGCGGCCTGCGCCCATGCACTTCCCGCAAGGGGTAACGACGACCTCGCCGAGCCCTCGGCACTGCGGGCACAGCTGATTGGTCACGACCGTGCCGAAAAACGACTGCGCCTGCGCCCGCACCTGCCCCGCGCCCCGGCAGGTCGGGCAGGTCTTGCGACCCTCGCTGCCCGGTTCGGCGCGCGAACCGTCGCAGCGGTCGCAGACGCCGAGATGGTCGACCTCGAGCGGCACCCCGTCACCGGCGCGGGCCTGCTCGAGCGTGACCGTTAGGGGAGCCTCGAGGTCCTCCCCCGGTTGTCCCCGCTGAACGCGGCCCCCTGCGCCAGCAAAACCACCGCCCCCGCCGAATACCGAGGCGAAGATGTCGAAGATATCGCCTGAAAACTGCGCCTGTGGGTCGGCGGAGCCGTAGCGGTCGTAACGGTCGCGTTTTTCCGGGTCGGAGAGCACGGCGTAGGCTTCGTTGAGTTGTTTAAAGGTTTCTTCCGCTTCCCTGTTGCCGGGGTTGCGGTCGGGGTGGTATTTGAGGGCGAGCTTGCGGTAGGCGGTTTTAATGCCTCCCGCTTCGGTCTCGCGTGAGACGCCTAGAAGCTCGTAGTAGTCAGCCATTAGGGGAGTATACAGAATGCTTTGGAAGGCACCCCAATTAAGCTATACATCGCCATAAGTTGCAAAGATGGCTTAAGCTGGGGTGGTGAAAGAAGACGATACAATCCCCCCCAAGTACACGCAGGTTTTCGTACCAGGAGGGTATCCCCGACATACATATAATCCTCGGCGTGAGTTAAATCTTGAACAGAGCGTCCGACAAGTTCTATAGAATCTTTGCGAGTTGGTTACAGTCACTGGGCACACGAAATCAGGTAAGACAGTTCTCGTCCGCAGTATCCTTCCACGGGAAGAATCTATTTGGGTAGATGGCGGTGGGGTAGGAGAAGAAGAGGATTTTTGGACAACTGTAATTGATCAACTAAATTTGTTTCAGACTAACGAAGTCGCGCAGACAAAA
>CADCWP010000143.1 GCA_902806425.1 uncultured Truepera sp.
ACACCAAGGGCAAGGAGCGGCGCGTTAAGGGCGTGAGGATGGGTGACGGCAGCGCCCACTACGCCGACGCGGTGGTCTCGAACGCCGACGTCGCCTACACCTACCGGAGCATGATCCCCGCTGAGCACCGCCGCAAGTACACGGACAAAAAGATCGAATCCATGAAGTACGCGATGTCCCTGTTCGTCATCTACTTTGGCACCAAAAAGCGCTACCTGGACACCAAGCTTAAGCACCACAACATCATCCTGGGGGAGCGCTATCAGGAACTGTTGCAGGATATTTTCAACAAGCATCACGTGGCCGAAGACTTCTCCTTGTACCTGCATATGCCGACCTACACCGACCCCAGCATGGCCCCGGAGGGTTGTGAGTCGTTCTATGTGCTCTCGCCGGTGCCGCATTTGGGTTCCGGCACTGACTGGAAAACGGCCGCCAAACCCTACCGCGACCTCATCATGAAGTTTTTAGAGGACAACTACCTGCCCGACTTGCAGGAAAATATCGTCGTGGAGCACATGATCGACCCGCTGCATTTTCAGGACGTGCTGAACTCGTACCAGGGCTCGGCCTTTAGCGTGCAGCCGCTTCTAACCCAGTCGGCGTGGTTCCGGCCTCATAACCGCAGCGAAGAGTTTGACAACCTGTACTTCGTCGGGGCCGGGACGCATCCGGGGGCAGGGCTGCCGGGGGTGCTCTCGAGCTCTAAAATCGTCGAGAACTTGATCGGGGCGGCGTGAGACCTAAAATTCTGGCGCTCATTCTGGCGGGCGGGGCGGGCAGCCGTCTGGGTACGCTGACCCAAAATCGGGCTAAACCGGCGCTGCCCTTCGGCGGCTCGTACCGTTTGATCGACCTGCCGCTCTCGAACCTCGTGCACAGCCACATAACGAACGTCTGGGTGGTCGAGCAGTTTCAGCCTCACTCGTTAAACGACCACCTGGCGAACGGTCGCCCGTGGGATTTGGACCGGACGCACGGCGGCTTGCAGGTCTTGCCGCCCTTTCAAGGTGGGGGTGACAGCGAGGGCTTCGCTGAGGGCAACGCCGATGCGCTGTACCGGCAGGCCGCGTTCATCCGGCAGTTCGCGCCCGACCTGGTGCTGGTCTTGAGCGCCGACCACCTCTACACGCTCGACTACCGCGACGTGGTAGATACGCACCTGAAAGAAGAGGCCGCGCTGACGATGGTGACGACCGAGGTTGACGAGGACGCCTCGAGGTTCGGTGTCGTCGAGGCTGAGGGCGGACGGGTCACGGGCTTTGAATACAAACCGGACGAGCCTAAGACGCAGCTGGTGGCGGCTGAAGTCTTTTTGTACGACACTAAGGTGCTGCTCGAGACCCTAGAGCATCTCGTCCAAAAAGACGAGGGTCTTATCGATTACGGTCACGCCCTCATCCCGCATCTGGTCGAGCACGAAAGGGTGGTCGAACATCGCCTGAACGGTTACTGGCGCGATGTGGGCACCTTGGAGAGCTACTTTGACGCGCACAGGGAACTGCTCTCGGGTAACGGCGTCGAGCTTGACGACCCGGCGTGGCCCATCCTGACGGCGAGCCCGCAACTGCTACCGGCGTTTATCGCGCGTGGCGCGGAAGTCGAAGACAGCCTCGTCGCGCCCGGCGCGCGGGTCGCCGGACGGGTCGCGCGGAGCGTCGTCGGGCCGGGTGTGGTGATAGGGGCCGGGGCGACGGTGACGGACTCGGTGCTCTTGGGAGGCGTGCGGGTGGCGTCGGGAGCGCGTTTGGAGCGCGTCATCGCCGACACGGGTGCAAAAATCGGTCAAGGCGCACAGGTCGGCGGCCAGGGTGAGCTGACGCTGCTGGGCGCAGATACCGAGGTCGCCGGTCACGCCAACGTCGAAGCGGGTGCGGAGATCCCGTCAGCCTAGCTGAGAGACGCCGTCGATATAGGGCGGCTCGAGCTCGCCCCGGTGGAGCTCGAAAAGTAGCGGAGTCCAGTTTACGTGTCCGGCGTGCTGCTTGGGCAGCGCATCTTCGGCGAAAAAGGCGGCGGCTGGCGTCTTGGCGGTGGAGCCTTCGCCTGCTGTATTGGGGGTTGAAAGCGTCGTACCGTCAGGTGCTCCCATGAAGATGTGGTGATAGAGCTGAAACTTGACGGAGCTCCGCCATATCCGTGAGTCCAGAATGGCTAACAGGGATTGGACACGCACCTTCGCGTCCGTCTCCTCCCAGAACTCACGAGCTGCTGCCTCCGATAGCGTCTCACCGACCTCGGCGAAGCCGCCCGGCAGCGCCTATAACCCGTTGTCGCGGCGCTGAATGAGGAGCAGTTCAGCGCCGCGAAAGACCGCCACATCGACGCCCGAGACCGGACTCATGTGTGCAAATTGCCCGTATAAACCTGCATAACTTCGTCTACGGGCGTTTGCTCGCGCGCCGCCACGAGCCGCGCACTAGCCAGCAAAATCCGCTCGTAGCGTTCGCTCAACCTGGTCGGCTCGACAACGACATACCGCTTGGTATACTACCGTTCGGTATAGTCGTGAATACACCCACTCATTTACTCGATCACGCCCTCGAGCTGTTCGCCGCTCGCGGTTACGACGCCGTCGGCGTTCAGGAGATCGCCTTGGCTTCGGGGGTAACGAAACCGACGCTCTACCATCACTTCGGCAACAAACAGGGCGTTTTGGAGGCGCTGATTTCACGCGACGCCGGACCATTACTCGAGAGGCTGGGGGACGCCACGGTGTACCGCAACGACCTGCCGCTCAACCTGCGCCGTGTCGTAGAGGTCTACTTGAGATTTGCCGCAGGTCAACCCAGCTTTTATCGGTTGCTCGCCTCATGTTACCTTGCGCCCCCGGAGAGCGAGGCCTACCGCGCAGGACGGGCTGTTCACGACCGGCAGCACGCTCTCGTCGAAGCGGTGTTCGAGCACGCCGCGCGCGACCACGGCAACATGCGGGGCCGCGCGCGGCGTTACGCCCACAGCTTTGTCGGTTTGGTGAGTACTTACCTGACGCTCGTTCTAGCAGGCGAGGTTGAGGCCGACGACCGGCTGGTGCACGACATCGTACAGCAGTTCAGCTACGGCATCTACTCGTAAGCTTTTTTAGCTCACCTCTATACCTACCGGTATATAAAGGAGAATGCATGAATCACTGGCCTCGAGACGCTGTTTTCTATCACCTCTATCCGCTGGGCAGCACCGGCGCGCCTGAACGCAACGACTTTGCGAGCGCGCCTGCTCGGCGGCTTGCCGACCTTCACGACTGGCTGCCGTATTTGACCGACCTGGGTGTCAACGCGATTTTCCTCGGGCCGGTGCTCGAGTCGAGCGCACACGGTTACGACACGGCTGACTTTCATAGGGTCGACAGGCGGCTCGGACGTAACCGCGACTTGAAGGAATTTATCGCCGCTTGCCACGCGCGCGGTCTGCGGGTCGTTTTAGACGCCGTGTTTCACCACGTCGGGCGCGACTTCTGGGCGTTTAGGGACGTGCGGGAGCGTGGTGAGGCGAGCCCTTACCGTGAGTGGTTCCACCTCGACTTCGCGGGCCGCAGCCCGTACGGTGACCCCTTCAGCTATAGGGGCTGGGACGGTCACTTCGACTTGGTTAAGCTCGACACGTCGCAGCGTGAGGTGCGGGCGCACCTTTTAGACGCGGCAGAGGAGTGGCTTACGGAGTTCGGTGCTGACGGTTTGCGGCTCGACGCGGCGGACGTGCTGGGCCACGACTTTCAGCGCGCTCTCGCCCACAGGTGCCGTGACGTTAAGCCGGGGTGCTGGCTTCTAGGTGAGGTGGTCCACGGCGACTACCGGAACTGGGCCTATCCTGACGGGCTCGACGCCACCACCAACTACGAGCTATATAAGGGGCTCTACTCGAGCCACAACGACCGCAACTACTTCGAGGTCGCCTACGCGCTCAACCGGCAGTTCGGTGCGGGCGGCATCTATCAAGACCTGCCCTTGTACACCTTTGCCGACAACCATGACGTACCGCGGATCGCCAGCGTGTTGCGCGACCCCGCGCACCTCTACCCGCTGCACGTCCTCCTCTTCACCGTACCCGGCGTGCCCGCGCTCTACTACGGCAGCGAATGGGGCGTCGAGGGCCGCAAGATACCTCGCAGCGACGCGCCGCTGCGTCCGGCGCTGCGCCCTGTTGAGCTTCAGAGGGCCGGAGAGCATCCCGACCTCTATGGGGTCGTCAAGTCGCTTGTCGGGCTGCGGCACCGGCTACCAGCGCTGAGATACGGCGACTACAGCGAGCGGCTCGTGACCTCCGAGCAGTTCGTTTTTTCCAGAACTTACCAGGGTGAGACGGTCTTGGTCGCGGTCAACTCGAGTCACGAGCCCGTAACGGTCGTGGTACCGGACCTGCAAGGCTCTTGGCTAGACCTGCTGGGTTCGGATAGCTTCTCGAGCGCGAGCAGCAAGCTCGTGCTACCGCTCGACCCGAATTGGGGCCGGGTGTTGGTGCGAGGCTAGTCAACTGAACGCGGACGGCCATTATCGACAACGAACTGTCATTATTGTCAATGCAACAAGAGAGAACTCACGGTGACGCGTTTACGGAACTGCTCCCGGAGGTTTTCCGCGTCAACGGCCTTTTGCTCGCGGCGGGAGACCGTTTAGCTCGGCCTATAGGCTTGACGAGCGCGCGCTGGCAGGTTCTCAGGATAGTAAGAATACGGCCCTGTCCCGGTGGCCCACGTTGCCCGCTCGGTGGGTCTGAGCCGACAGACCGTGCAGAGGACCGCTAACGGCCTCGAGGAGGAGGGCTTTATCACGTTTTCGGATAACCCCCACCATCGCCGCGCCAAGCTGATGTGCGTAACAGGCAAAGGGGAGAGGGCGCTCGAGTACGTGAGGGAGCGTCAGGACCTTTGGGCTGAAAGAATAGGGGGCGAGCATACCTTGGAGGATCCGGAGGGGGCGCTGGTGGCGCTGCGTGGCCTAGAGCGCAGCCGCGAGCAGGACACACGGTCGTCAACCAAGGAGGCTCAGGGAAGGACGGGCGAATGAAGCTAAATCACCTCAACCTCACCGTTACGGAGCTACGCAAACCCAAGACTTTTTAAGACCTATTTCGGGTTGCGGAGTTTGGGCAGAAACAAGAACATGGCCTTTTTGCTCGACGACGGGGCTATGCTCTCGCTGATGGACATAGAGGTTGCTCGAGAGACCGAGGTCAAGTACCCCGCGGTCGTTAACATCGGGTTTATGCAGGAGAGCGGGGCGCAGGTAAACAGAATCAA
>CADCWP010000144.1 GCA_902806425.1 uncultured Truepera sp.
AAGATGTAAAGCGGCATGGTCATCCCCGGAAATACCACGAGTTCAGGAAGCGGGAAGAGCGGCAGGTCGGACACAACGTCACCGTATCAAGTAGCGGCTTCCAAGAGTGCAAGGTGTACGTGTATTTGCGTACGCCAAGGAGCACGTTCGGCGACCGCTTAGGGTAGAGGATGTTAATTCGTGAGGGAACCTTATACGCTACCTCTATAAAAAACCGGACCAGGTAAAAACCTAGTCCGGTTTCTGGCGGAGCCGACGGGATTTGAACCCGCGACCTTCTGCGTGACAGGCAGATATGCTAACCCCTACACTACGGCTCCATGGTTCGGGGGGCTCCATGCTTCAGGACACCACGCTCGAGCATACCTACTCGCTCGCGGCGGTGTCAAGCTCAGTCCGACGCCTCCAAAAGTGCCTCTTGGGCGAGGCCTAAACGTGCAAGCGTGTCCCGGATGCCCTGCGGCCCGAAACCGTATTCTTCGTGCTGCGCCACCGGGTCACCGTGTGGGACGTGCTTGTCGGGAATGCCCAAGCGCACGAGCGGCACCTCTAGGTCCCGATCTTTAAGCACCTCCGCTACCGCCGAGCCTAAGCCACCCGTCAGCACGTGGTCCTCTACCGTGATAAGCACCTCAGCCTGCTGGGCGAGGCGTTTTAGCATCACCTCGTCCAGAGGTTTGACGAAGCGGGCGTTGACGACGCCGACCTCATCTAGACCCTGCGCGGCCTCGAGTGCGTAGATGAGGGTCGGGCCGAGCCCCAGGATGTAGGCGCGCGTGCCGGGTTTGATGACTTCCCAGCTTCCCCACTCGAGTTCCGGCCAGGTGTCAACGTCACCTTCAGGCGCGACCAACGTTTTGCCGCGCGGCCATCTCAGCGCCTTGGGGCCGCCCAGCCGGAGCGCCGTCTTAAACATCGCGCGCATCTCGGTGGCGTCTTTGGGCATGGCGACCGACATGTTGGGTAGCGCGCGCAGGTAGGCGAGGTCGTACACGCCCTGATGCGTCGCGCCGTCGCCCCCGACGAGACCAGCGCGGTCGACGGCGAAGATTACGTCCAGGTTCTCTATACATACGTCGTGAACGACCTGATCGAAGCCGCGCTGCAAGAAGGTGCTGTAAACGGCGACAATCGGCCGTTCACCGCGCAGCGCCAGACCCGCCGCCGTCGTCACCGCGACGTCTTCAGCGATGCCTACGTCCAAGTACCGTTCGGGGTGCCGTTTCGAGTATTCGACCAAACCGCTGCCTTCACGCATCGCCGGGGTAATGACCCAGACACGGTCATCAGCTTCGGTCAGCTTGCTCGCAGCGTCCCCAAAGGCGCTCGCCCAAGTGTAGCCCTTGCCCGCGACGATGGGGTTGTCTGGGTCAAACTTTGACGCGCCGTGCCAATTGATCGGGTCGGACTCGGCGATTTTGTAGCCCTTACCCTTTTTTGTAACGATGTGGAGCATCGTCGGGCCGTCGAGCTGCTGAACGTGACCTAAATAGTACAAGAGCTGGTCGATGTCGTGGCCGTCGATGGGGCCGACGTAGCGCACACCCATCGCGTGAAAGGGGTTGCTCGAGGCCGGGTCGAAAAACCGCCGGGCCGCCTTTTTGCTGCGGCTGCCGAAGTCAACCAAGGGTTCCCAAATACGCGAGAGGGTCTTTTTGCTCTTTTCCTCAGCCTTGTGGAGCCAAGGTTTGACCTGGAGGGTCCGCATAAATGTGTTGAGCCCACCCACGTTTTCGCTGATCGACATCTCGTTATCGTTTAAGACGATGGTTATCTTCGGTTTGACGTGACCGATCTGATTAAGCGCGGCGAGCGCCATGCCGCCCGTGAGCGAGCCGTCACCGATTACGGCGATCACGTTGTAGTCGTCGCCCCGTGCGTCGCGGGCGATAGCCATGCCGAAGGCCGCCGCCAAGCTGGTGCTGGCGTGCCCAACCGTCAGGGCGTCGTGCGGCGACTCCGAAGAGGTGGTAAACCCCGCCAAGCCCCCCTGTTGCCGGATGGTGTCGATACGGTCCTTGCGTCCGGTAATGATCTTGTGGCCGTAGGTCTGATGGCCGACGTCCCAGACGACGCGGTCGCGCGCGGTATCGTAGAGGTAATGCAGCGCGACGGTCAGCTCGACCGCGCCCAGGCTCGAGGCCAGATGCCCGCCGCCAAGCGAACACACACGGATGATCTCGCTCCGGAGTTCGTCCGCTAGGTCGTGCAGTTCGGCCAGAGAAAGCCGGGAAACGTCGTCGGTCGAGTTGACACGCTCAAGAAGGGCCATAGGCCACGGTTTCAGGGCGCGCGGGGAGCGAATCGGACATAGGCCAGTGTAGCAAACCCTGCCCGGTTTCCTTTGTATGGCGGGTAGGTAAAGACGGGCTTAACCCTACTAAAGCGTACAGGTGAACGCCCCAGACGCCGCTGGCGTTTGCAGCACCCCTTACGGCGTCGAACCCTCGGCGTCCGGCACCACGTTCGTCTCAACCAAAACGAGGCCGTTGTCGGTGCGGACCTCGCCGACAAAGGGCGTAAACCACACCTCTTGGCGCAAGGTCTCTTCGGTTTGCCTGTCGGGGCCGTACGAGCGGCTTTCAAAGGCGATGACGAACACCTCGAACGCGCCCGCCGCCGTCTCGATAGGACGCTCGTCGACCACCTCGAAGCGGTACTCGAGCCGCACCTCCTCTTGGGCGTCGGCCTCGGTGAAGGTGACGGTAGCGACCGCGTCGCCGCCCCACCGCACGCCGACGTCGAGCGTCCCCGGCCGGGGCCATTCGTGGATGGGCGGTGAGATCGTAGTCACGTAACCGGGTCCGGTCTCGCGGGCGATGTAGACGCCGCTCTCACGGTAGTCGCGGTAGGTACGGGTCTCGAGGCCGCGCCCGGTCGCGCGCCACGCCGTCAAGCGCTCGCCGCCGATCACGGTTGGTCCCTCGACCCGCTGCACGAGCGCGGGCGCGTCCTCGGCTTCACCCTCCGGCAGGTAGCGCCAAAAAGCGCCGGTAGGGTGCGGGTAATAGGTTGGCGGTCGGGTAGTCTGCGCGACGCTCACGCGCTCGGCCGGAGCGGGCGCACAGGCGGCGAGCAGCGATAAAACGGCGAGTGGTCGTGCTGGGGATTTAAGCATCTCCGTAAGTTTACCGTGCCCTAAGCGCTGCCGAACCGCCCACCGATGTCGCGCCGCAGATGCGCGTTTGGAAAGTCGACCGCGTCTACACCTGTGTAGGCTGCCGCGACCGCTTGGGTGAGCGTGGGGGCGAGCGCCACGACGCTGAGCACCCGGCCCCCGCTCGAGACCAACACGCCCTCCGCCAGCGCCGTCCCCCCGTGAAAGACGAGGGTATTTTCGGGCAGGGTTTTGGGTACACTCAGGGACAAGCCCGTGGGATAGCCACCCGGATAGCCGGGCGCGGCCAGCACCACGCACGCCGAAGCGCCCGCCGACCAGCGCGGCGTCACCCCGGCGAGCCGACCGTCGGCGGTAGCCTCTAAAAGCTCCAGCAAGTCGCTCTCTAAAAGGGGCAGCACCGCCTGCGTCTCCGGGTCGCCGAAGCGGACGTTGTACTCCAAAACCTTCACGCCCGCGGACGTGATCATCAGCCCGATAAAGAGCACGCCTCGGTAGGAAACGCCTTCGGCGCGGAGCCCAGCAAGCGTCGGCCCCACAACCGTCTGGAGCACCTCAGCCAGCTGCGCCTCGCTCAGGAGCGGCACCGGCGCGACCGCCCCCATCCCGCCGGTCATCGGGCCCAGGTCGCCGTCGAACGCCTGTTTGTAGTCCTGCGCGGGTGGTAGTAAGCGCACCGTCTCACCGTCGGTCACGAGTAGCAGGCTCAGCTCCTGGCCGGTCAAAAATTCCTCGACCACGACCTCACCGCCGGTCTTAAAGACGGTCTCCAGCGCGCCGACCGCCTCGGTGCGGGTGCGGGCGACCGTCACGCCCTTACCCGCGGCCAACGCCGAATCCTTGACGACGACCGGGTAACTTTGGGTCTCCAAGTACGCTACCGCCTCCCTAAGCTCCGTAAAACTTCGGTACGCCGCCGTCGGAACGTTGTAACGCGCCATAAACGTTTTGGCGAAAACTTTTGAGCCCTCGAGCCGCGCCGCCGCCCGGTTCGGTCCGAACACGCGCCTGCCCGCCGCTTCAAACGCGTCTACGACGCCCGCGACCAGCGGCAGCTCCGGCCCCACCACGGTAAAATCCACACCTTCACGTTTGGCTACAGCCAACAACGCTTCGGGACTGAGGTCGGCGTCCAGACAGCGCGCTAGCGGCGCGATGCCCGCGTTTCCCGGCGCGCACAGCACTTCGGTGACCCGCTGTGACTGAGCGAGTTTCCACACCAGCGCATGCTCGCGCCCGCCACCCCCGACGACCAGCACCCTCACGCGTGAGCCCCAACGCCGCTATGAACCTGGCCCATAAGCACCCGCCGCACCGCCTCTGGATACGCCCGGTGCTCCTCTTGCAAAATGCGCTCGGCCAACCCTTCCTCGGTGTCACCCGGCAGGACCGGCACACGCCGCTGCACGACAGCCTCCCCCGTATCGACCCCGGCATCGACGAAATGCACGGTGCAGCCCGACTCGCGCACGCCCGCAGATAGCGCTTGGCGCTGTGCGTGCAGCCCCGGGAATAGGGGCAGCAGGGACGGGTGAATGTTGAGGATGCGCCCCGCGTACCGCGCGGTGAACGCGGGCGACAACACCCTCATAAAACCTGCCAGACAGACCAGGTCGACCCCGAACGTCCTAAGCAGCGCGTCCGCCTCGCGCTCGAAACGGTCGCGGTCGCCGCCGAAAGGGACAGCGCGCGCGGGAACGCCGTACGCCTCAGCCAGAGAAAGCGCGCCCGCGTCGCGCCTGTTGCCCAGTACGAGCACAACCGACGCAAAGGGGTCACCTGGAGGAAACGCGGCGGCCAGCGCGCGCAGGTTCGAGCCGCGCCCCGACGCGAAGACGGCTAAACGTGCGGGGCGCTCGAGCGGGAAAGTCATGGGGGATTGTATCCCGCCTCTACAAGAAGGCTATAAGCGAAGTATACAGACTCACAACAGGCCGTGTAATATCCCCGTAAAACTGTGTGTTGTCTATAGATATGAAGTTATATCGTGGTGACTCACTTTTAGCTAAGTTAGGGAGAACTCCGTCTCAATCACGCGGGAGGACTTTCGCAAATACTTTTGTAGCAATGGACTCATGGCTAAGCTTGCGGATGGCGGGAGTAGCACCAT
>CADCWP010000145.1 GCA_902806425.1 uncultured Truepera sp.
CTCAATGACCACGCCCGCACGCAGGACGACGATGCGGTCGGCGCTTCTGACCGTCGACAGGCGGTGCGCGATGACGATGGCGGTGCGGTTTTCGAGGACGACCTCGAGCCCCTCCTGAATCTGCGCCTCGGTCAGCGGGTCGACGCTCGCGGTCGCCTCGTCGAGAATCAGGATGCTCGGGTCGTGCAGAAGCGTTCTTGCGAGCGCCACCAGCTGCCGCTGCCCCATCGAGATGCCTTTGCCCGCCTCGCCCACATCGGTGTCCAACCCTTGCGGCAGCGCGTCCAACCAGTCGCCGCCGCCGATGCGCCCCGCAACCGCCGTCACCGCTTCATCGGGGGCGTCCGCCACGCCGTAACGGATGTTGTCGCGCACCGTGCCGCTAAATAGAAACGGCGTCTGCTGCACGATGCCGAGGTGCCGCCGGTACGCGTGCAGGTCGAACGAGCGGATGTCGCGCCCGTCGATCAGCAGCTCGCCGCCCTGAAACTCGTAAAAGCGCGCGACCAGTTTGCCGAGGCTCGACTTTCCGGCCCCGGTTTGCCCGACGAGCGCGACGGTCTCACCGGCCTGGATCGTCAGATTAAACCCGTATAGAACCTGTTCCTGCACGGTGTAGCGAAAGTCCATGTTCTTAAACTCGATGCGTCCGGAAACGTGACTGACGGACTGATCATCGTTCTGCGCGACCCTCGGCTCGGCGTCGACGAGGGCGAAGACCCTTTCGCTGGCCGATAGACCTAGTTGGAACTGGCTCCAAAACGAGGCGATGCTGGTCAGCGGAAACCAGAATAGAGCGACGGATTCGGCGAACAAAAACCACTCACCGGGGGTGACTGTACCGCTCAGCACGCTCCGCCCGCCGAAAAGTACGATCAGCGCAGTGCCGACCCCGGCGATGGTCCCGAGCACCGGGAAGATGGCGCTGAAGACGAGCCCTTGGCGGAGGTTCAGGTCGTACGACTGCGCGTTGACGCGGCTGAACTCGCTGTAGATCGTCCCTTCCTGCCGGAAGGTCTTGGCGACCGAGATGCCGGTGATCGACTCCTGCACGTTGGCGTTCACCTCGGCTAAGACGCGCCGCGCCTGCTGCGTGGTGGCGCGGGCAATGCGGCGAAACGCTAAGGCCGCGATGATGACAAAAGGCGCGATGGTGAGGGCTATAAGCGCCAGCTGGACGTTGATGAAGAACAGAATGCCGACGATGATCAGGACCTGTAAAAGCTGGCTCATCAGGTTGAGCGTCAGCGTGACGACGGTAGCGAAGTCCTGGGTGTCCGAGGTTACCCGGCTGACGATCTTGCCGGTCGGGAACTCGTCGTAAAACGACATGTCGCGCTCCAACACCGCGTCGAAGGCATCTTTACGAAGATTCATCACGACCTCGCCGACGACGCGAGCGGTGTAGGACTGCCGGAAAAAGTTGAAGGTCCACGACAGCGCACCCGAAGCGAACACCGCCACGATAAGCCACGTCGTCCTGCGCCACACCTCACCCCCGAAACGCTCCACCCCGGCCAAGCGGTCGATACCGCGCGCGACCAGGACCGGCAGCGCTGCGTCAAGCACGGCACCCAAAAGAATCATGATGGCGACGAAGACCATGGTCCCCACAAAGGGGCGAAAGTAGCGGAAGATGCGCCCTAAAAGTTGCCGGTCTGAATACGTGCGGTCGTAAGCCTCGGCGTCGAGGCCGTCCATCACAAAACCCATAGCCCTACCTCCCAGCTCATCCGTCAGTCGTAGCGTGCGAAGATGCGCCCGTAGAGGTCGCAGCGCGCCAACAGCTCGTCATGCGTGCCCTGGTCGACCACTCTCCCCCCGTGCAACACCAAAATCTTGTCCGCCCGCCGAATCTGCGACAGCCGGTGGGTGATCATGAGGGTGGTGCGGCCCTCTAACACCTTGTTGATGGCCCCCTGAATCTCGTCCTCGGTGGCGCTGTCGACGGCACTCGTCGAATCGTCGAGAATCAGGACGCGTGGGTCCGTCAGAAGCGCGCGCGCTATCGCCAGACGCTGCCGCTGCCCGCCCGAGAGCGTCACGCCCTTTTCACCGATGACGGTCGCGTAACCGTCGAAAAAGTGCGTGATAAAGGCGTGCGCCTGCGCGGCCTTGGCGGCTTCTTCGATAGCGGCGGGCGTCGCTGCCCCCAAACCAAAGGCGATGTTGTCCGAAATCGAGCGAGAGAATAAGAACACGTCCTGTTCAATGACCGAAATCTGCGACCGGAGGGTCTCTAGGTTCCACTCCCGCACGTCTACCCCGTCGATCAGGATGCGGCCTTCAGAAACGTCGTAGGCGCGGTTGACGAGCTTTGTCAGGGTGCTCTTGCCCGAGCCGGTCTGACCGACGATAGCGACGGTCTCTCCCGGCTCGGCGACGAACGACACACCCTCCAAGCTGCGTTTGCCGTCCGGGCCGTCGTAGGCGAAGGAGACGTTCTCGAACCTGATCTCGCCGCGAATGGGCGCGGCGTACCCGGCGGCGTTCTCGTCTAGCTCGGTGTCTTCGCGGATGAGTTCTAAGATGCGCGCGGCTCCAGCCAACCCGAGCTGCACGAGCGAAAAGGTAAAGATCGAGATAAACGCCGGAAACCGCAGCGCCCCCATCAGGCCCATCGTAGCGACCAGATCGCCGACTGTGATCTGCCCCCGTGAAAGCAGGTAGAGGCCGTGCGCGAATGCGCCGCCTGCCGCGAGGCCGATCAAGAGCAGCGGTAGGTAGCGCGCCTGCACCTGTCCCTGCGCCACGAAGGCGTCGCGGTAGAGGCCCGCGTCCCGGACGAACTTGCGCTTTTCCTGCGCCTCCTGCGCGGCGCCCTTAACGACCTCGATGCCGGTGATCGCCTCGTTGAGCCCCGCGTTCATATCACCGAAGCGGCGGCGCATGTCAGCGGACACTGGGTTGAGCTGCCGCATATAGTGGCGCAGCGCGAAGATAAAGCTGATGACGAACAGCACGGGGGAGACGAGCAACCGGGGCTCGATCAGGCCGATAAAGACGAGCGGCACGACAATGCCCGCGAGCGACTCGGTGATCAGCGCGACGCCGGGGTTCATCATCGGGTTGAGTTGCCGGACGTCACCAGCGGCCCGCGCCATGATGTCGCCGACGCGCTGCCGGTTGTGAAACGTCTGGCTTTTGCCGAGCAGGCTCGCGTAGAGTTCGTCGCGGGTGTCGCGTTCTAGGCGCTGCCCCAACGTCTCGACCGACGCGCTGTTGACGAGGTCGATCACGCCGCGGACCAAGACGAGGCCCAAGATGAGCGCGGCGATCTCGAGCAAGCGCCGGGCGCTCGGCTCGGGCCGGAGCACCTCGTCAAAGGCTACTCCGGTCAGGCGCGGCACCGCGGAGAAGAGGACGTTGGTGAGAACCGCCGCTACCGCGAAGCTGACGAGCAGCAGCGGGTAGCGGGCGAGGTGCGACAGTAGCCAACGCAGCGGACCCCGCTGATCGTAGCTGGGGGCGTCCGTGACCCTGAACTCGCGCTTTTCGGCCTCTTGCGGACGTGTAAGTGCCACGACCACCCCTTTCACTTGCGTGGTTTTTACTGTCCCGAGCCCCGGAACAGTATACCTTATTTTTTAAGGCATAGGCTGGAGCGGGGTCTTGGCTCGAGTTTCTAGAGGTTGAATTCCATAAAGCACGCCGAAAACGGGGCAGAGCACATCACTCAAGTGTACGAACGTTCCTCCACGTGTGTAGCCTAACTTGAGTGAACGCCCTCAAGCTTCGGCCTTTTGGCGGACATTGGACCGATAGACCCCCAATGGGTGGAAGTAGGTCGTCTTAGGGTGGGCCGCTTCCCAGCACGGTCACAGCGGGACCCCTTGTCAATGAGGGCCGCAAGGTTGAGCCGACGGCCTTGGCACGCGTCAGACGGTTTCGGATTTTAGGCCGTGCAAACGAAGCGTTAGCGCGCCTCTATAGGCACGAACGTCTCGCCTTTCGGGCCTTCGTAGGCGAGTTTGGGGCGCATGAGGCGGTTGTCGGCGTACTGCTCCAAAAGGTGCGCCATCCAACCCGGCACCCGGGCGACCGTAAAGATAGGCGTGTACATCTCGGCGGGAAAGCCCAGCATCCGGTAGACCGACGCCGAAAAAAAGTCGACGTTGGGCTTGACCCCTTTGCCGCGCCGACCCATCTCGCGGTCCATCACCCGCTCCATCTCCTGCGACATCTCAAACCATTTCGCGTCGCCGGACTCCTCGGCGAGTTTTTGCGACACCTCTTCGAGAACGGCGGCGCGCGGGTCGAGCACGCGGTAGACGCGGTGACCAAAACCGGGGATGCGGGCTTTGGGCTCGGCGAGCTTGTCGACGATGTAGGCGTCGACGGCCTGGGTGCTGCCGATCTCTTCTAACATCTGCATGACCGCGGTGTTCGCGCCGCCGTGAAGCGGGCCTTTCAGCGAGCCGATAGCGGCGACCACGGCGCTGTAGACGTCCGTTAGGGTCGAGGCGGTGGCGCGCGCGACGAAGGTGCTGGCGTTCGAGCCGTGCTCGGCGTGCAAAACGAGCGCCACGTCCATGACCCGCACCGCCGCGTCGGTCGGCCTTTCCCCACGGGTCATGTAAAGGAAGTTGGCGGCGAGGCCGAGGTCGGGGTGCGGCGCTACGGGCTCCTCACCTTCGCGCAGCCGCTGAAGCGCCGCCGTCAGCGTGACGATCTGCGCGCTTAGCCGGAGGCCGATGCGGCGTACGTTGTCCAGCCCCACGCCTTCACTCTCCGGGTCGGAGGCCGGTAGCAGCGAGACGGCGGTGCGAAGCGCGTGCATGGGGCTTTTCTCCTTAGGAAAGTGGCGCAGCACCTCCAGCGCCTCGCTGGGAACGGCGAAGTGCGGTCTGAGTTCGTCACGGAAGGCGTCGAGTTCACTCTGGGTCGGCAGCGTCCCATTCCACAAAAGGTACACGACCTCCTCAAACGAAGCTTTGTCGGCCAACTCGCGGATGTCGTAGCCGCGGTAGATGAGTTCGCCTTTAAGGCCGTCGATGCTGCAAATCTGGCTCGTGTCGATAACAACACCGTCTAGCCCGCGCTGAATCGTTTCCATAAGTCCCTCCAAAAAGTAGCTGACGTGCTGCTTATTGCTCCCTCATTGTAGCCGCCCGCAGGGTAGGGAAAGGTAAGTAACTTTTCCCTAGCAACCCCTAGGGTGGTCTGCGCCGAACGGTTGGGGTATGCCG
>CADCWP010000146.1 GCA_902806425.1 uncultured Truepera sp.
TTTTTTTGGTTAGAAGATATTGTGGCAGGGTACGGTTTCCTCAAATTGCTAGAGCCTTGCGCAGGTAACCTCGCCACGGAGTTCCTACCCTAACTGGAGGGATAAAGATGAAAACTTCTTTGATACTGCTAGCCATCTGTCTTTTGTCAAACGCCGCACTCGGTGCGCCCCAAGCTAAGGAGCGTGCTGCTGAACCCGTTGTCATCGGTTCAGCGAATTTTGCCGAGAGTGAGCTCTTAGCAGAAATTTTCGCGCAAGCTCTAGAAGCCAACAACGTCGCCGTCGAGCGGAACTTCAGTTTGGGTTCGCGCGAGGTCTACCTCGAGGCGCTTAAACAAGGCGAGATCGATCTGGTACCCGAATATCTGGGTTCTGCACTTCGTTACCTGAGTGGCGACGCGGCTGCGGGCGACTCTACCGCAGCGGCTACTCAGAAAGCCTTGCAAAGGACGCTCCGAAAAACCGAGCTGCGAGCGCTTGACTATGCTAGAGCTGAAAGTACCCAGGTGGTCGTTGTGACGAAGGCGCTCGCCGACAAGTACGAGCTTGCTGACATCAGCGACCTGCAAAACGCTGCCGATGAGCTGGTTTTCGGCGGCTCAGCCGAGTGCATGGAACGGACTGCGTGTTACCGGGGCCTTACCGACGTTTACGGGCTGCATTTTCGCGAGATTAAGACTTTGGATACCGCTGGCCCCGCTACCGTCAAAGCCTTGGCAGGCGGCGAGGTAGACGTTACATTTTTGTTTAGCACGCAGGGCGTTATCACAGAACGGGGCTTTGTGATTTTGGCCGATGACCGAGGCGCACAACCTGCGGAAAACATCGTACCCATCGTCCGTACAGAAAATGTTCAGAGCTTAGGCGAACGCCTGACGGGTCCGCTCGGCGCGGTAACCCAAAGATTGACGACCGACGAACTGCGGACGCTCAATGCACAACTAGCTGAGGGTGAGGCGCTGAAAGAGGTGGCGCGAACATGGCTTGCCAAGTAGTGGTAAGTTGTCAAAAAGGGCTAGAAAGCACCGCTCTTCAAAACAAGTGGTGTCCGCTTAGACTAACGTGGTAGTTTGTTCACACCACGCAGGTATCACATCGACTAGCTTGCGCTTAACCTTTTGGGGGCGACGTGTTCTACTGGATTTACGACATACCCTTATGGTCCGGTGCGGCTCTTTTCGCCATCGTCTTTGTCGGTGTCACCTGGCTGTTTATCATCCTTGCTTATCCTTGGGTACGCCGCCTGGTCGAGCAGCAATCCAATTGGGCCGGGGTGATCGGGTCTGTCCTGTCGGCCTTCGGGTTGTTTTACGGGGTCACTTTGGCGCTGACCGTCTTGGCCGCTTACGGGGACTACGCCGACGTTGGTGCCGCCGTCGGACGAGAGGCCGCAGCCCTCGGGACGCTCTACCGAGACGTTTCGAGCTACCCTGAGCCCATCCGGGGCGAACTCCAACAGATGCTCCGCGCCTACACACGCGATGTGATTGAGAAGGACTGGCCTGATCAGCGGCGGGGCATCGTTCCCGAAGGTGGAACCGTCCAGGCCACCGCTTTCCAAGCACGGCTCCTGGCCTTTAAGCCTCAAACTCGAGTTCAAGAGATCATTCACGCCGAGACGCTGCGCGAATTCAGCACCTTCGTGGAGTATCGCCGTCATCGGTTGCACAACGTCACGGTAGCTTTGCCCGCGATCTTGTGGCTGGTCATATTTGCGGGCGCGCTGCTCTATATGGTGCTCATCACGTTACTCGACGTCAAGAGTTTAGGTGTTCACCTTTTCGTAGCGGGCATTCCGTCGTTATTTGTTTCCCTCCTGATTTTTCTGACGGTGTCGATGGACAACCCGTTCCGTGGCGGCTTGAGCATCTCGCCCGGGGCCTTTCAGCTTGTGCAGGAGAGCCTTATGAGGCTACCGTAGTGGGTCATTAGGGAACGCCATCCTAAGTGCTGCAGTCCAGTGAAGGAGCGGTCCAACGCCCGATCTCGAGGCTAAATAACTGTTGATGAGCGTGACACAGATTAGGGCAATAAGAAGGGCTTTAGTCAGCCTAACTCATCTTGCGCAGTAGCACCCAGGGCCCGTCCTATGTAAGG
Organism: uncultured Truepera sp.; assembly: GCA_902806425.1. Classification (GTDB taxonomy): domain Bacteria; phylum Deinococcota; class Deinococci; order Deinococcales; family Trueperaceae; genus Truepera. Next base: position 2,098 of record CADCWP010000146.1, read on the forward strand.
CGTCACTATGCTGATACCGTAAAGGTCGAAGATGCTAAAGCGTTAAATAATAGGGTGATCATCGCAACGCTTACCCCATTGAGGCGTCCTGGTTGGACGCGTGACTGTCGAGAAGTTAACACGAGGGGCGTACACTGCCCCTCGTGTTGGCACCTATCGCTTCTCTTCCCTTAGCAGCCATACTTTGCCGTTATCGTACTGATGCACTCTTAGATTGGATCAGCAGCTTCCAGTTCTCGATGTTGGTCCCCTCTACGTTGAGGTGGCTGGTGAGGTAATGCAGCCGCCGGGTGTTGTCGCCCTGGGCGGTGGTGAAGCGGTCCTGCAGGTAGCGAGGGGGGATAGACTGATAGTAGAGTGCCGCTGTTACGGTCAACCGCTGCCCCTCTTGAAGCCCGTTAAGCACCCCCTTCGGCAACGTTGGCTGATAGGTCACAACATCCGAACCTGTGCCGTCCAAGAACCCCTCGTCTTGAAGAACATTGCCCTCTGGATGGGTGGCGTGGAGCGCCTTCTCCGCTTCGGCGGGGTCGGGGGAGTAGAACGCTTTAAAGCCTTCTGGACCTTCTGCCGCCCACCCTTTGGGGAGCAAGCGGTTGTCCTTGATCGTGTCCATCCGCAACAGAAAGCTCGTGGTAAAGACGCCTGACGGGCTCTTGGTCAGCTCCTCATAGACCTGTACCTGGTCTTGCCGGGTGATGGTCTGGTAGTGCGGCTCGTAGACCTGCTTGCCAGTTTGCGGGTCGACCTCGAGGAACTCCGAAGGTAGGGGATCGCCGTTTACATCGACCACTACGCCGACCGAGTTAGTGCGCCCGGACGCCCACACGACGTTTCCTTGCGGGTCCTTGACGCTGAACTCAAGAAACGCCCGCCTGAAGCCGACGCCTGAGGGGAAGCGGTGGCCGGTCAGGTTGGTGACCTTGACCCGTGCGGTGAGCGTGTCTCCCTTGAGGGCAGTACCGAGGATCTCGACCCGGGCGGTCTCGTTCTTGGCGAGCCGGTCGCTCTCGGCGATGGCGGTCGGCAAGCCGTTGGCAGAGCCCGTCATGTAGTCGGTCTTGCGGACGCCTAAGATGTCGTCGAATTGGTTGAACATCTCCAGACCGAACTGGTTGATGCCCAAAAGGGTGTGGCGCTTGAGGGTCTCGTCCCCAAGCTTGTCGACATCAGGGGGAAGGGTGTCGCCGGACAGCCCGCGGAGCGGCACAGTGATCTCGTTCAGGGGCGCGAGGTTGTCGGCTTCTGGGTAGGTCTGGTCCTGGACGTTGGCAATCTGCTCTGCGAGCTTCGTGCCGTGATACTCGTCGGTCATGTGACAGTTCTGGCAGCTCTGCGGGTCGCTGCCGACGCCGAGCTCGTTCTGGAAACTGCTGTTAAGCCACTCGAGGTAGGTGGCCTGCTCGAAGCTCTTTTTAATTTCGTTCCCATCCTTATCGAACACCGGCAGGTAGATGGTGTGACAACCGGCACACACTCGCGAGGTCGAGATGTAGGCGCTCTCCTGGGGCTCCAATCCAAGCGACGCGACCATAGGGAGATTCGCCGGGTGGCTTACGGGACCATAGATAGGCGTGACACCGTCCACCGGCCCCGAGAGTTCGATGTTTCCGGTCACGATATCCCTGAGCGGCTTTTTGTCGTCGACGACCTGATGGCAGACCATGCAGGAGATGCCGTCGCGGGAGAGCGCGCCGTACTTGTGGTCCGGGTCGTTCACGTCGCGGATGAGCAGCTTGTCGAGGGTGTAGTCGCTCTTGTTACCGTCAGCGTGCCACTGCCGCTGTCCCATTGCGCCGTGGCACGTTAGACAAAGGTTTTCTATCGTGCCCTTTTGTGCAGGCCAAAGCGCGCCCTCGCTCTCGAGCTGCGCGTAGAAGATCGGGTCGCGCCCGGCAAGCCCCATCATCGACCAGTTCCACTCGCCGTAAGGCGAGAGGTTGACGCCCGCGTGCGTCTCGTTCGCCGGGATGAACATGTTGGGGCCGAAAGGTGCGCCCTGCCCGTCGTGGCACGACATGCACTGGTCCGACGTGAGAAAGTGCTCGGGCGTAGTCGGCGGGGTGCTGGGGGCGACGACGTGGTCGAGGGTTACCGGGGGTAACCTAACCACGCTGTCGGGAGAAACGCGCTTAATGGCGTTGAAAGTCTCGAGAAACGCCGGGTCGGGCTTGTTCAAGGGCTTGGTATCTTTCGCCGGGAAAGCGTCCTGGGCTTGGGATAGAGCGGTATGGGGTAAGAGCAAACCGTCTCCGTCGGTCTCGATCCAGGAGTTATCCACGCGGAAGCGGATGGGTTCCCCCGGCTCTCCCTCGATGTTACGAAGCGACGAGAAGGTGAAGCTACCTTCGGCCGAGGCGTGGCAGCGCACGCAGTACTGCCCGAACCCGGCGTTCGGGTACGAGAAGGGGTAGGTGTTTGTGTCCACCTCCTCGCCCGGCGCGTAGTAGGCCCAGAACCAGCCGTCTTTCGAGCCCGAGGCGTCCCGCACCATCACCGTCCAGCCGCTTATGGCCTTATCGATCTCTGCGTCCGTCATGCCACCGTAGCGCACGGCGGGCGGCGTATACATCTCCTTGACGATCATCGCCCCGTCGGGAATCAGCTGGTCTTCAGGCCGTCCTGCTTTCACCCACTCGTACACTTCGGGGGAGTAGAAGATGCGCACCGCCGGGTGCGTGCCGTACGCCTCCCCAGCGATGAACGGGCCGGTGTCGCGCACGCCCTTGTCCTTGACCCAGCCCAGCTTCTCGTACTGCCGGTTGTCTAAAAAGGCGTAGAGCTGCTTTTCGTAAGCCTTTAGCTCTAGCATGTGGGGCAGGGGCAAGCCCGAGCTGTTGGGCTCGGATGCGCTCGAGGGCAGCAGTGACGGCGCTACACACGCACCGAGCATCAGTAGAAACAGGGCGGCGACTCTCAGGTGAAGCATCGATCCTCCTTCAAGGCGTGCCGGTAGAGAGCCAGCCCACTTTCTCTGCCCTCAGCTCGGTGAACCACATGCAGTGGCGTCGCTCAACGCGAGCGCTGTACCCTGACGTAGTCAAACGCTTGAGTCGATAACAAACGAGGATCAGTGGCTGCAGCAAAGTTTG
>CADCWP010000147.1 GCA_902806425.1 uncultured Truepera sp.
GATCAGCATCGCGGCGACGGTCAGCTCAAGGGTCGCGGGAAAATAATCTTTGAGGTCTTCGGTGATGGGGCGGCGCGTCCGGAGTGAGGTGCCGAGGTCGCCGCGGAAAAGGTCGCCCATATAGTTTACGTACTGCACCACCACCGGGTCGTTCAGGCCGTAGAGCTCGCGGTACGCCTCGATCTGCTCCTCGCGGGCGTTTTGACCCAGCGCGGCGGCGGCGGGGTCGGCGGGGACGACGCGGGAGATAAAAAAGGCCGCGAAGCCCACGCCCCACACGACGAAGATGAGGTAGCCCAGACGCCGGAGCAGATAGGCTAACAAGTGATGCTCCTACAGGGGCGTACCGCTTTAACAGGTTTAGACGGCATCAGCTTGAACTCCATTAAAGTAGCGTCGGTGTTATGTTCGTGCTTTTTGATCAGCCAGATCGTCCGGCCGACGTACCTTTTAGACCTCAACAACACAAAAGGTGTTCCCATCGGGATCGGCTAGCACGACGTAATCGGCATTTGGTTCGTAATTCCAGTCTACTCGAGTCGCCCCCAAGTTGATAAGCCGTTCCGCTTCCCCCACCCGATCATGCGTGAATAAGTCCATGTGATGTCGTTTGGGTTTATCCGAGGTAACTGCTGCGTTCAGCGATAATTGCACCCCTTCACCGTTTTTGGGAACGAGAATGGCAAAATCCGCGTCGGGCTCCCTGCGTAACTCGTAATTCAACGCCTCACTCCAAAACTTCACACCACGGTGAAGGTCCCTCACTCCCCAAACGATGGCTCCAATTTTTAACATGATATGCACCTTTACAAAGCGGGGCGTTAGAGGGAGTTCCAGAGAAACGGTCTGCACACGCGTTCACACGCTCGAGCGTGATTCGGGGCTTAGCAGTTTACCCACGAACACCTTTAAGTCGTACAAGGTGCTCCTTCCGGGACCGGATTCGTTTAATGTTCTGCCAAAAAAGAGGGGCGGACCGCCCCTCCGCGCAACAGCGTTACTCGGTCTTACTCACCGCCGTGAAGTCCACGTTTCCCTGCGCGCTCCTGACAAAGCCCTCGACCGTAGCGAGCGTGACGATAGGCTTAAAAGGTTGGAAGAGAATCGCATATGGACCCGTTTCGGCGACCAGTGTGGTGAGCTCTTCGTAAAGGGCGACGCGAGCCTCGGGGTCGGTCGTAAGCGCCGCTTCCTGGGCCAACCTGCTCGCTTCGGCGTCCTCCCAAACGTTGCGCCAGGCAAGGCTCTCGGCGCTAAAGTCGGCTAGCGGCGTCGCGTTGCCGTCGGGGTCGGGAAAGTCGGGGCTCCACTCGATCATCACCAGCTGCGCGCCCTGCGCTCGGTAGATGTCCAGCAGCTCGGCCTGCACGGTCTGGGTGATGTTGGCTGTGATCCCGACCTCGGCGAGGTCGCTCTGCACCTTGGCGGCGAGGTCGGCGCAGGGCACACCGCCCCCACACGCGCCCGTCGGAACCAGATACTCGACGCTGAGGCCGTCCGGGTAGCCCGCTTCGGCCAGCAGCTCGCGGGCACGCTCCGGGTCGCGCTCGTAAAAGACCGTCTCGTTCGCGCCCAAGAGCCCGACCGGGATAATGGTCTGCATGGGGCGGCCCAAACCGCCTAAGAGCCCGTCCACGATGCCGTCTTGGTCGAGGGCGTAGCGCACGGCTTGGCGCACGCGCACGTCGGCGAAGGGCGAGCCTTCACCCGAGTTCATACCCAGATACTGCATTCGGAAGGTGTCGGTGCGCAGCGCCGAGAAACGGTCATCGGACTCGGCGGCCTTGAACGCGTCCGGGGTGAGGTCGTAGGCGACGTCGATCTCGCCGCTTTCTAAGGCCGCGCGCTGCGCCGACGACTCCTGGATGTTGCGCAAGATCACGCGGGTGATGCTGCCGGTTCGGGAGGCGTTGGGGTTGGCTTCCAGGGCGACCTGCGCGCCCCGGTCCCAGCGCACCAGCGTGTACGGCCCCGAGCCTGCCGAGTTTTCCGTGAGCCAAGCCGTGCCGAAGTCACCGTCTTGCTCGTTGGCCTGCACGGTCTGCGAATCGACGATGCCGCCGACGTTAAAGGTCAAAAGGTTTAGGATGATCGTCGGGTTGACGCCCTCGGGAAGGCTCAGCTGCACGGTTCGGTCGTCTACGGCGACGGTCGCGCCGACCTCGAGCCCCGCTACGTCGGTGAGGAGAAATGACGAGGGGCTCTCTAACCCGATCACCCGGTCGAACGAGTACACCACGTCCTGCGCCGTGACCGGATTGCCCGACGAAAAGGTCGCGTCGCGGAGCGTAAAGCTCAGGGTGTTGCCGCCACCGTCACGCTCGGCGACCTCCCAACTCTCGGCCAAACCGGGCCGCACTTCGGTCAGATCGTCGCCCTCGAAGCGCACCAGGGTCTCGTACAGGTTGTCGATGATGAGCGAACCGGAAAACTCATAGGAAACGCCGGGGTCGAGCGTGATGAGGTCGCCTAGGTCGGCTCCGATAACGAGCGTGGACAGGCGAGCGTCCTGCGCCAGAGCCACGGGCGAAGTGAGTACGAGCGTTAGAAAAAGCCACCGATAGACGCGCATAGTTTCCTCCAGGTTGGGACGGGTCGTCCGGCCCTGAGTATACAGGAGCGAGGTCGCGGCTTATATTCTTCCAATTCACCTGTCACGGTAGCTGTTTGTTGTGAACCGGATATCAGCTGGCTCCGGCTTGCCAAGCTTACAGGCGACACCCACGGTTTGCTCACGACCGCCTGGACATATTTATCCACCGGGGCCGGGAGCGCGCTCCCTCTCGGCGAGCGGGGCGAGCCGACCCCCGTACAACGTTCGGATTTCGTTTGTTCGGCTCCGGCGTTCGGCTAAACTGGAGCCACCGAAGGGAGCCTGTATGCCCCACCTTCCCGTGCGCCTCGGCCTGTTGGCGCTGCTAGCCGCCTGTACCCCGCCCGCCACCCCCGACAACCGCGCGCCTACCGTTTCCGCTGGTGACGATGTGGGCGCCAGGCCCGCCGAAGCTGTTCAGCTGGGGGGCGCGGCTGCCGACCCCGACGGTGACCCCTTGAGCGCTACCTGGGTACAGTCGGCGGGCGCGGCGGAGGTGACGTTTGCGGAGAAAAACGCGCTCACCACTACGGCGACCCTTCCCGAAGTCGGCCTCTATACCCTTACGCTTTCCGTCACCGACGGCGCGGCTACCGTCAGCGACGATGTGGTGGTCACCGTAGAGGACGGGGAGGCGGCAACTACGGGGAGCTGGGAGGCCTTGCCCCCGACTTCCGAAGCGCGGCAAGAAGTCTCGTACGTGCAACTCGGTGGCCTGTTTTATCTAGCAGGGGGCGGCACCTTGCACGAAGTTTACGACCCGGTAGCTCAAACCTGGGCAACCCTAGAGCCCCTCCCGAGAGCTTTAGACCACATTCAAGGTGTGAGCGTGAGCGGCAAAATCTACTACGTCGGCGGCAACGTCGGTGGGAACCTGCGCGAAGAGACCAACACCATCTACATCTATGATCCAGTGACGGACGGCTTCAGCGAAGGCGCGCCTATGCCGCGGGGCCGGGGCGCGGGCGGCGTCGCTGTTTTTGACGGCAAAATTTACTATGCGGGCGGTCTCAGCGACTTCGAGGCGCAGCCTTGGTTCGACGTTTACGACCCGGCTACAGATACCTGGACCACGTTGCCGGAGATGCCGCGCCCTAGAGATCACTTTCACGCCGCCGTCTTGGACGGCGTGTTCTACGCTATCGGGGGCCGCGACGCCAACATAAACGCAACCAACGCCTTTGTCGACGCCTTCAACTTCGCCACTCAGACCTGGACGACCCTAGACATCGACCTCCCGACCGAACGCGGCGGTTTTGCCTCGGCGGTGCTGGATGGTGAAATCCTCATTATCGGCGGCGAAGGGGGCGGCACCACCTACGCCGAGGTCGAGGCGTACAACCCGGCGACGAATACGTGGCGGACGCTCGCGCCGATGCCCACCCCGCGCCACGGGATCCAGGCGGCGGTCTGTGGGAACGGCGTCTACATTGCGGCGGGTGGGATCAGACAGGGCGTTGGGCCGTCCACCGCTCATGAAGTGCTCTTTTTGGGTGAGCCTACGGCGTGTACCGCCGACTAGGTGGGGTGAAGACCCACAAGACTAAAACCGGGTGAGTTCAATAGGTGAGACTCGCTTATGTTGAAACGCAGAGGTCACACTAGACTGGACTATGCGGCCTTTTTATGTTTTAGCCCCCATACTGGCGTTTTCTCTGAGCCTAGCTCAGTCTCCTACGTTACCGGACGGCTACCACGCCGAGGTGGTCGTGACCGGCCTGCGTGGCCCCACCCAGATGACCCTCGGCCCGGACGGGCGGTTATGGGCCGCGCAGCTTGCAGGCGGCGAAAACAGCGGCAACGGGCAGGTCGTCGCGGTGGATCTGGCGACGGGTGAACAGACTGTCCTCGCGCGCGACCTTTTTAAACCGACCGGCTTGGCCGTAACCGAAACCGACCTCTGGGTGATGGCGGGAAACCGGCTGCTGCGCGCCCCGCTGACCGAAGTAGGGGACGGCAAAGCTGTTGTCGGTAAGATTGAGGTCGTTCTGCGCGACCTGCCGAACAACGGGCGCTCTCTGGGTACCCTAACCCTGACCCCGGACGGCGGCCTGCTCTATGAGACGAGCGGCGTGCTCACCCAAAATGGTCCCCAGCGGGGTTCCGGCGTCCTCTGGCAGCTCGAGCCCGGAAGTAGTACCCCCGAACCGCTGGCGACCGGCCTTAAAGGGGCTTACGCGCACACCTTTGACGCAGACGGCGCGCTCTACACCACCGAAATCGGCGATGATCCTGTAGATGGTAGTCCGCCCCTGGACGAACTCAACGTCGTGGAGGCGGGTGCGGACTATGGTTGGCCGCGCTGTTACGGGAGGCAGCGTCCGGCGCGCAACACTGGCGGCACGGTTCAGGTCTGCGCCGAGACACAGGCACCGCTGGCGCTCTTTGCACGCAACGCCACCCCCACGAGCGTCGCGGTCTCACCCTTTAGCGAAGACGCGCTTTTCGTGGCGCTGTGGGTGTCGTCGCAGGTTGTAGAGGTCGACGCAGAAACGGGCGTGGTGACGCCGTTTCTGACGAACCTCACGCTGCCGCAGCACCTACTGGCCGACGGCGACACGCTGCTCGTGAGCAGTTTTGCGCGTGGGAC
>CADCWP010000148.1 GCA_902806425.1 uncultured Truepera sp.
CTCTTGGTCGGTCACAAGGACGCCGTGCTGGTGCGTGAGGGCTATCATCCGGTAGTGGCCGCGCCCGGTTACGACGCCTACTACCTCAACTTCTTGGCCGGGGAGACGCCCTCGTGGACTGCCAAGGATGAACCGCAACTCGCCTGGGTACGTGGGTCGTGGGAGGGTGCGGAGGACCGGATGAGGTTGCCGCTTAGGGGCACAGGAAGGCAGGAATGATGACCGTAGCAGCGAAGCAAGAACTTCTCAACTATATCGGCGGCACGTGGGCGCGCTCAAAAGCGTCTGATTCTCTGGACGTTTATAACCCTGCCACGGCGGAGGTCATCGCCACCGCGCCGCAGAGCACCCGTGACGAGGTCGACAGCGCGGTCAAGGCGAGCTTGGAAGCCTTCGGGTCGTGGCGCATGACGCCCGTGACCGAGCGGGTGCAGCCGCTTTTCAAGCTCAAGGCGCTGCTCGAGGCCAACCTGCCCGAACTCGCCCGCACGATTACCGAAGAGTGCGGCAAGACCTATAAAGAGTCCTACGCCGAGATGCAGCGCGGCATCGAGAACATCGAGGTCGCCTGCGGGATGCCCAGCATGATTCAGGGCTACAACAACGAGGACATCGCGCGCGGCATCGACGAGCACATGTTCCGGCAGCCTTTGGGCGTCGTCGCGGCCATCACGCCGTTTAACTTCCCCGGCATGATTCCCCTGTGGTTTTTGCCCTACGCGGTCGCGGCGGGCAACTGCTTTTTGCTTAAACCCTCCGAAAAGGTGCCGATGACCACCCAGCACATGTTCCGCTTGGCGGAGCAGGCAGGCTTTCCAAAAGGCGTGCTCGGGCTCGTCAACGGCGGCAAGGAGACGGTTGACGCGATTTTGGACCATCCCGACGTGCGGGCGGTGTCGTTCGTTGGTTCGACGCCGGTTGCCAAATACATCTACAGCCGCGCTACCGCTAACGGCAAACGCGCGCAGTGTCAGGGCGGCGCGAAAAACCCCGCCGTTATACTTCCCGACGCCGACATGGAGATGACGACCCGCATCTTAGCGGACTCGGCCTTCGGCTGCGCGGGCCAGCGCTGCCTGGCGACCTCGGTGGCGATCACCGTCGGTGACGCTCGTGAGGAGTTCACGGAGCGCATCACCGCTGACGCGCAGAGCCGCCGTGTGGGTTACGGCCTGGACGACGGCGTGGCGATGGGGCCGGTTATCAGCGCCGAGAGCAAGGCGCGCATCGAAGGCTTGGTTGATGTCGGTGTTCAGCAAGGTGCCGAAGTTCTAGTTGACGGACGCGGCAAAGAGGTGGACGGTTTTAAGGACGGCTACTTTTTGCACCCGACCGTGATGGGCAACGTCGCGCCGGGAAGTGAGTTCGCGCACACCGAAATCTTCGGGCCGGTCTTGTCCATGATGCACGCGAACACCGTTGAAAAAGCTATCGAGATCGTCAACGCCCGCAAGTTCGGCAACCAGGCGTGCTTGTTCACCTCGTCCGGGTCGGCGGCGCGTCAGTTTCGCTACACCGTACGGGCCGGAAACGTTGGCATCAACTTGGGCGTCGCTGCGCCGATGGCGTTCTTTCCCTTTTCAGGCTGGGGCGAATCGTTCTTCGGTGACCTGCACGCGCAGGGGCGGCACGGCGTCGAGTTCTACACCGAGACTAAGGTCGTGGTCGAGCGCTGGCCGAAGGAGTGGAGCCGGACGTTCTGAAGCCGCCTCTACATATCCTGGCTCGAGCCGTCATCCGGCGGGGTGACACCCTCCTGCTGGCTCGAGCCCAAGGGTATGCCAACACCTTTTTACCGGGTGGTCACCACGAGCCGGGCGAAAGCCTGTCCCTGAGTCTGGCGCGGGAGCTACGCGAAGAACTTGGCTTAGAGGCGCACATTGGAGCGTACTTGGGCGTTGTAGAGCACAGCTACGGCGACGAAAGGGCGACGCACCACGAACTCAATCATTTTGAAATTTCGCTGCCGACGTTGGCAGAAGGCGAAAAACCTCTCTCCCGCGAAGCGCACCCCACCTTTTTCTGGGCTGAGGTAGCTGCGTTAGCAGAACACCAGCTCGAGCCCACTCCTCTGCGCCAGCTCTTAAAGAATCCCTTGCCAAAACCTTCAGCGCTGTGGGCGTCGACATTAGCGGACGGCGCTTAGGACTGCTGGTCGTCAGCTATGGAACACTTCACCTCTTGTAAACGTTTGACCGTTGACCCACGAATCCCGCGTGCGGGGCTGTACTGTAACCCATGACCTCCAAACTAACCTTTCTGGGGTGCGGCGACGCCTTTGGTAGCGGTGGCCGCTTCAATACCTGTTTTCTGGTCGAAACCCCTAAAACCCAGTTTTTAATCGACTGCGGAGCTACCTCACTCTCGGCCATGAAACGTGCCGGAGTCGATACGGACAGCGTCCCACTGATTTTTATCACCCATCTGCACGGCGACCACGTGGGCGGCTTGCCCTTTTTGCTGCTCGAGGCCGCTTTGGTTCAGAAACGCACCGCGCCGCTGACTATCGCCGGACCCCCCGGCTTGAGCGCGCACCTGCCCAGACTCACCGACGCGCTTTTCCCCGGCACGCCCTTAGAGTTGCCCTTCGAGCTCAGCGTGCTCGAGCTGTCCCCCGACCTTCCCGCCGTGGTCGCGGGCGTCAGCGTCACCCCGCATCTCGTCAAGCACGCCCCGACGCTTGTCTGCACCGGGCTGCGTTTTAGACTAGATGACCCGCATGGGAACAAGGTCCTCGCCTACTCGGGCGACACGGTTTGGACGGACACGCTCCCCACGCTCGCCCGTGACGCCGACCTGTTTATCTGCGACGCCTACACCTTCGACCAACCCAGCGCCCAGCACCTCGACTACGCCACCCTGCGCGAGCGCTACGCCGAACTCGGCCCCAAACGCCTCATGTTGACCCATCTGGGGCAAGCGTTTTTGGACAGGATGGCGGTGGGCGAAACGCCCGAGTTCGAGACCGCCGAGGACGGGCTCGTGGTGACGTTTTAGCCCCTACTGGAGACCCTCTTGCCCACTCAAAAACCTTTCGACCTCATCACGATGGGCCGCTCGTCTATCGACCTCTACGCCAACGACGTGGGCGCGCCCTTCGAGAACATCCAGAGCTTCGCCGCTTACGTCGGCGGCAGCCCCACGAACATCGCCGTCGGCGTTCAACGTTTAGGACTTCAGACAGCGCTGCTAACCGCTGTCGGTGACGACAAAGTAGGCGACTTTATTCTGAACTTCTTGCGACAAGAAGGCGTCTATACTGGCTTTGTTCCGCGTAAACCGGGTCACCGCAGCAGCGCCGTCGTCTTAGGCATTCAGCCGCCGGACACCTTTCCACTGGTCTACTACCGTGACAACGCCGCCGACGTTGAGTTGACGATAGACGACGTGCTCGCGGCCAAGGTTGAAAAGAGCCGGGCGCTCGAGGTCTCCGGCACCGGGCTGGCCAAAGAACCGGGCCGCAGCGCCACCTTTTTCGCCGCCGAACGCGCCCAAGCGGCGGGCAAAAAAGTCTTTTTGGACATCGACTTCCGCGCTGATCAGTGGCATGACCCGAGAGCCTTCGGGGTCAACATCCGCGCTCTCTTGCCGCTCGTAGACGTCGCTATCGGTACCGAAGAAGAAGTCAATGCTGCGATGCTCACCGACCCCAACAACCTGAAAATCCTGCATCAGCAGATTTCCGCGCCCGTGATCGGTGGCGATCTGGAGGCCAACATCCGCGCGCTTCTAGCCGTCCCGAGCGGCCCCGATATGTTGGTCGTCAAACGCGGGTCGCAGGGCGCGAGCCTCTACAGCCGCGACGGTCGGCGGCAGGACGTGCCGGGGTTTCCTGTCGAAGTCTATAACGTTCTAGGAGCCGGAGACGCCTTTGCCAGCGGCTTTATCTACGGGCAGCTTAGCGCCTGGGACGCCGTCAAAAGTGCCCGCATGGGCAACGCCTGCGGGGCCATCGTCGTGACCCGGCACGGCTGCGCCAACTTTATGGGCTTTCATGATGAGGTAATGACGTTTATCGAGGAACGCGGGGGATTCTGATGCGGACGGACTCACAAAAGCTCGTCCGCGACCGCATTCCGGAGCTGTTGGCCGAGGCAGGTATAGCCCATGAGTCTTCGGTACTGGCAGATGAGGCGTTTAGAATTGCTTTATATAAAAAACTTTTCGAGGAAGCTGGGGAGGTCGTCAGCGCCTCAGCGGACGAGCGCCTGGAAGAATTAGCAGATGCACAAGAAGTTCTAGATACTATCGCAAGCTTGAGCGGCTTTACCCGTGAACACGTTCGCGCTGTGCAAGAGCAAAAACGCGAGGCTCGAGGCGGCTTCGAGAAGCGCATCATGCTGCACTGGTTTGAGGAGCAGACATAAGCCAAACCGAACCCCCGTACGGCAATCGTGCTCGAGGTCTAAACAGCGACAACAACGTGCGAGGCAGGATCGTGTTCCAGATTAGGCGTGCCACAAACGACGGCGTTCGCCCGTCTCCAAGGTCGCTGGTCGGCTAAGAAAGAAAGCTCCTCAGCCATCCACGTCTCTCAGAAAGCGGCAGCTTCCGCGTCGCCGCCATCACGGGCAATGCCCCTCGTCTTGGCCTGTTCGATATCCGACTGCACCCACACTACCGCGTCAACCGCGTGCATCAGCTCCCGGCGGGCCGCGCCGACGCCCTCAAGGATCACCATAGAACAACCCGGTGGCACTTGGATAGCGCCCTCCTCTCGGGACCAGTCTTCCCAAGCCTGTGGTCGGTACTGCACAGTCTGTCCGGCTCGCACAGGCTCAAGCACGTTCACGAGAAGCCGTTCCGTCCAGTCATAGAAAGAACGCCGCATAACACTTCCGGCATGAGGGAGTGAGTGGGCGTCTTGGCCGGGCCAGTTACCGCTTGAGGGAATATCGTCTATATGCACTATGGCCGAGCCGAGAACCGCTCGGCTAATAAGGGTCGCTAGAGTAGTTTTGCCGCTCGCGCTGCGCCCGTCAATAGCAACAATGCCCGGTCTCCCCACATCCTCGGGAAGCATCTTTTGAATCGACTGGACAAATGCTCGTA
>CADCWP010000149.1 GCA_902806425.1 uncultured Truepera sp.
CGTCGGTGAGTCTAGCAAACTCGCTGTAGCTTATGCAGGTGTCGTTTTGGGAACCTATCTTGAAGAACCGGTCGCCCATACGGTCACAAATCTCTTGCACACAGCAGCACAGGCCCTTTGTCATAACACCAATATGACAAGCTACGTTCTCTTAAAACCAATGGACTTCGCTAACAAAGTTGGAAGGTTTTCGGAACATGGACGTCTATCATGAAACAGGGCGGGTTCTATCCCGCCTTGTTCGTCGTATGGTTCTTACCTTGGCACCTCATTCAACGGTTTCCACGACGCCCACCGTTTCGGCGTCATTCCCTGACCGCATCAACGACCTGGCGGATCGAATCAGTCACCAGTTGCGGGTTGTCAAGGTGAATGTAGTGGGTGCTGTTCGTGTTCGTGATGTGCTCGGCACCAGGGAACATCCTTGCCAACTTGTCTTGCGCTGCGAGCTGCGCCGCCCACAGGGCGTCGGCAAACTCTTGGTCCACTCCGGCGGGGAGTTGCCCTGAAGCCAGCAATTCCGCTGTCAGTTGCGGTCGGTCGGCGGTAAGCACGATCACCGGCACCGGTGGCACGGGAGGTGACTCGCGCAGCTGCTGGAAGGTCGCTTGAAGGTCGAGCACTTCAGCGTCGGTGTCGGCCGCTGGAGTGTTCATCGCCTCGAACAGGGCTCGTTGCGTCGGAGTCAGTCCGTTCTGCAGGTCTTCGGACAGCGCGTCGACGAGGACGAGTCCGGCCACGTCGGCGGGATGGGCACTGGCGTAGAGCCTGATGATCGGGCCGCCGTAGGAGTGTCCGGCGAGCAAGTATGGACCCGGTTCCCCGGACGCCGTCAACAAGGCGCCCAGGTCCGCTGCTGCGGCCTTCGCTGAGGTCGGCTGCGGCACCGGGGTGGAACGGCCCGGGCCGCCGGTTGCAGTCGAGGTCGATGGACGGTCGTACGCGCAGACCCGGGTGAAGGTGGCAACCTCGGCGAAGACGGTCGGTCGCTCGTTCTCGGGGTCCGACGTCACATTCCAGATATCGGCACCGTCGCCGAGGCCCGAGACGAGCACGACGGTGGGGCTGCCCGTGCCGCGGCATTCTAGGTACAGCCGCCGCCCACCACCAATGTCGACGAGCCCGGCGAAGTCGGCCTGCCCGGCAAGCACGGCTGGCGGGGCCGCGCGGCCGGTACTAAGGGAGGCGAACGCACCGGCGGTGATAGCGAGCGCAAGCACTATAAGCATAGGGCGACGCGGCAAGGTACGCATGATCAACTCCTCCTGATGCTCCTGGCATCTGAACGTTCATCGGTGGCAAAACGGCGGTGTATCAGGATCGCTCTTTCTTCGACGTGCCGGCTGCAGTGCCCTGGACTGAGAGCCTGCTGCCCAGTGCTCGCCGTGTGGTCGGCGCTCAGTCCATGCGCCGGTGCAATCGGCCGCCAGAGCTAATCCAGGCGACGCGACCGTCCGGGCCACGCACGAAGTTGGAGCGGCCGCGGGTCGGCTGGCCTGCGGCGTCGAGCGCCACCACGTAGTCGTCACGGTAGAAGGCCACGTCGCCCTCGCCGACAACGGCACCATCAAGGCTCACGCGCGCGCTCAGCCCACCACCCGCGGCTCTCAGGGTAATCACCGTCTCCTCGGCGTCGCCTGACGGTGGTGCCACGGCCTGCGCCCGGTAGTCGCCCTCGTACGGCGCGAGCTGGGCGGGCGTCAGCGTCCGCGGAACCACAGGTTGGTTGTGCAACCCCGCGAAGTGCGCCAGCGCCCAGTCGCCGTCGACCAGGTTGGTGCGGAGCCGTGGGCCGGAGTCAGCGTTGGTGAGCAAGGCGATCGCGAAGTCGCGCTCGGGTACGAAAAGGAAGCCCGCGTGTTGACCGGGCCAGTCACCGTTCCACTGGATTACGCGCACGCCCTCCGCCGTCGGGCGCAGCAACCAGTTGACGCCCACCCCGTCGATCTCGAAGGTCAAGGTGCCACCTGGTCCCGATTTGGTTTGCATTTCCCGGAGTGCCGCTTCCGACAATAGGGGCGGGCCGTCGGGCAGCTCTCCCAGATGGAAGCGGGCGTAGCGCAGCAGGTTGCGTGCGCTCGAGATCAGCCCGCCCGTGGGGTGTAACGTCCGCCACAACCGCCACCAGGCCGGCTGCACGGCTGGGATGTCGTCGGCCACGGTATGTGAGGCGGCGACGTTGTAGCCAACGATCTCGTCGGAGAAGAAGAAGGTGTGGTCCAGCCCCAACGGCGCGAGGAGCTGCTCCTGAACCACGTCCTCATAGGGTTTGTTCGCCACAGCCTCAATAACATGCCCAGCCAGTACGACGGAGGCGTTGTTGTAGGCGAACACCTCGCCAAGCGGCGTCATCTGCGGCAACTGCTCGAGCCCGGTCACATAGCGCTCGAGGGCGTCCGCGCCCCGACCGAAATCTGGGTAGTATTCGCCCAGCCAGCCACTGCTGTGGTTGAGCAGCTGGCGCACGGTCATCCGTGCCGCGACCGTCTCGTCGGCCAGCCGCAGATCCGGCAGGTAGGTGCGCACCGGGGCGTCGAGCGCCATCTTCCCCTGCTCGACCAGCCGCATCACGGTCGTGGCCGTAAAGGTCTTGGTCACCGAGCCGATGCGAAATAGCGTGTCCCCATCCACCGGCTGCGGGTAATCGACGTTGGTGACGCCATACCCGCGCACATGCTCGCGGCCCTGGTAGTAGACAGCGACGGCGACACCAGGGATGCGGTATTCGGCCATCGCCCTTTCGATTTTGGTGTCCAGTTCCCGGAACAGCGGGTCGGTGCTCCGCGCGCTGGCGGCGCTCCGACCGGTTACCGTATTGGGGCGTGACGCCGCCCGTGCGGGTCCGGACCCCAGCGTCGTGGCGGCCACCCCAAGTGCGGTGCCCGCCGCCACCCGCAAGACGTCCCGCCGGGAGAGTACATACCTGCGTAAAGTCGATGCGTCGTCCATGTCTGACCTCCTGAGTCTTCTAAGTCTGCTTATGGCAGCGTTTACCGGCTCCGGCCAGCGACGTCACTACCGGCCGCCGCAAGCGACCACGAAGCCGGGTCGCGCACCGCCGTCACCACCTGCCGGATCGCCTCGGTCACCAGTTCCGGCTGCTGGAGTTGGACATAGTGCGCGCTCTCGGTGGCGACGACGTAGCGGGTGCCCGGTACGAGCGTGGCGAGCTGCTCCTGTGCCCTTGCCCACGCCCGGTCGAGCGCGTCCGGGTCGAAGCCGAGCGCCTCGGCCGGGATGCCGAAGGACTGTCCCTTGGAAAGGACGGCCAGCGGCATCGGGGCGAGTGGTCGGGCGGTGGCCGCACTACGCATCACCGCCGAGGCGGCGGCGAAGTCGAGCGTCTCATAGTCGCGATAGCCTGCCAGCTCCGGCGGCACCTCCGAATTGAGGCGGACGTAGGCCGCCCACTGCGCGGGCGTCAACTGGTCCTGGAGACCTTCGTACCAGGCGTCGACGAGCACCAGCCCGGCCACCTCGCTCGGGTAGGTCGCGGCGTAGAGCCGGACGAACATGCCGCCGAGCGAGTGGCCTACCAGGACATACGGCCCGGGGACGCCCGCTACGCGCAGGAGGGCGTGCAGGTCGGCGACCACGCTCTCGGCGGTGCGGGGCTGGGGGATGGGGTCGCTGCGGCTGGGATGGAGGACATCCTCGAGCACGGACCCCGCCCCCGGCCGCTCGTACATACAGACGCGCGTGAAGGCGGCGACGCCATCGAACACCATCGTCCGGGGCATCTCCGGCTGGACGAGGTCGTCGCTCCAGACGCTGGCGGGGGAGCGGTAGCCGGCCTCCAGCACCACGGTGGGGGCACCCTGGCCCCGGCACTCGAGGTACATATGGCGGCTCCCGCCTACCTTGACGAGGCCGGCGAAATTGCCCGCCGCGACCGGCGAAGCGGGCACAGGGGTGGCGTCTTTGGCCCTGACGGGCGTCGGCACACTGAACGGCAGGATCAGTACAAGGCCGAGGAGCAAGGATGGAAAACGGAGCATAAGCGCCTACCTTCTGGGGCCGTGTCTTAGACAGTGGGATGAGTGCAACCGGTAAGGAGCGTGCCGGCGGCGAAACTTGTCACGGCCTGCAAGAATTGGCGGCGGATACCCGACACTTACAGAAGCTGCACTTCTTCACGGCGTTTCCTCCGTGGCCGACACGCGCGTAAACGTGCTTTCGTTCAAGCCCTCAATGACTACCTGTGTCGCCTGCTGGTCGGCGCCTGCCGTAAAGTTCGCGACACCCGGAACATTGGGCGATTCCGGAACGGGGTAGTACAGGAACACGTCGCGGTCATAGTGCGTAAGGGGAAAAGCTTGTTTCTCGGGGCCGAGGAGCAGCGTGAGCCCACCGTTCTCGTTCGCAACCTCGATATCACCGACGTAGTCGTTGGTGTACGTGCCCAAGTAGCCCGCGTTCGGCAGCGCTGCCGAGGGCGTCGCGGGAGGCTGAGAATACTGAGCGATTCGGGCAGTGCCCCCTGCGGCTAATTGATCAAAAAGTTGGTTCCAGGTCGCCAACCAGTCCCGGGTGGGCTCGCCCTCGTGTACCAGGTCGAAGAAGGTGTCGGCGATTGCCTCGGGGACGCCGGTGGGGAAAGCGTTACTGAGGACGACGATGCCGAGATCTTCCGACGGAATAAGGTTGACGACGGTGCGCGCACCTACCGAGAAGGCTCCTGCATGGCCTAAACGCAGCCGACCCGCGTCGTCATCGTACACTTGCCACCCCAAGCCGTAAAACATGGACTTGGCCGTTATTGGGTGCGCACCGCTAAGAATGTGAGGCTGATGCGTCTGTGCCAGCGCGTCTTCGCTGATCACCTGCTCGCCCCCATAGGTACCGTTTCCGAGCTGGAGCCGTACCCACTGCGCCATATCGCGGGCGCTCGAGCTTGCCCCGCCCGCGGGCGACTGCGCGTCGGCGTCGCGGATGAGTTTGGGCGTCCACTCGCCGCCC
>CADCWP010000150.1 GCA_902806425.1 uncultured Truepera sp.
GCCAGCTCGTAACCCTAGTGGTGTTCACAAGGTACATCAGCCCTTACGCCTTCGCACGCGCGGTGCTCGAGCGCACCACCAGCTCGGGCGCGAGCAGCACCTGTTCGGTGGCCCCCGCTCGCACTTCGATGAGGTCGACGATATAGGCCGCGCTCTGCTTCCCTAAAGCCCCGAAATCCTGCCGCACCGTGCTGAGCGGCGGGTTGTAAAAGCGGGCCTCCGGCACGTCGTCGAAGCCTATGACAGAAACGTCCTCCGGTACGCGCAGATTACGTTCGCGTAGCGCCGCCAGGGCCCCGAGCGCCATCTGGTCGTTGCCGACGACGAGCGCCGTAAACGGGTGCCGCAAGTTTTGCGCGGCTCGGTAGCCACTCTCGGCCGTCCAGTCGCCCTCGAAGCTCGGCCCCGGCGTGACACCCGCCTGCTGGAGCGTCCTCAGCCACGCCTGGTGGCGCTCGAGCGCGCCCGACCACGCCAGCGGTCCACTGATCTCACAAATGTCCCGGTGACCGAGGTCTAAAAGGTGCCGCGTCGCCTCCTCACTGCCGTACGCCTGATCGAACAGGATCGACGGGAGCTTGGCCCCTTTGCAAACGTCGATCATCACAAAGGGCAGGTTTTGGCACATCGCCTGAACCTCAGCCAGCTTGACCGTTAACAGCGGCGTTATCAAGATGAGGCCGACGACCCGGTGGCGCTCGAGGTCCCTTAGCGCGCCCCGAATGTCGTGCAGGCTAAGGCTGCCGATGGACGCGAAAACAAACCCGTAGCCCCGCCCTTTAAGCGCGCGCTCGACGCTGCCGACCATCTGCGCCGGGCCGTAGTAGTCGGTGCCGAAGCTGATGATGCCGACCGTTTTTGAGGTGCCGGTTACGGGCTGCCGGGCTGCCGGGTTGGGGCGGTAACCAAGTTCAGCGACGACCGCGAGCACCCGCTCCCGGGTCGCGTCGGCGACCTGAGGGCTGTTGTTGATCACCCTCGAGACAGTCTGGTGCGAGACGCCGCTCGCGTCAGCGACGTCGTTGAGCGTTACCGCTTTAGGCTTTGACGTCCGGGACATCTGCACAAACCTTTAGGACAACCCCTTGTTCTTGTTGTATACGTCGAAAAACACCGCGAGTAAGAGCACGAGTCCTTTGATGACCTGTTGCCAGTCGATGCCGACGCCGAGAATCGACATGCCGTTATTCATTACACCCATCACAAACGCGCCGATCACCGCGCCGACAACCGTCCCAACCCCGCCCGTCGCCGACGCACCGCCGATAAACGCCGCCGCGATCACATCAAGTTCAAACGCGTTCCCGGCCCCCGGCGTCGCCGTGTTGAGGCGCGCGGCGAAAACCAGCCCTGCGAGCGCCGCCAGAAACCCCAAGTTCATAAAGGTGAAAAAAGTCAGGCGCTTCGTCTTGACGCCGGAGAGCTTGGCCGCCTTGACGTTGCCGCCGAGCGCGTAGATACGCCGCCCGATGGTCGTCTGGGTGGTGACAAAGGCGTAGAGCACAATAAGCGCGAACATGATGATCATCACGTTCGGCAGTCCCCGATACGACGCCAGGAGGTAGCTGAGGTACAAAATTGCGGCGCTGACAACGACGTTCTTAAGCAAAAAGAAGGCGACAGGCTCGGTGTCGAAGCCGTAACGCCGCTGAGAGCGCCGCGCCCGCACGCTCATGGTAACGAGCGCGAGCGCGACCAGCGCCCCCAGCACAAGCGAGGTGTAGTGCAGCTCTTCCCCGTTAAAGATGTCCGGGATAAAGCCCGAGCTGAGCCGCTGAAACGTTTCCGGAAACGGCCCTACGGACTGGCCCTGAAGGAGCGCCAAACTGAGACCTCTAAAGACCAGCATCCCTGCCAGCGTGACAATAAACGACGGAATACCCAAGTACGCGACCCAGTAGCCCTGCACCGCGCCGATAAGCGTCCCGACAAGCAAACAGACGATGATGGTGGGAATCCAGTGAACGTCGTAGGTGACCATCATGATAGCCGCCAAACCACCGACAAAACCGACGATGGAACCGACCGACAGGTCGATATGGCCCGCGACGATCACCAAAAGCATCCCGACCGCCATGATGACGATATATGAGTTTTGCAGGATCAGGTTGGTGATGTTGAGCGGCTTTAAGAGCACGCCTTCGGTGCGCACCTGAAAAAACAGCATGATGGCGAGCAGGGCTACCAGCATCCCGTACTGACGGATGTTGCGGCGAAAAAGCTCGCCGACGCCCTGCCTTGTGGTCTGCTCACCTGTAGTGAGGGCGCTCATGCGGCGCTGACCTCTTCCAACCTGACGATCTCTCTCATGATTCCCTCCTGTGACGCGTCTTTGCGGAGCATCTCGCCGACGATTTGCCCCTCGCTCATCACGTAGATGCGGTCACACATCCCCAAAATCTCCGGCAGCTCCGACGAGATGAGCAGCACGCCCTTACCGTCTTCGGCGAGCCCGTTGATGATGGTGTAGATTTCAAACTTCGCGCCGACGTCGACGCCGCGGGTCGGCTCGTCGAGGATGAGCACCTGGGGGTCGGCAAAAAGCCACTTGCTCAACACGACTTTTTGCTGGTTTCCCCCCGACAAGTTGACGGTCTCCTGCGAGACGCTTGAAGAGCGGATATTTAGGCGCTTTCGGTAGCGGTCGGCGACCGTGATCTCCTCGGACTCGTTGATGACCAGGCCACTCGTAACGGCCTCCAGGTTGGCTAAGGTGACGTTGTGTTTGATGTCCTGACCCAAGATGAGGCCGTAGTTTTTGCGGTCCTCGGTCACGTAGGCAACGCCGCTTCGGATGGCCTTGGCGGTGGAGCTGACGTCGATCTCTCGGCCCCGCAGGAGGACCTGACCGCTGATACGCTGGCCGTACGAACGACCGAAAAGGCTCATCGCCAGCTCCGTGCGGCCCGACCCCATGAGCCCGGCGATACCGACGACCTCTCCCTTTTTGACGTGGAGGTTGACGTCCCGGATCACCTGACGCTCGCCCTGCAAAGGGTGAAAGGCGTTCCAATTCTTGACCTCGAAGATGGTCTCACCGACCACGACGTCGCGCTCCGGATAGCGGTGCGTCAGCTCGCGCCCGACCATGCCGCGAATAATCTGCGCCTCGCTAACCCGGCCCGCGTGAAAGTCGAGCGTTTCTATCGTCGCCCCGTCGCGCAAGATCGTCACTGAGTCGGCGACTTTGGAGATTTCGTTAAGCTTGTGCGAGATAAGAATCGAGGTGATGCCCTGCGCCCTAAACTCACGGAGCAGCTCGAGCAGCGCTTGGCTGTCGCTCTCGCTCAGGCTCGCCGTGGGCTCGTCCAAGATCAGGAGCCGCACCTCTTTGGCAAGCGCCTTGGCGATCTCGACGAGCTGCTGTTTGCCGACGCCGATATCAGCGACGAGCGTGTCCGGCGACTCGCTGAGCCCGACCTTAGCGAGCAGCTCCCGCGCCCCGGTGATCGCCTCGAACCAGTTGATGACCCCAAACGTGGCCCGTTCGTTACCCAAAAAGATATTTTCAGCGATGGACAAAAGCGGAATCAGCGCCAACTCCTGATGGATAATGATGATGCCAAGCGCTTCAGAGTCGCTGATATCCCGGAAGCGGCACTCTTGGCCCCGGTAGATGATATCGCCGTCATAGCTTCCGTGCGGATAGACGCCCGATAAAACCTTCATCAGGGTCGACTTGCCCGCGCCGTTCTCCCCAACGAGCGCGTGAATCTCACCCTCACGGACCTTTAAGTTGACGTTTTGAAGCGCCTTCACGCCCGGAAACGTCTTGGTAATGTTCCGCATTTCCAAAATCGGTGCGGTATCCGACGTGGATTCTTTTGACATAGGTTGTCTCATAGCCCCTACAAAAAGAGCGTGCGAGTGCAGCTAAAGCCACGCTCACACGCCTGTGATCATCAACTACTGAACTTCGTCCTCGCTGTAGTAGCCGCTGCTGATAAGCGTCTCTTGCCAGTTGTTCACGTCGACGCTGACCGGCTTGAGCAGGTAAGATGGTACCACCTTGACGCCGTTGTCGTAGGTTTCGGTGTCGTTGACCGGCACCTCTTCGCCTGCCAAGACCGCGTTGACCATGTCGACTGTGACCTTGGCCAACTCGCGGGTGTCCTTGAAAATGGTCGAGGTCTGCTCACCGGCGATGATCGACTTGACCGACGGAACTTCAGCGTCTTGCCCCGTGATGACGGGCATCGGCAAGTCGTCGGAACCGTAGCCGACGCCTTTTAACGACGAGATGATGCCGATGCTGATACCGTCGTAAGGCGACAGCACAGCGTCGACGCGCGCGTCCGAGTAAAAGGCGCTCAAGAGGTTGTCCATACGGGCCTGCGCGGTCGAACCGCTCCAGCGCAGCGTCGAGACCTTATCCATCCCGACCTGACCGCTGCCGACGATGAGCTTGCCTGAGTCGATGTAGGGCTGGAGTACCGACATCGCGCCGTCGTAGAAGAAGAAGGCGTTGTTGTCGTCCGGCGAGCCGCCAAACAGCTCGATGTTGTAGGGGCCTTCGGTGTTTTCCAGGTCGAGCGCGTCACGGATGTAACTCGCTTGCAGCACGCCGACCTGAAAGTTGTCGAAGGTCGCGTAGTAGTCGACGTTCTCGGAGTCGCGGATGAGGCGGTCGTAGGCGATCACGGTGATGCCCTCTTCGGCTGCCTGTGCGAGCACGTCAGACAAGGTGGTGCCGTCGATGGCGGCGATTACGAGCACATTCACGCCTTTGACAACCATATTCTCGATCTGCGAGAGCTGGTTAGGAATATTGTTTTCGGCGTATTGCAGGTCGGTCTCGTAACCGGCGGCGGTAAACTGCTCCACCATGTTGTCGCCATCAGCAATCCAGCGGGCCGACTCTTTCGTAGGCATCGAGATGCCAACC
>CADCWP010000151.1 GCA_902806425.1 uncultured Truepera sp.
GCGGTCGCCACCGCCCTCGAGGCTGTAGAGTTTTTTTTCCCGGAACGCCGCGAATACTCTAGGCAGCGCCAGAGCATCATCTCCGCGAATGCAGAACTCCAAGAGCGCGAACTGATGAAACTCGCGTCGTTGTCCGTAGCGCTGGCCGAGGTGCTGCGGGGCCGCGGTGTCGGAGACCCCGCCGCGGGTTTAACTGCCGATGCAGGGATGGCCGTCTTTAAAGTCGCGTTCGAGTGCTGGATCGACGAAACGACTCAGCGGGACTTTCGAGAGCTTGTGCGAACAGCGCTCGACGAGCTGAGAGCCGTGACCTCCCACCCGTTCAGGAGCGCCCCGGAATTCGGTGCTCCGCCCGCTGGGGTCCAGCTCGAGCCACGCGAGCGCCTCTTGTGGGGAAGGAAAGACGGTTTTTGAGTCGGCCTGCGACCGGGGAACGACCGAGGCGTGTTCCACAATCAGCAGGAGAATACTAAAAGGGCCATTGTAGCAGCCCCTTTCGCAAAATGTATTCATGCGGCAGCCCGACCGGCAATTGTAGCTAGAGGGCGGACACCAGCTCGAATTTAGGACTACCCCGCTGATGACGGTCACGTCTATGATCGAGCGAAGTCTCGGTGTTAAATTGCTACGTTTCCACAACGCAACGATGTGCAGCGCCCAGTTCAAGCGGCGATTACCACCGTGGTTGAGTTGCATTCGGCTATGTTTACCGCTGCCTTGTTCTACCGGAGCAGCGCCGCAGTAGCTGGCGAACTGTCCCTCGTTGGTAAATCGCCCGATGTTCCCTACTTCATCCATGATGACGCTAGCTACAACCAGCCCCACGCCCCCGGAAGCGCCAGTAAGGCGGGTGCAAGCGTCTTCAACTGCTCAGACAGGCCGGTTGCTCCTCCAGAACCTGAATAAACTTGCGTCAAGGCAGAGCGGGCAGAGGAGGAACCCGTACCGAGTGCTTGCAAAGCCATCCGGTTAGCTTTGTGTTGCTCGGACAGGCGTCGTTGCGTTCGAGTGAGATCCTAAAACTCCCGTATGTATTGGCCAGGCCGAAACACAGGTCACTTAGGATTCGCCAGCAGCACCCTGGCGGCGTTTAAAGCGTCAGCAACGTCGTTGTTCTTTCGGCTTGATTGGTGAGGTCAGGCGGAATGTGATGCACCGCCTCTGCCCGCTCGAGTAACTCACTTACGAAGGGCAGGATGAAACGGTTGGCTGCGCCTTCATTAGCCCAACGGCGCTTTTGGAACGAACATACGAACTGTTGAAGTTGTGCCAAGCCCTCAGCATCGCTGGAGGTAGTAGAAGACGCGAGTGTCGTGCCGTTCTCGCCCTATGCAGCTACGGTGTAGCTGTCCGGATGGGGATCGAGACCAAGGGTGATCATGTCGCCTTACACCTCCTATGATGAGGTAGGCATGGCGTGCGCATATCTGAGCGGGCGGACAGCCCCGGTAGGGTGCGTTCTGTCCAAGACATCAAGCCTTACGGCACCCTGGTATCCGGCGATGCGCCGTGACCTACTCATGGGTGAGGGTGTGCAGATCAAGTTATGGCCATACCGTCTGGGCTGACAGAACCCGGGCAACACCCTCAGCTCGTTATACAGACGCAACCGGTATGAGTGTTTCTCTAAAGCCGAGCCACGTCGCGGCTCGGGGGTGCGCCGAAGAGCCGGCGGTACTCGCGGCTGAACTGCGAAGGGCTCTCATACCCGACATGGAAGCCCGCGCCGGTCACGTCGGTCTCGCGGCTTAACAAGAGCCGCCGCGCCTCCTGGAGCCGCAGCGTTTTTTGAAACTGTAACGGACTCATCGAGGTCACCGCTCTGAACTGGTGGTAGAAGCTGGAAACGCTCATGTGAACCTCTTCGGCAAGCTTCGCGACATCGAGTGGTCGGTCGTACGTCTGCACGAGATGCTCAATGGCGCTCACGATGCGATAGGTTCGCCCGGTCGTGAGGGCCATCTCCCTCAGCCTCGCGCCCTGCGGTCCGCTGAGCAGCAAGTAGCCCAGCTCGCGCATGATCAGCGGCGCGAGGAAAGGGATGTGCTGCGGCGTCTCGAGCAGGCGCACCAGCCGGACCACCGCCCCCCGCAGCAGCGGCTCGACGGCACCGACCGAAAGGCCGGTTCGGTCTTCTGCAGGCGGCTCGAGGGGCGTGCCCAGCTCCGTGATCAACGAGGCGATGAGGGAGAGGTCGAGATCGATGTGCAGCGCCAAGTGAGGGCGTTCGGGCGACGCCTCGAGGAGCTGCGCTGTGATCGGCAGGCTCACCGCCACCAGCAGGAAGTGCTCCAGGTCGTACTGTAACGTCTCGTTGCCCAGCGAAACCGTTTTGCTGCCCTGAGCGACCAGGCAAAGCGACGGCTTGTAGACGGTGTGGACCGGCTCGGACAGGGTGAACGAACGGTAGAGGTAGAGCGCCGGGACTGCCGTCGGCTGCACCCCGTCCGCCGTCGCGTGATCGGAAATGAGCGTCGCAAGCTCGCCGAGCTTAGACGCTCCGGCTTCGGTTTGATGTTGCCTGTTTTGCACCGCTTCCCCCTTACTTGTAGCGATCTACCCGCCAACACTTTCGGCCGCGCAAGCTTCGGTGGGGACGCGAGCCGCACGCTCGAAATTGGGGCCGTGGACACCGCAGTTAGTTTAGCGTGAAGGGCACCCTTCGGTGATCTCTATGACCGGGTGAGGAGGTGCTTGGCACCACGCCGCCACGCTTCACGGGTCGAAAAGCCAAACTCGGTGAGCCTCTGGTGCCACAGCTATAGCCGTGAAAGCTGGTCGAGCTGGCAACTCGTTCGGAGTGGTCGGTGAGCCAGATGCAGCACTCAGCCAGGCGGGACTCGAGCGCGTTTATGTCCCTGAAACTCTGGTTAGCGGTGACTTCCCGCAGCAGCGGCCAGCGGACAGGCCTGGGAGGTGCCGTTTTGTCCAAGACGAGATGCCCAGCCGAGTTGAGTTCAGGAGTGTAAGGCGGCAGGAAAACAAGCCGGAGATTACCGGGTATCGCCAGCTTCGGCGAGCGGTGCCAGGAAGCACCATCAAGCACAAGCAGAGCGACGACGTCTGTAGGCAATGACGCTGACAAGTCCACGGTTGCGGTGACACCATGCAGCGCACACCCTCGAACACGTCCGGGCGACGGGTCATCGCGAACATCGTCGCGTTGCTGCCGACGCAGCGGCTGAACAGCCCGATAGTCATGCCCTTTGTATCCGTGCGGCTGCGGACGTAGTCGAGCGAGCCCACGACGTCCCACGACTCGAAGTTGCCGACCGAGAAGACGCCGCCGTTGGCCGCGCCGCTCTGCCCGAAGTTGCGCAGGTCGTAGGTCAGCACGTTGTACCCGGTGTCGTGCAAGATTTTGTAGTCGGGGACGAAGTTGACCTCGAAGTCGTTGCCCGTCGCCCCGGCGAACTGCTTCCAAGGCTCGAGGTGGGACGGCAGGCCGGACCGTGTGAGCTACCGGGGGTGGTTGCAGATGAGAAGCTTGTCCGAGCCCTCGGCTGGAATGTACCACCCGGCGAGCGGGACGCCGTCTTCGGAGGGGAACGTCACGTCCTCGTAATCGAGGCCAGCCTCGTCGGGGCGGTGGTAGATCGGAGCCCTGGTCTACTGGACGAAGCCGTCGGCCATGGTTTGCAGTGTCTTCGCGATCTGCTCTTCGGTCAACTCAGGGGTGTGAAGGGTCTGGGTCATCTAATGCTCCTTTTCAGGATGATGGGTTTTTTAGGTTTCTACCTGTAACCGATAACGGGTCGGCTGCTGAGCCTAAACCTTCGTCGGTTTGGATCATGGTGTTGTGCTGGTCTCGATTCATCGCGATGTCCAGAGCGTCCAAACTGGGGTGCAAAGTTGTAGAACTCCGCACGAAGCTCCACTTAGTAACCTTTGCGAAAGGTCGGGGGTCAGGCTCCAGTGGCAACGACGGCCGCCTCCATCTCCTCGGGTGTGAGGGCGACCGACGAGGTGTGATCACGAACAATCCGCCATCCGTTACTGGTCCGACGCCAAATCATGCCGGTGCGGCACCGGAGGCAGACCAAGGTGTCGTCGGCTGTGGTCAACCGGGCTAGGAAGATGAGGTAAGAGCTGGCAAGGTCGCTGGAGTGTACGACTTCTGGCTCCAGGGCGAGCCAGTGTTCAGCCCTTTTCAACTGGTTGAAGGTCGGTTCAAACGCAGCTTGGTAGTCGGCGACGCGCCGGAAGAGTTGGTGCTCGGGGTCGGCGTCGTCGTAGAGCATGACGTCCTGAGCCTCCCAGTCGTAGAAGTCGCCGAACTTGTCCTCAAACACGAAAGTCTCGTCGCTCGTGGCTTTATCCCAGCTCAAGATCCACGCCCTCGCTAGCTCTGCAACCGTGCGATCATCGTTTTGTTGTTGCGTCGTCATGGTCATGTTCCTCTGCGTCGTGGCGGTGTCTTCCGTAAGGGATGGAGGCGTGGCTTGGCGTTGCTCCATAATCTTTCTCCTTTTCAGGCTGTTGTGCGGTCGGTCCCTACTGGCGGGTCAGCACCATGCCCCCGTGATAGAGCACACCGTCCCGAAAGTCGCCGTCAGCGGTGAAACCAGTGTCATCCCAGTACTCGATGTGGTTGCCCGTCACCTCGTAACGCCCGAGGTAGGCGTTTTCACGCCCTCCGCGCGCCTCGACGTAGCGCCCGTTAGGAAGCAGCTCGTGCCGGACCCTGTGGTCAGCCGTAACCCACAGCCCTACATAGGGGTGCTCCGCTTGGTCGCTAAGCTTGTCCAACGCTTAAGTTGACGCGAATCGCGCCGAGTAGACTGAGGGCTTCGAGCAGCGCCTGCTTGAGCTGAGCGACGGAGTCGTAGCAGCGCCGGGG
>CADCWP010000152.1:0-279 GCA_902806425.1 uncultured Truepera sp.
GGTTTACGGATGACTGAAAGATCGCCACAACGTATACGAGCCAGATAGGGCCGCCTAGCGCGACAAGCAGTAGAGGCGTACTCCCCAACGCCAACAGCAAACTGCAAGCGACCATCGTCCGTTGGCGCGGCCAACGATCTACGAAGACGCCTGCGACCGAACCCAGTAGGACGCGGGGCGCGGCTCCTGCCATAAACATTAAACTCGTCGCTAAAGTTGAATCAGTCATCTGATAGATGTAGATCGGCAGAGCGACGAAGAGCATGTAGTCCCCGGTCA
>CADCWP010000152.1:289-4788 GCA_902806425.1 uncultured Truepera sp.
CGTAAAACGCTTCTCATCGCTGTGTCCCTGAAGGCGTCTTTAGGTTCGTCATGCTTACAGTGTTAGGGGTAGGTTACTTGGAATGAAACAGGCGTCTCCACGTAGAAAGTGGTTAAGGGTGGAGGAACCAGAAGCCGCCAGAATCGTGATCGACCCGGCGGCCGGCGCTTTCTCCTGCCGTTTGTTGGTCGGGAGGGGACCGTCAGCAAGGTGGCGACAGAACTCGAGGTCGATACGAGTTCCATGCTCTACCGGGTAAGGCAGTTCATTCGCCTCGGCTTAATTAAGGAGGTTCGAGCGGAGCCTCGCCAAGGTCGCCCTATCCGCCACTACCGCAGCGTGGCCGACGGCTTCTTCGTGCCTTTTCGGGCCACCTCGCTCACGACGCAAGTATCATTGTCGCCCCATGCATTTAGTCAATTGCAGAAGAGACTAAACGAGAGCATAGGTCGGGCATGGTTGGCTGCCTCCAGCGAGCATCAAACGTTAGGTATTCATGTTTTCCGCAACGCTGAGGGCAACATCACGCATAACATCGTCCCCGACCCGGAGGACGACCGGCCAAATCGCTTTTTCGATCAGCTCCTCGAGCCAAACGCTCCTGCTGTATGGGATACCTGGGGAAACATCAGACTCGAGCATGAGGACGCCAAGGCGCTGCAAATGGAGGTTGCGACGATACTAATGCGGTACCGGCCAAAGGAAAAGGAAGGGGAGCAGGAGTACATCCTGCGTCTAGCGATGGCCCCTGCCAAACAGTAGAGTCGGCTAGCGTGAATTAGTAAGTCAGGAGCGCTGCCCCCCACGCCAAACCGCCGCCGAACGCGCTCAGGGCCACCGTGTCGCCGCGCTGAATGCGTCCGTCTTTAACCGCCAGATCGAACGCCAAGGGTACTGACGCCGCCGAGTTGTTGCCGTACTCGCGGATGGTGTTGATCACCCGCTCGAAGGGGACGCCGAGCGCGTCGGCAACGGCGCTCAAGATGCGTTTATTGGCCTGATGAGGCACCAGATAGTCCACGTCGGCCAGGGTGAGGCCGCTCGCTTTTAACACGTCCTCGGTAGCCGAGACCATCGCCCGCACGGCGAGCTGAAAGATCGCGCGCCCGTTCATCTTGATGTGCGGCACATGGCCTTCACTCGGCGCGCGGGAGCCGCCGCCGCAGACGTAAAGCTTGTCGTAGTGCGCGCCGTCGCTGTAGGTGCGCGAGGCGAAAAGCCCCGGTGTGTCGCTACGTGAGAGCACGAACGCGCCTGCCCCGTCGCCGAACAAGATGCAGGTGCCGCGATCCCTATAGTCGATGATACGCGACATCGTGTCCGCGCCGACGACCAGCGCGTGCTCGGCCGCGCCCGTCCGCAGAAACTGCTCGGCAACCTGTAAAGCGCTTAAAAACCCCGTACAGGCCGCGTTGACGTCGAAGGCGGTGGTCGGGCCGCAACCGAGCCGCGCTTGCAGCTTGCACGCGACCGACGGGAAGATGTGGTCGGGCGTCGAGGTGCCGACGACGATGAGGCCCAAGGCGTCGGCGGCTAAACCGGCGTCGGCAAGCGCCGCCGTCGCCGCCTCATAAGCTAGGTCGGAGGTCGCTTGCTCGGGGCTGGCGATACGCCGTTCCGAAATGCCGGTGCGCGTCATGATCCATTCGTCGGACGTGTCGACCATAGCCTCGAGATCGGCGTTCGTCAGCTTGCCTTCCGGGACGAACGAGCCCGTCCCGGCTAGAGTAATGTGCTGCACGCGCTAGTCTTGGGCCAGGGGAGAGTGGCCGGTCTCCGACGGAGCGTAGTACGGGTTCGTCCCGGCGGCGTGGTCGGTCGCGTCTAAAACGCGCCTGATCTCGGGTACCGCGCGCGTGATGGCCTCCTCGATGCCCTGCCGAAGCGTTACGTCCGCCGCGCCGCAGCCCTGACAGCCGCCGCCGAGACGCACGTAGGCGGCGTCACCCTCGACCTTGGTGAGCGCCACGTGTCCACCGTGACTCGCTACACCGGGGTTGACCTGCTTGTCGAGGGTCTCCTGCACGCGTTGCGCGATGGGGTCGTCCCACTTGGGGCTCGGCCAAAAGACCCGGAAGCCGCTTTGCATCACATCCTCGATAAAGTCGACCGTCGCGCCGTCCAACTGCTTGGCGCTCATGGGGTCTAAAAAGACCTCGAAACCGTCCTCCGTCAAGACGTAGTCTTCGTCCCGGCGGTCATCGGCTTTGACGAGCCACAGCTTCTGCTCACTTTTAGTTCCGGCTACGCGCAGCGCGGTGACGCCTTGGCCGCTTTGCAGCTCGAGAAACCGGAGGACGCGTTCTTGGGCAATCTGGGTGAAATGGATCATCGCATTCAGTCTACGGGCAAAAGGTGGTGAAGCGTGCGTCGACCCTTACGTGAAGCCCGTGAAGTCTACGAGCAGCAGCGCCGAGCCGCCGTGCAGCGTCACGCTCAGGGGAGACGTCAGCACCTCGTTTGAGACGCCGAGGCCGACGCCGAAAGGGAGTTCGGCCCGCGCCAAAGGATAGCTCGCGCTGCCCAAGCTGATCGTTGAGACGGGGGCGAGGCTGAGGACGCTGAAGGTTTGTCCGGGGGCAAGCTCGAGGCTTAGCACCTCACCGGCCTTTAGCGGATACGCGGCTGCATCGCCCGAATGCAGCGTCACCCTGTGGGTTTCTCGGTAGCGTGCGGCGATAAGGAGCGCGGCCAAGGTCTGGTCGAGGCGTCCGCCGAGCGCCCCGACGATGAGCAGTTCGGCCGCGCCCCGTGCCGTCGCTTCGGTGAGGGCAAGCTCGAGGTCGAGCGCGTCTTTTCGGGGCGGGTGCGCGCGGTGCGGCACCTCCGGATAGAGCTCCAGGTCGGCTTCCCGAGCTGAATCGAAATCGCCGACGATCAGGTCGGGTACGACGCCGAGCGCAGCCGCGTGCCGCACCCCGGAGTCGGCGGCGACGACAAAGTCGGCGACGCGGCACAGCGACTCGAGCATGTCCGTCACCACAATGTCGCTTCCGGCCAGAACGAGCGCCTTCACCTGTACATCTTCATGGCAGCGGGACGACCAGACCGTCGTGGGCGTAGCGCAGACCCACCGGGGCGGGCCTGCGGACATCGACGCCGTGCCCGAGGTGGGTGAGGATGGTAGTTTCGGGTTTCAGTTCGGCGACCAGCGCGGCGGCTTCCTGCACGTCGTAGACGCTGCGTCCCTCGAGGGGAGCGGTCTCGTGGTAAAAGCTCGCACCCAAAACGAGCAGCTCGAGCCCGCGCCACGGTTCCAAATCACTCAGTCCTAGACAGTCGGGCATGTAACCCCAACGCTTTCCGCCCCGCTCGAAAAGGAACGCGTTTGAGACGCCGTTGAAGCCGTGCGGTACGCGAACAGCTTTGACGGTGTAGCCCGCGAAGGTGCGTGCGGAGGCCTCCACGCTCAAAAACGGTGTCCGGGCCTGGTAGTTCTCTACGGTCAGGTAAGGAAAGCGTACTCTAAGCTGCGGCAGCACCTCGTCTGGCGCGTAGATGGGGCAGCGCGCACGCGTCCAGCGTCCCCAATCGGCCACATCACCCAGTCCTAAGATGTGGTCGTTGTGGGCGTGGGTGATAAGCGCGGCGTCGAAACCCGTCAGCCCCTCACGGGCACATTGCAGCCGCAGTTCGGGCGGCGCGTCGATGAGGATACGCGCGTCCCCTTCGATGACGGCCGCCGGACGGGTGCGGGCGTTTTTTCTCGACGTTTTCGCCTCCGTGCAGACGCCGCACGAACACCACCAGCGCGGGACGCCTTGCGAGTCGGAGGTTCCCAGAAACCGTAGCTGCGTCACCACAGGAAGCATACCGGGTGCAGCACACTGGGTCGGCTTCTGTGCTCTTCTATAGTTCACACGAGAATGCGTTACCGTTACCCTTATGAAATACTTTATCCTCCTGCTTCTGCTCGCCGTTACTGTAGCCCTAGCCCAGCAGCCCCCGCGGCTCGGCGACCGGGGACAAAACCCCCAAGCCGAGGAGATTTTGCGGGTCGCCTGCACCGTATCGGACTACGACGAGCCCGACGAACCACCCCGCGAGGGCCGCGTGTGGGACGAGGAGTACGCCCGCAGACGCGCCTACAACGACGTCTTGCCGGAGTTCTTCGCGGCGGTACCCCTGGAGCGCGACGGTGAGCTGCTAATGCCCGTTGAAGGCGTCACCCTGAGTCAGGTGTCCGACACCTGGGGCGCGGCGAGGAGCGAAGGCCGCAGCCATGAAGGGACCGACATCTTCGCGTCCGAGGGGACGCCCGTCTACTCGGCAACACCCGGTTACGTCTACCGCATCGGTACCAATCCTTACGGTGGTAACGTCGTGACGGTTGTGGGCGGGGCGGGTGTGCGCTACTACTACGCGCATCTGTCAGGCTTTGCCGAGGGGTTGGAGGAAGGGCAGTACGTCATCCCGGAGACGCTGCTGGGCTATGTAGGCAACACCGGCAACGCTTCTGCGACGCCGCCCCACCTGCACTTCGGTGTCTACACCGGCCC
>CADCWP010000153.1 GCA_902806425.1 uncultured Truepera sp.
AACTGTATATACAGTGCAAACCCGACTCCCAAACTGTGGATAACCTGTGGATAACTTCGGGTAAAGCTGTGGATAACTTACGTGCTTGACAAAACAGTGATGTATTTGGTAGCCACTCGGATTACCTGTGAAGGTGCGCAAATGTCGTGCAGGACGGAAAAACTCTTATATTTTTTACATTTTGCGCGTCCAGCGCGCTGAAAAGGGGTTATCCACAACCTGCTGCCAAACTGTGGATAACCTTAAAGGCTTGCTGGGGTTTTGGCAGCACGTACAAAATCTTGTATCTTTCCCGGGTCCTTGACACCCGGACTTGATTCGACGCCCGAGGCAACGTCTACACCGTACGGGTTCAGAATTGCAATACCTGCGGCAACCGTAGCTGGGGTTAAACCGCCCGCCAGGATGAGGTTCGGTAAACCGCTAAGGGCACCCGCGTCTGCCCACGAAAACGCCTCGCCGCCGCCGGGGCGCAGCCCGTCGAGCAAAACCGCGTCCGCTGGAAAAGTTTGTATAAACTCGGCGGTAAGGTTCGGGGTAAAGGGAACGGCCCGGATGACCCTAACGTGTGAGCGCAAGGCTGACGCGTAGGCCGCGTCTTCGTGACCGTGCAGCTGTACGGCGCTCAGCCGCAGTGCCCGCACGGTCTCCCGCACGGCGCTCAGCGGCGCATCGACAAAAACACCGACCCTAGCGACAAATGGTCCCAACGCCGCGCTTATCACCTCGGCCTGAGCCAGCGTGACCCGGCGTTTAGAGGGCGCGAAGATAAAGCCGAGCGCGTCGGCACCGGCGGCTTCCGCGGCCAGCGCGTCCTCGACTCGGGTAACTCCACAAATCTTGACCCGCACAGCTTTAGTATACGTGCCGGAGCATAGTTTACATATCACGACGCGTGAGGCGTCGGTGGAGGCGTAGCAGCTAGGCAGTTACAGAGCTGATTTGAAAAGGGACGGGTTTATCTACCTCTCTACACCCGCACAGGTTGTCGAGGTTGCCAACTTTCTCTTTCACAGTCACCACAATCTCGTATTGCTCCGCGTCTCGCCCGAAAAGCTTCACGCCACACTCCGGTATAAAGCCTTTGGCACGCCCGAGCCGTACCCGCATCTGTACGGCCCGCTCAACCTGAACGCGGTGGCTAAAGTTGTCGCCCTTTCACCCCGCGCCGACGGCACCTTTTAGCGTCTCGAACAAAACGGCACCTACCGGGCCTATCCGCTTCCGACCGACATCAGCTCGAGCGTCACCCCGTAAGCCGTCTCGAAAAGCCCCTTGCGCCCCTCCGCCTCGCGCCGTTCAACCTCAGTATCTTGACCGAGCAGTTGAAGCTGTACATACGCGCCGCCGACGTGGCAGCGCAGACCGGTCACACGCTGCGCCTTGGAGCGTTCGAGGTATTCGGCCAGCCTTAGCAGCGCTCCCAGCTTCTGTACGCGCGCCATATCGCCCTCTTCTAGAACCGCGCCCAGACCCTCATCCGTCGGTGTCCCTTTGCGGTGATAGCGCACCAGCAGGGCGATAAGCGCCTGCTCACGGTGCGTAAAGCCGGGGAGCGCTCCGCTCATCAGCAGGTAGAAGCCGTGCTTGTGATGGTCGAAGTAATTTACTGCCATGCCGATGTCGTGAAGCCGCGCGGCGGCCCCTAAAAGCTCGCGTTCGGCGTCACCGTAGCCGTGTAAGGCCGAAAGTTGGTCGAAAAGCGCCAGCGCCAACTTCGCCACATGGGCGTTGTGGGCCGGATGGTCGTAGTAGTGACGCTCGTGGTTTTCTACGCTAAACGCGCGCACATCCCCTATGAGGTGCGGCTCCTCGGGGATTAGATGCGGGTAGAGGAGGCCTTCACGGAGTCCTTGCCCGCTGATAGTAAGATTCCCGGCTCCTGAGCGCCGCAAGACCTCCAGCGCGACCACTGCCCCCGCCGCGATGATGTCGGCACGGTCGGCGTTAAGCCCCGGTAATGCGCGGCGCGCCGCCGCTGGCCTTTCGAGCAGCCCTTCGGTGATTTCGGCGAGGTCAGCCTCCACAAAGCTGTAGCCGTGCACGATGTCGAGCGGATACCCCTCGCGGACCAACTGCATCTTCGCCAGATTGCGAATCGTCCCGCCCAGCCCGTAAAGCGGCAGGGCAGTACCAAAGCCTGCCGGAGCGCCTTCAAGGCTCTTAGCGACGTGTTTGACGAGCGCCCTGACCTCCTTTTTCTTGGGCGGGTCGGAGAAAAAGCGTTCGGTCATCCGCACGGCTCCGAGCGGCCACGATTTTCCGGACACGACCCGCCGCCCCTCGACCCGGCTCAGCTGCGCGCTGCCGCCGCCGATGTCGAGCACGAAGCCGTCCTCCAGCACGCTGCTGTTGACGACGGCCAGCGCCCCATAGGTCGCCTCTTCCTCGCCCGAGAGGATACGGAGTTTTAACCTGGTACGCTCCTTAACGGCCCCTAGAAACGCCGCGCCGTTGGCGGCGTCACGCACGGCGCTCGTCGCGGTCGCGCGGAGGTGGTCGACTTTGGCGGCGTCGCAGTAGGCGCGAAAGGTCGTCATCGCTTGCAACCCCCGCTCGAAGGCGTCGGCGCGGATGAGACCGCCCCCCGCTTCGGTCATGCCTTCGGACAACCGCACGACCTGCCGCAGTTCATCCAGAAGCCCATAGCGCCTACCCGGTTCGTAGCCGAGCAGCACCAACCGCGCGGTGTTCGAGCCTAGGTCGATGACCGCCAAGCGTCTGAGCATCAGCCGACGCCTTCGAGATGCTCGAGCCGGTAATCGGCCCGGTCGCCCGACACCAACACCGCGTCAAAACGCAGCGGCAGGTCGTCGCGGCCGAAGTGGGCAGAGACGTAGTGTAGCGCCGCCTCGCGGAGCCGGGTCAACTTCCCCTCGGAAATCATCTCGGCGGGCGTCCCGTAGCGCTCACCGCGCCGCTGCTTAACCTCGGCGATGACGATCACGCCATCTTTCTCGGCGACCAGGTCGATTTCAGCGCCGCGCACGGTGTAGTTCTCCGCCAGGATGCGGTAACCGTGCGCCAGCAGGTAGTTCTTAGCCTCGGCTTCAGCCCAGTGCCGCACTAGCTCGGAAGCGGCGTCGGGGTGACCTCTACACGCTCAGCGTCGGCCCAGAGCCCTTCAAGGTCGTAAAAATCGCGCGCCTCGGGGCTCATCACGTGTACGACGATAAAGCCGTAGTCGAGCAAAATCCAGCGCGTCGACGGGCCTTCGACACCTTTGGGGCTGACCCCGGCCTCCTTGAGGCGTTCGCGGACCCGCTCCTCCATGGCGCGGAGCTGCACGCTCGATTCGCCCGTAGCGACGATAAAGTAGTCGAGCGTTTCCGAAGCACTTTTCAGGTCTAAGACGGCGATGTTGACGGCGCGGCGGTCGTCGAGCGCGTCGACGATGAGTTGCACCTCTGCGGGAATCTCGGTTGGGTTAGGTAATGCGGTTATGGAGGGCCTCCTTGGGCGAGCTGCGCGAGGCTGTAAAAACGCCGCGCGTCCCCGCCGAGAATGATTTCTATGTCTTCAGCTAGGGCTAGGCGGTCGACCTGCTGCCAGCCTACGCCGAACATATCGGCGTAGTAGGGAGCCGCCGCCAGCCCCGCATGGGTTGTGACAACCCGTGTCACCGGGTCGTCGCCGCCCTGACGGACGCGGATACGCGCCGCCGGGACACCCATCTCGACAAGCTGCGCTTTCACGCCCCCTCCGAGCCCTGGGAGACCGCTGCGGTTACTCAGCATCACGGTAGCAGCGGGCGTCTCCGTCAGGGGGCGCGCCTCACCACCAAAGAGCCCGGCCAGAAATCCCTCGACCTCTGTGGGTACGGTTCGGACAAACCGTTTACTACCCGCTACGTCCCGCGTCGGCAGGGTGACGGCCTCGAGCTCTAAGTCGCCAAGTTTCAGCGCCAACTGAGAGGCGAGCGCGAGGCTGATGTTGGTGTCAACTTCGTCGAAATACGTTTTAACAAGTGCAGGAACTGTCCCGATAGCCCGCACGTTTAACGTTTTCAGGCGACTCAGCATGGCGGAGGCGAGCGTCTTAACGTTGTCGATGCGGTCGATGTCGCCGCGTAGCAGCTCGCGGTAGCGGACGAAGCCCGCTGCTTGCTCTCCGTTCAGATGCTG
Organism: uncultured Truepera sp.; assembly: GCA_902806425.1. Taxonomy (GTDB): domain Bacteria; phylum Deinococcota; class Deinococci; order Deinococcales; family Trueperaceae; genus Truepera. Next base: position 4,125 of record CADCWP010000153.1, read on the forward strand.
GAAGCCGGGGTACAGGTCGATCTCTAAGCCTGCCGCCTGGTCGCTGTACTCCATCCGCTGAGGGACGGTAAGCTCCACCCCCCCAATGTCGTCAACGAGCTTCTCGAAGATATCTATGTTGATGACGGCGTAGAAGTCGATAGGCAGGTCTAAAAGGTCGCTGACCGCCCGCCGCAGGTTGTCGGCGCGGTTCGGGCTACCGTAAAAAGCGGGTTTGTCGTAAACCTCGTTAAGACCGATGCGGCGCGCTTTGATGCCGGTGTCTCGCGGGACGTCTAGAACTATATCCCTGGGAAGCGACACCATAAACACCCGGTTGCCGACGATGTTGACAAACATGATCGTGTCGGTGCGGTTACCGAGTTTCGCTTCAGTAACGTAGCTGCGAACCGCTCTACCGTCCCGCTCAACCAGCGGTCCCGCCCACTCGTCGTAATCGTAGTCACGACCAGCTAGCACGAAACTCACCTGAAAGTCGCCCGCGGGGTTGACGAGTTCTTGCTGCTCGCTGCTCAGCACCGTGCGCTGCCCTTCGCGCGACCTCCAGAAGCCCACGAGTCCTAAAAGTGCCAGCAGAATCCCTAAAATCGCCGTCAGGCGAGCCCACCGTCTTACACGCCCTAGACCTAAACTGGTGCTTGTACCCAAAGTCAGTGCCCGCAGATCTCCCGATAGACCTTGAGGGTGTCGGGATGGACCGCTTTACCTTTCGAGCGCAGGTAGTGCACCTTGCTGTCGACCGCCCGTTGATACGCCCAAAAAAGGTTTTTCATAGCCAGCGCGCGAATGTCTTCGTTAACGCCGCGCCCGGGCTCCGAAACGTCGGCGATATAGACCGCCATGCCTATGCGGTTGTCGTGCGAAACGCCGAACACGTGTCCTTCGACGGCGTCTAAGACGCGTTCGTCGGTCACGCCCCAGCTTTCGACGACGCGCCGTCCGGCCCGGCCGTGTACGGACATCGGGTGCTGCCGCTCCAGGTCCGTTTCCGGCGGCGCAAGCTCGAAGAGTTCAGCGGCGCTCATGTCGCGGGCGACGTCGTGAAGCGTCGCGGCCAGACTTGCGGCGCGCACCTCGCTCTCGCTAAAGCGGTTTGCTTGGGCGATGGTCTCGGTCAGGATAGCGACCCGGACGATGTGTTCAAAACGCCTCGCGGATACCCTTTCTTTGACGCGGGCACAGTAGGGCGCGATGCTCGGACGGGTGCAGGGGCTATTGACGGTAAAGAGAGGTTCGGTCAAGGTAGGTCTCCACAAGCTCCGGTAGGAGGTAGCGTACACTCTCGCGGCGGTTTAAGCGACTGCGGATCTCAGTGCTGGAAACGTCGCACAGCCGCGTCTCGAGGGTCTGAACCCGCCGAAACGCGGGCTCCAAATTACCTAGAGTATACCCCGGACGGGCCACCGCTACCATGTCTACTGCCCTAACGAGCTCGTGAGCGCGGTGCCAAGAGGCGACGTCGGCATAAGCGTCGACGCCGATGATAAAAAAAAGTGTGGCGTCCGGGCGCAGCTTTTTGGTTTCCATCACCGTGTCGAAGGTGTACGAAGGACCGTCTCGGAGCAGCTCGAGCCGACTCACCTCAAATGCCGGGTTGGAAAGCGTCGCCAGCAGCAGCATCTGCACGCGCGCGTCGGCGCTCGCTAGGGCCGGTTTGTGCGGCGGCGTCTTTGCCGGGATAAACCACAGCTCGTCGAGCGCTAGCGCTTCAAACGCGCTCTGGGCCGCCAACAGATGTCCTAGATGGGGGGGGTCGAAACGACCGCCGAAAAGACCTAAGCGCATCTGTGGAGACCGAGGCGCACTAACTGCTCTTTTCGGGCGTGTCAAGCCCGCCTTCTGCCGCACCGTCCCAGAGGGTTTGGGCTGCGTCATCCTGGGGAGCGTCTTGAGGGTCCGGACCCGCCACCCCCTTGTCGTCGTCGAAGTACTCGAACACCGCGTCGCCGATAACCACGTCGTCACCTGCCTGCGCGCCCGCGCGTTTAAGGAGCTTGTATACACCCAAACTGGCGAAGTGATGCTGCAAGTACGCGACGGCCTCACGGTTGCGCGCGTCGAAACGGGAAACGACCGCTGTAATTTCAGAGCCAGAAACCTCCCAGCCGCCTTCGGGAAGTGCCCTCACCACCACCGGCTCGACCACGACGTGCGTCGGCGATACGCCGAGCGGCTCGAGCGCGGGGCGAGACGGAAGAAGTTCAAACAGCGCGTCTTTAAGACTATCCAAACCGCTGCGTTCTTGCGCCGAGACTGCGAGCACCGGCAGACCGAAGCGGGTCAGGTCGGAGGTCGCCTCCTCAACGTCGGTTTCGTCGGCGACGTCGCATTTGTTAAGCGCGACCAGCGCAGGCAGCTCCAACAGGCTCGGGTCGTAGGCGCGGAGTTCGTGCTGAAGCGCGTCCAGGTTACTCGCCGGGGCTTCGGCGATGTCCAAAACGTAGATCAAGAGCCGTGTGCGCGAGATGTGGCGGAGGAACTCGAGCCCTAACCCCTTGCCCTCGCTTGCCCCTTCGATGATGCCTGGTATATCGGCCAGCGTAAACCGCGCCAAATCCCGTTCGACGATGCCCAGGTTCGGGCTAAGCGTGGTAAACGGATAGGCGGCAATCTGCGGTTTGGCGTTCGACAGTGCGGCCAGCAGGCTCGACTTGCCCGCGTTCGGGTAGCCGACCAGACCCACGTCGGCGATGACGCGAAGCTCGAGCCTGAGCCGCCGCCGGACTCCCGGCGTGCCGAACTCAGCGAAACGGGGCGTCCGCCGCTGCGACGACGCGAACGACGCGTTGCCGCGTCCGCCCGAGCCGCCGGGGGCTACAAGTGCCCGCTCGCCAACTCTCAGCAGGTCGGCCAAGCGTTCCCCCGTGTCGGCGTCTACAACAAGCGTTCCCGAAGGTACTGTCAGGACTAGGTCTTCGCCCCGCCGACCCGCCTTGTTGCGGCCTTCACCCTGAGCGCCGGTCTCCGCCTTGTACTGCCGCCGACTCACCAAGCGCTCTAGCGACGCTACGTCGTCGACGGTCTCGAGCCAGACGCTGCCACCGTCACCGCCGTGCCCCCCGTCCGGACCCCCTTTGGGTACATACTTCAGGCGTAGAAACGACATCCCGCCGTCGCCCCCCTTGCCCCCCTGCACGGTAATTTCCAGCGTGTCTCTTAGCGCCATAATTCCTCAATCAGCAAAAAAGCGCGAGCGTGCTGCCCGCGCCAAAGGTTCCACATAGGAGGCATTTAGTCCGCCGGAATAGCCTCTTGTTGTACAGGCGTCTCGATGCTGATAAAGCGACCCTTAGCACCACGGTTGTGAAATTTAACGACCCCGTCGCGGAGCGCGAACAGGGTGAAGTCGCGGCCCTGGCCGACGTTGAGACCGGGTTTGAACTTGCTGCCACGCTGCCGTACCAGGATGTTCCCCGCCGGTACCGTCTGACCTTCAAAACGCTTGACGCCGAGGCGCTTTGACTGGCTGTCGCGCCCGTTTTTAGAGCTACCTACGCCCTTCTTATGTGCCATCTCATCCTCCTAGCTGGCCGCTAGCCAGCAACTTCGGTGATGCGAACTTCCGTGTAGCCCTGGCGGTGACCCGTCTTGCGGCGGTAGTTCGATTTCGCTTTAAACTTGTAAATATAGATTTTTTTGCCGCGCCCATGCCCGAGCACCTCCGCCTTGACGCTCGCCCCTTCGACGAGCGGTGCGCCGACCTTGACCTCATCGCCGCTTACCATCATGACGTCGAGCGCAACCGTATCACCAGGATTGGCGCTCAGGCTTTCCAGGCGCAGAACATCGCCCTCAGCGACGTTGTACTGCTTGCCTCCACTTTGCACAACTGCGAACATGCTCTCCTCCACATACCTTACGCGCTTATACACTAAACAAACTTGTATACCGAACAGATGAATCCCGGACGTTACCGCCCGGGACGTTGGTGGAGCCGAGGGGATTCGAACCCCTGACCTTCTGAATGCCATTCAGACGCGCTCCCAACTGCGCCACGGCCCCACGTGTAGCAGCGCTCTGAATCGGCGCTGCGCCTCTAGCCTACACAGCATATAGGGTCTTCCCACGCGGTGTCAACTTAGAGGGACACCCACGCACAACTCAGCCCTCCGGCTCCTGCCGTTTAGCCCCCTTGTCCTTCTTCGCAGCCCGGAAGGCGGCGCGGTCGACCTCTTGACGGCTTACGTCGGTCTTAAGGCGGGCAGCCTTACCGCGTAGGTCCCGCAGGTAGTAGAGCTTGGCGCGACGGGTACGACCACGGCGCACTACCGTCAGGCCACCGATCAGCGGCGAATGGAGTGGAAAGATGCGCTCGACGCCCGTGCCAAAACTTATCTTGCGAACGGTAAAGGTCGCGCGCGCGCCCTCCTTGCCGTTTTGCCTAGCGATCACGACGCCCTCAAAGGCCTGAACCCGGGTCCGGTTACCCTCAGACACCCGGTAGTCAACACGTACGGTGTCACCGGTATCGAACTCGGGCAAGTCGGTTTTGAGAAAAGGCTGCTCAATCGCGCGTAAGATCGCGCCTTTGTTGTACTTCATGTTTGTACACCCCAGATCTAAAGCTCTAAATCGCCCTTGTGGGCAAAACTTTACTACTATAGCGCGTTTAGGGGCTACAATTCAAGTCTACATGATGGAGGCTTTATGAAGCTGCGCCTGTTTCGCTTTTTCCTGTTTACGCTCTCGCTAGCCTTGGTGGGGTACCTGCGGTTTCCCGCACTCGCCGCCACCCGTGGGGTCCCGCGCATCGAGCAGTTCACCGCCTCGAGCCCCACTGTCAGCTCCGGTGAACCGGTCTTTTTAAGCTGGCGGCTCTCTGGTGCCGAGACGCGCTCCGTCCGGGTCGTTTCGGAGGCCGGAACAGCAACCCTCAGCGGAAACGCACTCAAGGTCGAGCCGACGCTTTCGGGTGTCTATACGCTCATCGCGCAGAACCGGCAGGGCAGTGACCAACGCGAGCAGGCTGTTCAGGTACGGGGCGTCACGGTAGCGGGTCTTCCGGAAAGTGGCGGCGCGCCCAGCGGGGGCGGCGGGGCGGCCGAGGCGGACGCAGGCGAGCCTGAGGGCAGTTTCGGGGTGAGCCTGAGCCTGGACGGTCCTTTTATAAGCGACGAGGCGGGGAGTATCACCGGCCTACAAGACGAGCGCGTCGTGCGGGTTCCTCCGGGGGGCGAGTTCTTCGCCGAGGTCGCCTACAGAGACCCCGACGGTGTCGCAGGCGTCACGCTCAATCTGGTCAACAGCGCCCCAGAGGGGCTTTCGGGTACACTCTCCCCCGATCAGCCGCCCTTTTCGGTGGTAGACGCGCCGACGGGCACCTGTGACCTGGGCCTGCTGCCGACGGCGGTGCGCTGCCTCTACCGAGTCCGCGTCGCTGAAGATGCCCGTAACATCAGCGAATTGCCGGGAGCGGAGGACGAATTCGCCTATGTGTTTCGGGTGCAGGTCAGCGACGGCGCGGGGGACTACGCCAACGAAGCGGTGCGTGGGTACGTGGCGGTGTCGCCACGTTAAGTGGCGAGTACCTCGCCGAAGGCGCGCTCTAGCACCGCAGTCGGCACCTTCTCTATACGCCTGGCACGCAGGTAGACGAGCTGCACGGTGGGCGTCACCCCTCTGACCTGTTGAAGCGTCCGCAAGTAGAGTGCGAGTTGGAAATAGTAGTTCTCGGGTACGACCACGTGGTCGGTCTTGTAGTCTTCCAAAATCCAAACACCGTCCGCGCAGTAAAAGCGGTCGATGATGCCCTGCCAGACGGTGCCGCCGTGCGGCAGCGCGAGCGGCAGCTCGGCGTGATCTTCGCTGCGCGCGGCCAGGGCGGGCAGCTCCCGACCCAGCAGCCCTTCGTAAGTTTTTAACAGCTCAGCGACTTCAGTGAGGATGTCGCTCTTCTCGTCCTCACTAAAAGGAAACATCACCTCCTGCGCGCGGAGGTTCTGGAGATGAACCGGGTTGGTCGCCGACCAGTTCTGCGAGATGGCGTAGTGCACAAGCGTCCCGACGGTGCGCCCTCGTCCGGGCAGACGTTCGCCCTCGTCCGGATCGGTAATGGGCAGCGGTTCCTGGGCGTCGTCACGCTTTAAGCTCGAGGGCGACGACACCGGCGGGTGCTCGGCGTGAGCGAACCTGCGCCCCGTCCAGGAGGCGGTGGCGAGACCTGCCCCGCCATACTCCACTTCCTGAGGAGGTGGTAGGGGCTGTACCGCCCAGTTTTTAAGTACGAAATCGGGGCGGGTGTAGGGTTTGGCGTCGGGACCGAACCCCACAGTTGTAAGGGCGCTGGCCCAACCCTCGGGCTTATGGTCCTTGACGCTGCCCGAGAACAGCAGGACGTCGCGCGCGCGCGAGGCCGCGACATATAAAAGGCGGTAACTTTCGCCCTGCTCGCGCCCTCTAAGCTGCGCTTGCAACGCATCGTAGGCGGCGCTGCCTCTTAACGCGACCCGACCCTCGTCAGGCGCGACGTAGAGCGGCTCGCTTCGGGGCCGTTCGGCCCGACCCGTGTCGAAAAGCGCCACCACGGGCCACTCGAGTCCCTTGGCACTGTGAACGGTCAGGAGCTTGACGCCGCTCCCGCGCTGCGGCACGTCGCCCGCATCGGTCTGGCGGCTCAGGCGCGCGAGCCGATCTAAAAGCACCCCGACCTCCTGCGGCGGCCCGCTTGCAAAGGTGAAGAGCAGGGCGTCCACGTTTTCCCGCGCGCGCGAGTCTAAAAAGTCCACATAGCGTTTACCCCCTAAAAACGGTTCGCGGATGAGAAATTTTAGGGCCGACAGGGGCGGCGTTCGGACCGCCTCGCGCAGCCGCTGCAAACGTGAAAAGGTTTCGGGGAAAGCCAGCTCGAGGCGCTCGAGCGGACGTTCCGCGCCCATCACCTCGTCGATCTCCGGGAGGCTCAGGCCCCCGAACGGGCTCCGCAGCCACACCGCGAGGCTGTACCCGGCAGGCTCGAGGCCGACGCTCAGCGCGTGGTAGAGGTCGCGTATCTCGAGCCGTTCAAAGTAGCCGCGCCCTTGCAGAAGTACCGAGGGCAGGCCGACCTCACGCAGCGCCGCATTGACGACACCCAGACCGGCGTGTGAGCGCGCGAGCACCGCCATCTCGTGGGGCGCGTAGGTGGCGCTAAGCGCCACGAGCCGCGAGGCCAGCACCTGCGCCTCGAACGTGCGCAGCTCGGCCACCGGGTTTGAGCCCGTAACCCAGTGGACCTCGACGCGGCCCGTCTTCTCGGCTTGCGCCCCGACGCCCCTGACGGTGGGGGCCTCGAGGGCCGAAAAGCCCCAACCACGCTCCGCAAACTCGCGGGTCAGATGGTTTAGAAAACGGGTGACGACGCCCGCGTGACGGCGCGTCTCGGCCAGCGGTGGCTGCACCACGCCGGAGGCGAGCGCCCGCCGAAAGACCTCGACGTCCGCGTGACGAAACCCGTAGATTGACTGCTTAGGGTCGCCGACGACTTCGGTCTCCAGGCCACCCGCCTCGAGCGCCCGAAAGAAAAGCCCCTGAAGCGGGTTCACGTCCTGAAACTCGTCGATTAAGAGCACCCGGTAGCGGCTGGTCAGTCTCGAGAGCGCCGCCGGGTGCCGGATCAAGGTGAGGGCGCGCCGCTCGACCTCGGATGGAGCCAACAGCTTTGCCCCAAGCCGCACCCGGTAGCGGGCGTAAACGGCCTCAAACAGGGCTACTACGGCCCCTTCGGAAGGGTTTTGGGCGTCCGCGCTGTAGCGCTCCGAAAGCGAGCGCTCCCTGAAAAGTTTTAGGGAGAGAGCTTCGGCGTCTGCGCCGACGGTTCGTACCACCTGGTAAAGACCGTGCTGCGGGCTCCCGGCGAGGTAGAGAAGCGTCTTTAACTCCTCCTCGAAGATGGCCGCCGCCTCCCACTCTCCGAGCACCCGAAAGTCCGCGTCGAGGCCTAAAAGGGGCGCGCTCAGGCGCAGTGCCTGCGCCATAAACCCGTGGATGGTGCTCAGGGTTGCGCCGCCGAGTTCGCGCTGCGCGGCCTCGAGGTTGGGGACGTCTTCGGCCGTAAAGCTGAGGTCGAGATACCCGCCGGTGAGCGCCCCACGCACCCCCACCCCGACGCGTTGGCGCAGTTCGGCAGCGGCGACGTTGGTAAACGTTACCCCGGCAATGCGTCTAAGCGGCACGCCGCCCACGATAAGCTCCAAGTAGCGCCGCACCAAGCTGGTCGTCTTGCCCGTTCCGGCGGAGGCGACCCGAACCTTCACGTTTGGTTCCGCTGCCGCTTTACAACAACTTGGGATCGGCGCTGCCGGGAACCGCAGCGGTAAACCTCAAAAAGGGCATCATCGTCCAGGGTGAGCAGCCCGTACGAGCCACCCTCATCTTCCTCTCGGGCGTAAGGCACAAGTGCGGCCAACGTGAGGTAATGGACACCACCTACCGTGACCCTGTGATTCCAATGCGCGTGCCCGCTGAGTGCCAGCGCAACCTTCTTCGACCTCTGCATGATAGCGCGAGCTTTCTCGTGACCTCGCGGGTGCGCCTGGTGGTAGGAGTCGCCTCCGAAAAACGGATTGTCGGGAAGAGGCTTACCGTCTAGGGGCTGATGGCTGAAGACGATAGCAGGCAGGTCGTCAGCAGTTAGAGTGCGCTCGAGCCACTCGAGCGTTCGGGGGGTCAGCACCCCCTCTACACTCCCGTCAAAGGCATCTAAAAAGACGAGCCGCCAGCCGCCCAGCGCCAAACTTCGGTTGCCCAGCGGCGCGCCGAGGACGGCTTCTTGCTCACCCCGCGCGGTCACATCATTGTTGCCGAGAAGATGCACACTCGGCACCTGCACCTGTCTGAAGAGATCGGCTACCTCTGCAAGCGCCGCTCGAGCCGTGTCTAAGGCCGAGTCGTTGACACGGTCACCGAGATCGATGAGCAGAGCCGGTCTTCGGCCCGCTATTTCCTCGAGTACCTTCTCGAGCAGCGGCAGGGCAAGTGTCCCCTTAACGTACCTGCTGTCCGAACCATGATGAACGTCGGTCACGAGCGCGACCGTCAGACTCATCGCGTCCCAGCGCGGCAGAGGTCGAAGACCCCGCACTCGCGGCAGCTGAAACCCGGTTTGGGCGAGGCGTCGCCGGTTATAAAGCGGGCGTAAATGCGGGCCGCCTGTGCTTGCCGTGAGCGCATCGTGCGGGTTGTTACCCGGACGCCGCCTTCATATACCACGACCGGACTGCCGAGGACCGGCCACACGTAGAGATGCACGCACGCCGCGCCCTGCGCCAGAAGCTCGGCTGCTGCCCACAGCTCGTGGAGCCGTCCGGTCTGTTCGACCAGGGTTTTGGCGTCAGCGGTGCTCGCCACCCCCTCGGGTTCGACAAAGGTGTAGACACGGTACTCGTCCCCGGAGCGTCCGACAGCGTCGAGAGAGGCGTAGGGACCGCCTTCGTCAGCCGAGAGCGAGTAGCCGAACGTCAGCGGCAGCAGAGTGGCCTCCACCTCGCTCAGCCACGGGGCGGCGTCCGGGAAGGCCGTGCGGAGCGTCTCGAGCCGCGCCCCGTTAAGTCGCTTTAGCGCCCTGAGTTCTCGCGTCAGTTCACGCCACGGGAGCGTCTCGCGCTCGGTAAAACGTTCGGCCCAAAAACGAAAGGCGCAGCGCTCAAAACGGGCGAGCTGTCTGACGTTCGCCTGAGCGCGCGCGACCGGGGCCAGGGTCAGGGCAAAGCGCGTCCGCTTCCCCGCCTCCAAGAGGCTGCCTGCGGGCAGCTCGGTGAGGGGCTCTGCGCCGCCGGTGAGCGCGGGCTCCGGTACTCGCGGCCCCCCTTGGTCGGCCTCGGGGTAGGTGACGATCACCTCGTCGGCACGGGTCCGGAGTTCGGCCAAAAGCAGCGCGTCACGACCCAAAAAGCGTTTGGGGAGACCGAAGCGCTCAGAGACCATGCTGGGCTCGCGCCGCGCCTCCTCGGGGACGAAGTAGTCCTCGTGCTCGCCCGCGCTGTACGCGCCTTCGAGTGCCCGCAACAGATACGCCCGCCGAAACCGCCGTCCCGACGCGAGCGTCGGCGTCAGCAGGGCAACCCCTCCCTTGGGCTGCTCGAAGATCGCCGTCTCCTGCAAGAGCGCGCCCCACCAGGCCCTGAACTGCGCGCCCTTGGCGATGTGAGCAGCCTCTTTGGCGCGCTCTAAAGCGTGCTCCTTAAGGCGTTCCCAACCCCTTTCAGGCGGGCGTTTGGTGAGTTCAGGCAGGCTGTCCAGGAGTTCGCGCGCCCACGCGAGCTCGTCCTGGGGCGTCTCGAGACGTCCCAGCCAGTTCGATAAGGGCCGCGCGAGCCCGACCTCGCGCGCCAGGAGAGAGAGCGCCTCGCGTCCTGCTAAGTTGCGCCTTAGCGCCACGTTCGCCAGTGGCGCGAGCTCGGGAATCGCCAGCAGCCGCGACGGCGTTGGGTAGTCGGGAAGCTCTAAAAGGTCTAACAGAAGCCGTCCGCCCGGAGCGTCGGTGAGCGCTCTAGGCGTCTCGTCCATCAGCGGCACACCGTATTCGTCGGCGAGGACCGCGAACGCGCGCACCTCGCGTTCGGGCAAGATGACCGCCAGCGAGAGCGGGTCGGCCCCCCCCGCCAGGTCGCGTTTAAGGGCCCGCAACACCCAGCGGGCTTCGGAGACCGGGTTGGCGGCGCGGTAGACCACAGTGCGGCTGCTTTTCCTGTCGACCAGCGTTTCGGTAGCGGTAAGTCCCGGCGGCGTCTCGGGAAGCGACAGCCACAGCTCGGTCTGACGGCTCAGGGCCTCGTAGAGACCCTGCTCGAGCGGCCCCACCTCCCGAAAGCCGTCGACGATGACGAGGTCGGCTTCGGGCTTGACCCCATCGCGGCTGGCCAAAAGAAACGCCTCGCGGCGGAAGTCGTCGTAGTCCCAGCGTTCCCCTTTAAGCTGCTCGTAGGTACGGAAAACGTCACGGAGCCGCCCGCCTTCGCCGTCCGTTACCGGCAGATGTTGGGGCGCGAGCCCAAACCGTTTGGCCTCGGCGACCGCGCGGGTAAAAAGCCGCGCTTCACCGGGGGCAGGCAGCTCGCCGGAAAGCATTTTAAGCGCCTCACCGACGAGCGCGATGCGGCCCGTACCGACCAGGAGCGGTTTGAGTTTGAGGGCAGCGGCCAGCAGGCGGTAATAGACCTGCTGTGACGAAAGAAACTCGAGCCCTAGCACCGCGCCCTGGTGCGTCGCGCAGGTGTAGACGTAGGCACGCTGACTCGGCAACCCAACCCACCAGACGCGTTTTCCGGCGCGGGCGGCGGCCAGGGCGACCCCTAGGAGCCGCGTCGTCTTACCCGAGCCCGCGGGTCCGACGAGCAGGTTCAACGACGCTTCCCCAGATCGTTCACTCGGCTATTGTAAGGCCGTCCACGTGTGGGTGCAAAAATCAGGCGAGTTGGTCGCGCAACCTCTCCGGCGTCGTCACCGGCAGGCGGCATACCCCCCCTTCACAGACGTAGGCGGTGGGTTCGCCGCCTACAGGGCCGCGGCCCTGTATGAAGGGCAACCGCGCCAAAAGTGGATCGTTCTCTTTCTCGATAAATGCCAGCGCGGTATGGGGCAGCCCGGACGACCGCAGCACCGCCAACAGCGCTTGCGTCTTGGGGTCGTCTCGCTCACCGAAGATGGCGACTTCCTGCGGCGGTGCGTAGAGTCTTTCAGAGGCGACCAGGAGCGACGCAAAGCCGGTCGGATAGCGCCGCATCGCCTCTTGCAGCGGTCTCAGCGTAGCGAGTGCCAACGCTTCCCAGTCGCGGTTGTCGGTGTAGCGAGAAAGCGTCGCCAAGAGCTGCGCCGCCGCCCCGTTGCCCGACGGTATAGGCGAGTCGAACACATCTTTAGGCCGGACGATGAGCTCGCCGCCCGCTACGGTGCTAAAAAAGCCGCCCGCCTCGGGGTCGTGGAACTCAGCCACCACCGTCTCGGCCAGATCGAGGGCCAAGAGCAACCATTCGCCCTCGAGCGTCGCCCGGTAGAGGGCCATGAGGCCCAGGCCGAAGAGCGTGTAGTCCTCCAACATCCCCTCGACCTTGGCCTCCCCCGCCTTGTAGGTGTGCCGGAGCCGTCCGTTCTGATAGAACACCCGCCGCATAAACCGGGCCGTCTCACGCGCCCTGTCCAGATGGTCATCGCGCTCCAATACCCGGCCCGCGTCGGCCAGCGCGCCCAGCATGAGGCCGTTCCACGAGCAGAGGATTTTGTCGTCCAAGCCGGGCCGAACGCGTGGTCGCCGCGCCTCAAACAGCACCTTTTTGGCCCGCTCGAGCCGTTCAACGACTTCAGCTTGCGGAAGCGAGAACTGCGCCGCGGACGCCTCTACGGGTTGCGCTACATGGAGGATGCTGTGACCCTCGAAGTTGCCCGCGGGCGTCACCCCGAAGTGCGCTTTGACTAATTCGGTGTCGTCACCTAAAAGCTCGTCCAACTCGTCCGCCCGCCAGACGTAAAACTTGCCCTCTTCTCCCTCCGAATCGGCGTCGAGGGCGCTGTAAAAACCGCCTTCTGGGCTCCCCAATTCGCGCTGCACGAACGTCAGCGTGTCCTCAACGATCCCCTTGTAAAGCGGCTTGTGCGTGCGGGCGTAGGCTTCGGCGTAGCGGCTGACGAGCTGCGCGTTGTCGTAAAGCATCTTTTCAAAGTGCGGGACCAGCCACCGCGCGTCGACGCTGTAACGGGCGAAGCCGCTGCCGAGCTGGTCGTAGAGGCCGCCCTGCGCCATCTTGTCCAGGGTAAACGTAGTCATCTCCAAAGCTCTCGGCTCAGGACGCAAGAGGAGAAACTCGAGGCCCGTGTGGGGGGGGAACTTGGGCGCGCCGCCGAAGCCACCGTGAGCCCCGTCGAAGGTTCCGCTAAGGGTGGCGAGCGCTTGGGCGGAGAGGTCGCCGTCCAGCTCACCCTCCCCGGCGGGCAGCTGCACGGCGGCGAGCTGACCGGTCAGGCTTTCGGCGGCCTCATCGACCTCTCCCCTACGTGTAGTCCAAGCGTCGGCCAAACTCGTCAGCACCCGCCGAAAGCCGGGGTGCCCCAGCCGGTCTTCCGGCGGGTAGTAGGTACCGCCGAAAAACGGCTTCCCTGCGGGCGTCAGGGCTACCGTCATCGGCCAGCCGCCCGCGCCGGTGGTGGCTTGCACCGCGCTCATATAGACTGCGTCGACGTCCGGGCGCTCCTCGCGGTCGACCTTGACACAGACGAAGTGCTCGTTCATCAGCGCGGCGATGTCGGGGTCCTCAAACGACTCGTGCGCCATCACATGACACCAGTGACACGCTGAGTAGCCGACCGACAGCAGGATGGGCTTATCTTGACTTCTGGCCGCCGCGAACGCCTCGTCCCCCCAGGGAAACCAGTCAACGGGGTTGTCGGCATGTTGCAACAGGTACGGGCTTGTTTCAAAGGCAAGGCGGTTCATAACCCCACCCTAGCGCGCCCTGTAGAAGACCTGCGTAGTGGGGTGACACACCAAAAAGCTAGCGCGTTAGGCTGCACGCACCGGTTGGTTCGGATTACAGGCCGCTTATTCCGCCAACTCGTCGTCGGTGTCCTCTAGGGGCGCGCTCACCCGTTCGTACAGGTCGGCTAGGTCTTCATAAATCTGCAACGCGTCCTCGTCGTCGCTCATTTCGGACCACTCGAGCGCGCTCGCTACCAAATCCTCTAGCTGGCGCGCGATCTCGTCACGCCGCGCCTGAGCGTCGTTATCTTCACTTAGCAGGGTGTGAGTACCGTCCCGCTCGAACTCGTCGTCGTCGCTCATATAGGGAGTTTCGTCGCCCCCCAAGTCGCCATCTTGTTCCCGGTCATAGTCAGCCATTGTCCGCCTCCTCCAGCGCCAAGCCTAAAGAAGCTAAGCTCAAGGAAGATAAGTCTAAAGAGTAGTGGTAGCGGCTGTTTGTGATGTACGGGGCAGACAGCTGCCCCCCAAGCGCCTTTGATGCGGAGATGGACCTCGCCGACATGAGAAAAAACTACGCCAAGAGCAGCTTGGACGAAGCCGACTTGAACCCTAATCCGGTGGAGCAGTTCCGGGCCTGGCTGGAGGTCGCTAAGGACTCTCCCGACGTTCCCGAACCCAACGCCATGATCCTAGCGACGGTAGCTGCGTCGGGGCAGCCGTCGGCACGAGCGGTTTTGCTCAAAGGCCTCGACGAACGGGGCTTTATCTTCTACAGCAACTATGAAAGCCGTAAGGCGCAGGAGTTAGCGGCAAACCCAAAGGCCGCGCTCGTCTTTAACTGGTTGGCTCTGGAGCGTCAGGTGCGGGTCGAGGGAGAGGTGTCGCGGCTTCCCCGCGCCGAATCGGAGGCGTACCACCGGACGCGCCCACACGGCTCGCAGCTTGGCGAATGGGTATCGCCGCAAAGCCGGGTTATCGAGAACCGGGGCGTGCTCGAGGCGCGTTTGGCCGCGTTCGAGGCGAAGTTTCCGGATGAGGTGCCGCTGCCTGACTTTTGGGGCGGCTTTGTGGTCGCGCCGCAGGTCATCGAGTTCTGGCAGGGGCGTCCCAGCCGCCTACACGACCGCCTTCGTTACACGCGGCGCGGCGAGGGCTGGCAACGTGAGCGTCTCGCCCCGTAAAAAAGGGAGCCCCGAAAGGCTCCCCTATACTGTTAGACGCTACGGTTAACCCTTCTACTCACCCTCACCCTCGGGTGTAGCGGGTGCTGGAGCGGCGGGCGCTGCGCCGGGTTGCGCGGGCGGGGCAGCGGGCGCAGTTTGCGGCAAGTTCTCCGGAAAGACCTCGATGCCGGACGCCTCGCGCAGCTCGGCAATGCGTGCACCCAGCCGCTCGTTGACAAGCTGAGACCGCACTTGGTCCCTCGCTTCGGCAAAGGGTGTGACCGCGCCAGGGTTCTTTTTATAAACGCGGATGATGTGGAAGCCGAACTCGCTTTGAACCGGCCCTACCGTCTCGCCGACCTCAGCGCCGAACGCGGCCTCCTCGAAAGCGGGGACGGTCTGACCTTGGTTGAGGCAGCCTAAGTCGCCGCCGTTTTCTTTACTGCCAGGGTCGGTGCTGTTGTTGCGGGCCACCTGAGCGAAGTCAGCGCCGTTCTGGAGTCGCCCATAGAGGTCGTTCGCTTTAACCTCGTCCGCTACCAAGATGTGCCGCGCGCAGACCTGTTCGGGCTGCCGGAACTGCTCTTGATTTTGGTCGTAGAATCCGCGAACCGCCTGAGGGGTTACCTGAATGGTGCCCTGAAGCGCCTCGACCTCGCGTTGCAACGTCAGCGACTCTTGAATAAAGTCGCGCAGCGCCGCCTCGTTTTCGTACCCGGCTTGTACAAGCGCCTGCTGAAAGTTGGCTCCCGCGCCCTCTTTGGCCTGCGCCAGCTGAGCGTCAACTTCGGCTTCAGGGACGCTGAGGCCGCGCTTCTCGGCGTCTTGTAAGAGCACCTGTTGGGTCGCAAACTGGTCTAAGAAGTTGGGCCGGAGAGTGCCGAACTGCGCTAGGGTAGCTGCGTCTAGGGGCGCACCCTGCTGCGCGGCGAGCGTGCGGAGCGCGATGTTAAAGCGCGGCTCGAACTGGGCGGCAGTAAAGGTCTCGTCACCAAGCTTGAGAACCACGGCGTTCGGGTCGGCGGGCTCAGCAGCCGGTGCCGCGGCCCCAGCAGCACCCGTAGCGCCGCCGGTGGTCTGCGCCGCGACGATCATCAGTCCGGAGACGATGAGCACCGTCAGAAGCGTCCAGAAGGCGGGAAAACGTTTGTGAATCACAACAGGCCCTTTCATACAGATCCTTTCAAGAAAAAAGCGGCGCACCGCCGCTCAGGGATGATTAAAGCCTACCACGCGCCAAATGAGAAAGTGGCCGCGCCTAGGGGCCCGTCTACCGACCTTTTGACTGTAGTGTTACTGTGCTGTGCTGAGCCACCTAGTTCAGTCGCCTACGCCGACCGGCTCCCGGCTCAGCGCCTCTAACTGTCGGTAAAGCTCCTCTTGCGCCTCGGACGGGTTTTTCGGTGTGACCACACGCACCACGGCGAACTGGTCGCCCTTGGTGCCGTCCTTGCGCGGCCAGCCTCGGTTCCGAAGCCTGAACGAGCGTCCGACGCGCGTTCCAGGCGGCAGTGTCATCTCCACGTCACCATCTAACGTCGGCACGCGCACCGTGCCACCGAGAACGGCGACGAAATCAGGAACGTCGACGCTCACGCGAACGTCGTCGCCGTCGAGCGTAAAGTTGCCATTTGGGGTGAGTTTAAGCTTCAGCAGGACGTCGCCACCGTCCGGAGCTTGACCGCGCAGCCGCAGGCGGCTACCGTCACGGCTCCCTTGTGGGAGGGTGACCTCAAGCCGTCTCCCCTCGAGGCTGATGGTCTTGGTCGCGCCGTGGTAGGCGTCCTCGAGATCGACGTGCAGTTCGGCCTCTAAGGGGCGAGGTTGAAAGCCAAAGCTCCGCGGCGTCGCCGTGCTCGTCGAGAACTGCGTGGAGAAGCCACCTTGACTAAAACCACCCCCCACACCGCCGAAGAGGGTCTGAAAAAAGTCGCTGAAGTCTCCGACACCGTGCGCGCCCGCGAAGCCGCCACCCGCAAAACCGCCGGCGCCTCCCGGCGAAAATCCGGGCCGCGCCGCCTCGGAACCGTACTGATCGTAAAAGGCTCGTTTTTCTTCGTCGCTTAGGACGGCGTAGGCTTCACCGATCTCCTTAAACCTTTCCTCCGCACCCTTGTCATCCGGGTTGCGGTCGGGGTGACTTTTAGCCGCAAGCTTGCGGTACGCCGAGCGAATCTCTTTTTGCGACGCGCTCTTCGGAACACCGAGCGTCGCGTAGTAATCTTTGTAGGCGGCCATCACCCCTCCTTATCAGCCCTGACTAGCCCTGAAAAACAACGACCCGAGCCGGACGCACTAAACGTTCGCCCTTGACGAAGCCGGTCTGCACAACCTCAGCTATGGTATTGGCGGTGCTCTCGTCTTGGGTCGGGACGGCGGTCAGCGCCTCGTGTAGGTCAGGGTTAAAGGGCTCACCCTTGAGGCCGATCTCGGTGATGCCGAGCGCCTCAACGTTGCGCTTAAGCCCCTCCCGCACAGCCTCGAGACCGGGGATGAGCTGCGCCGGGTCGCCGCTGCTAAACCCGAGCGCCCGCCCGAGGTCGTCGTAAACCGCTAAAAGCGGCAAGATGGCGCTGTCCAGGCCGGACTCACGCGCCCGCGTCACGTCTCCAGCAGCGCGGCGACGGTAGTTCTCTAAGTCGGCGCGCGCCCGCAGAAAGCGGTTTTTGAAGTCGGCAGCCTCTAGCTGGGCCTGCTCGAGTTCGGCGCGCAACACCTCGACCTCGCTAAGCTCGGGCGTTTCGGTTTCGGGAGCAGAGTCGGTGGGGGTTTCATCCCCCACCACGTCACTCGTTAGCGTCGTATCGTCGTCCCGCATCGTTAGCCTGCCGGTTTAAAGTCGGCGTCGACCACGTCGTCATCCTGACCTTGCGGCTGAGCACCCTGTTCGTTACCTTGGGGCGCGTCCTCTGCGGGCGGCGCGGCCTGCTGAAGGGCGACGAGTTTTTCGGACAGCTCGCGGCCCAACTCCTCCAAGCGGCTTTTCGGCGCGCCCGAGTCGATAGCGCTCTCGGCTTCGGCGATGGCGCGTTTTACGGGCTGCTTCGCCTCGTCGTCGGCGGTCGATTCGTCTACGGCGCGTTGCGCCTGTACCCGGAGACCATCCAAGGTATTTTTGGCCTCGATGTGCTCGCGCGCCTCACGGTCGCGCTCGGCGTTCGCCTCGGCGTCCTTAACCATGCGGTCAACTTCGTCCTCGGACAAGGTGGTGGTGTTTTGAATAGTGATAGACGCCTCTTTACCGGTCGACTTCTCCTTCGCGGTGACGTGCAAGATGCCGTTGGCGTCGATGTCATACGAGATTTCGATCTGTGGCATTCCAGCCATCATCGGGGGGATGCCGTCGAGCTTAAAGCGCCCGAGCGACTTGTTGTCCGTAGCCAGAGGCCGCTCACCCTGCAAGACGTGGACCTCGACGCCGGTCTGATTCATCTCGGCAGTGGTAAAGGTTTCGGTCTTACGCACCGGGATGGCGGTGTTGCGGTCGACGAGCTTGGTAAACACGCCGCCTTTGGTCTCGACGCCTAAGGAGAGCGGGGTCACGTCTAAGAGCACGATGTCCTCGACGTCGCCGGTGAGGACGCCCGCCTGCACCGCGGCCCCCAAGGCCACCACTTCGTCGGGGTTGACCGACTGGTTGGGCGCTTTGCCGAGGGCTTCTTGCACAAGCTTTTTAACCGCCGGGACGCGGGTCGAACCCCCGACCAAGATCACCTCGTCGATATCGTTTTTAGTAAGTTTGGCGTCGCGCAGCGCCGACTCTACGGGGCCACGCACACGGTTTAAAAGTGGGGTGATGAGTTCCTCGAATTTAGACCGTGAGAGGCGCTTCTCGAGGTACAGGGGCGCGTTCGAGGCCGGGTCGAGCGCGATAAACGGCAAGCTGATGGTCGTCTCGGGGATGCCGGAGAGTTCGATCTTGGCCTTTTCCGCTGCCTCAAGGAGGCGCTGTAACGCCTGCTTATCTTTGCGGAGATCGACGCCGTACTCCTTTTTGAAATCGTCCGCGAGCCAGCCGACAACCGCATAATCGAAATCTGAGCCGCCCAGGTGCGTATCACCGTTCGTGCTACGAACTTCAAAAACACCGTCGCCCACCTCTAAGACTGACACATCGAAGGTGCCGCCACCCAAGTCGAAGACCAAGACGGTCTCGTTGCCCTTTTTCTCTAAACCATACGCAAGCGCCGCCGCCGTGGGTTCATTGACGATCCGCAAAACTTCCAAACCGGCGATGCGCCCGGCGTTCTGCGTCGCCTCGCGCTGCGAGTTGTTAAAGTACGCGGGCACCGTGATCACCGCTTTGGTAACCTTTTCACCGAGCGTCGCCGAGGCGTCCTCGACGAGTTTTTGCAGGACCATCGCCGAAATCTCTTCAGGCGTGTACTGTTTGCCCTCGACGACAAAGCGCACGCCGCCGTCGTCACCGCGCACGACCTCGTATGGGGAGCGCTCAGCTTCCTCTTTGACTTCGTCCCACGTACGACCCATGTAGCGTTTAACTTCAAACAGCGTGCCCTTGGCGTTCAGCACGGCCTGCCGTTTGGCGACCTGTCCGGTAAGGCGCTGCTCCCCCTTAAAGGCGACGACCGAGGGCGTCGTGCGGTTTCCCTCGCTGTTGACCAAAACGGTCGGTTCGCCTCCCTCCATCACCGCGATCACGCTGTTTGTCGTGCCTAAATCGATACCCACCGCTCGTGCCATGTTCTCTCCTCAAAGGTTAGGTGATTTTAGCCTTGCCGCTGACTGTAAGGATGTGCCTAAATCTGCGCGCAAGGCGCTCATACACAACGAAGAGTATAACGCTTGGCCCGACCTGTGTCAACAGATATGAGTGTGTTGTTATCAAGTCAAGGTTCTGCCCAGCCTCTGAGTCATGACTTGTTAAACTCGAACAAAGCTATCAGGAGGTTTGATGACATTTTTAGTTATCGCGCGAGACAGGACCGACGCGGACGTGCCTGCCCGCAGACAACGGGTCAGGGCCGAGCATCTGAAGAATTTAGAGCCTTATGTCGCAGCGGGACAGGTCGTGCTGGGTGGTGCCCTCTTGGACAGCGCAGGAAACCCCACCGGGTCGGCCCTGATCGTCGAGTTCGGAACGCGGGAGGCACTTACGACCTTTTTGCACGCCGACATCTATACACGCGAAGGTGTGTGGGAAAGCTTCGAAATCTACCCGTTCAGACGGGCTGTCTAGGCAAAAAAGACGTAAACAGCCGTTACGGTTTGAACCGACCTCATAGACTTGACGAATACCGCATACGGGTGTAAGCTGTTCTTTATCAGCGCCCCAACGGGCGCATTTTTTATGGTCGCCTGACAGTTTACATAAAGGCGACCCTCTCATCATAAGCCCCTCAAGCTAGGCGATGTAAACCGTTTTGACGTTGACGAACTCTCGAATGCCGATGAGCGACAGCTCGCGCCCGTACCCCGAGCCCTTAATCCCACCGAACGGCAGCCGCGGGTCGGACTTGACAAACGCGTTGACAAAGCAGTTGCCCGCCTCGAGGCGGAAGTTGGCGATGCGCTCGCCCCGCGCCACGTCCCGGGTAAAGACTGCCGCCCCTAAACCGTACGGACTGCTGTTGGCGAGCCGGATGGCGTCCTCCTCGTCTTCGGCGCGGATGACAGCGGCAACCGGCCCGAACGTCTCCTCGTCAAAGGCGGGCATCCCCTCCGTCACGTCGGTCAGGAGCGTCGGCGGGTAGAATGCGCCGGGGCCGTCCGGCAAGGTACCGCCCAGGAGCAGTTTGGCTCCTGCCGCGACACTTTTTTGAACCTGTTCGTGGAGCGCGGCGCGTAGATCGAGCCTCGCCAGCGGCCCGAGGTCGGTCGTTTCGTCTAGGGGATCGCCCATCTTGTAAGCCTTCATACTCTCTAAAAGCGCCCCCTCGAACGCCTCTTTTCGGGACGCGACCACGATAAAGCGCTTTGCGGCGATGCAGCTCTGACCGCTGTTTTGCAACCGTCCGGTGGTGCAGGCTTTTACGGCCAGCTCGAGGTCGGCGTCCTCCAGGATCAGGTACGGGTCGGAGCCGCCGAGTTCGAGCACCGTCTTTTTAAGCCGTGCGCCTGCCTGACTCGCCACAGCTTTACCGGCGCGGGTGCTACCGGTCAGTGTCGCGGCCACAACTTTGGGGTGGTCCAAAATCTTCTCGACCTGCGACGTCTCAATGACCAACGTACGAAAGAGCCCTTCAAAAAATCCAGCACGCTTTAAGAGGTCCTCAATCGCCAAGGCGCAACCGGTGACGTTCTCGGCGTGTTTGAGAAGTCCGGCGTTCCCAGCCATCAGATTGGGTGCGGCAAAGCGAAAGGTCTGCCAAAAGGGAAAGTTCCACGGCATGATAGCGAGCACGACACCCAACGGGCGGTAGCTGACGAAGCTCTTTTGCGCGTCCGTTTCGACCCACTCGGACGCTAGCATATCGGCGGCGTGCGCGGCGTAGTAGTCACAGCCCCAAGCACACTTTTCAATTTCGGCGACGGCCTGCTGGAGCGGTTTGCCCATCTCTACGCTTATGAGCCTGCTCAAAACGTCCTGTTCGTCCCGCAACAGCGCCGCCGCCTGCCCCAGTGCCGCCGCCCGCCGCCCAAAACTCGTCTCGCGCCAGCCTAAGAACGCCTCGTGCGCCGCGCCGATTATCTGTTCGGCCTCAGCGTCGGAAACCGTAGCGTACTCGTGGATGGTCTTCCCCGTTGCCGGGTCCACCGATGTCAGTGCCATAGGTCCCTCCTGCCAAGAGCTTACGCCTGCGTGCGGGAGCCGCAGCGTTTTCCAACCGTGCCGCGTCTCCTAGCAAAAGGTCCAAAAAAGCGCGTACAGTGGCCTATGGAATCTGTGTTTATTCATCAGCTGGCGACGGCAGTACCGCAGCACGCGGTACCCCAAGCGTTTGCCCGTGAAACGCTCAAAGCCCAGCTCGCAGGCGACCGCCTCGCGCAGCGGCTCGTGCACCGCTTGTACACGCAGTCGGGTATCGACACGCGCTACAGCGTCGTCCCGGACTTTGCGGAGCCGGGTAAGAACGCTGCCCCGCGCGTGGGCCTCTTTTTAGGCGAGAATGGGCGCTACACGGCCCCCTCGACAAAGGTCCGCAACGATCTCTATACCGAAGCGGCGCGGCCCTTATTCAAGGAAGCGGCAGAAAAGGTGCTGGCAGGCTCCGGGTTCAGTGAGGGCGACGTTACGCATGTGGTGACGGTTTCATGTACCGGTTTCTGCGCGCCCGGGCCGGACTATTTCCTAGTCCGCGACCTCTGCCTACGCCCCGATGTGCAGCGTTTTCATGTGGGCTTTATGGGCTGTTACGCGGCCTTTCCAGCCCTCAAAATGGCAAAGGCTTTTTGTCAGGCCGACCCCAACGCGGTGGTCCTGGTGGTCTGTTTAGAACTCTGCACCCTGCACCTGCAACTCGGCGGCGACCTTGACCGCCTGCTGGCGAGTTCGGTCTTCGCTGACGGGGCGGGCGCGGCCTTGGTGAGCGCGCGGGAACCGCAGGGGGCCGTGTTTGAACTGAGCGCGCTGGCGACGACCCTGACGCCTATAGGTGAGGACGATATGGCCTGGTCGATAGGCGACGAAGGGTTTGACATCGTTTTGTCGAGCTACGTCCCGGAAATTTTAGAGGCCAACATAGGTGCGGCCCTCGCCCCGCTGTTCGCCCAGTTTGAACTGTCAGCCTCCGACATCGACCGATGGGGTGTACACCCGGGCGGACGCGCGATTTTAGACAAGGTTGAGAAGGGATTGGGACTGGGTGAGGACACCCTGGTACCGTCCCGGCGGGTGCTGCGCGACTACGGCAACATGAGCAGCGCCACGGTGCTCTTTGTGCTGCAAGAGATTCTCAAGGATTCTAAAAAGGGCGAACGGGTCTGCGCGGTTGCCTTCGGCCCCGGTCTCACGGTCGAATCCGGCCTTCTGACGCGCTGTTGATGCTGGGCCGATGCCCCTAGTGCTGCGGCGGCGGGCAGCGCATCTACGTGAGCGCATGGACGACCCGGCGTGTGAGCCGGAAACGTTGCGGGCGACCTACACGCGTTTCGGCGCGGTCAACCGGCTGTTCTCGGGTTGGCGGACGCTCTACCACCGTTACCTGCGTCCCCGCATGGGGTCCGATCGTGTCTATAGCCTTCTCGACGTCGGTTTTGGCGGTGGCGACATCCCCAGGGCGCTGCTGTGCTGGGCCGAGCGCGACGGGCTGCGGTTACGCATCAAGGCGATTGACCCCGACCCGCGCGCCGCCGAATTCGCCCGCTCGCTCCCGCCCTCACCGATCTCGTTTGAGCAGGTCGGTACAGCTGAGCTGGTGCAGCAGGGCGTGCGCTTTGATTTCATCATCTCAAACCATCTGCTACATCACCTTTCGGACGCTGAGGTGACGCAGCTCTGCCAGGACAGCGCGGCGCTGGGGAGCGTCGTCTTACATAACGACATCGCTCGCGCCGACCTCGCGTATTTGGGATTTGCAGCCCTGACCACGCCGTTTTTTCGCGGCTCGCTTATCACGCCCGACGGCCTGACCTCGGTGCGGCGGGCCTACACGCCCCCTGAGCTGCGCGCCGTCGTCCCTTCTGGGTGGCGGGTCAGCCGCCCCTACCCGTACCGGCTGCTGCTGAGTTACGGCCTTTAAGTAGGTCTCTGGTGGCTCCTAGACTCGACGTGATCGTCGTTGGTGGTGGGGTGGTCGGACTCTTTTTGGGTTGCCGCCTGGCGCAGCTGGGGCTAAGTGTTCGGGTGCTCGAGCGCCGCACGGTCCCGCTCTCACACTCACGCGCTATCGGCGTTCATCCCCCGGCCCTAGAGCGTCTGGCCGAACTGGGCCTGGCCGAGGCGTTTATCCGTGAGGGCATCAAGGTCACACGCGGACACGCCTACGCCGGAACAAAAAGGTTGGGGACGCTCGAGTTTGGTGCGTGCAGACCACCATACTCCTTTATCCTGACGCTGCCGCAACCGTGGACCGAGGCGCTTTTAAGGGAACGCCTTAAAACCCTCGCGCCGGACGCGCTCCGGTGTGGAGCCGAGGTTTCGGGCCTGGGGTCCGACCAAGACGGTGTTACGGTGCGGCTGGCAAACGGCGAAAGCTTACGCTCACGCTACCTCGTCGCGGCGGACGGCAAGGAGAGCGCCCTGCGCCGCCTTCTAAAGATTTCCTTCCGGGGCGGACGCTATCCGGACACCTACGTGATGGGCGACTTTACCGACGCCACAGCCCTCGGCCATGACGCCGGACTCTACTTCACCCGCGCCGGGCTCGTCGAGTCGTTTCCACTCCCCGGTGGGGTGCGCCGCTGGGTCGTTAAAACGCCGCAGTTCGTCGCGCGTCCGACGCCTGAAGGGTTGGGGCAACTTGTCTTTGAGCGGCTCGGCGTGCGCTTACCTGTAGAGACCAACACCATGCTGTCAAGCTTCGGGGTGCAGCGGTTTCTCGCAGCACGCTTCGTTGCAGGTCGCGTAGCGCTCGTTGGCGACGCCGCGCACGTGCTTAGCCCCATCGGCGGGCAGGGGATGAACTTGGGCTGGCTGGGCGCGTGGCGGTTGGCCGACGCGCTTCAGGATGGCGACCTCGCCCCCTACGCCGCGCACCGCCGTTCGGCCCAGAACGCGGGCCGCCGCGCCGCGTTCAACACGGTGATGGGCCGCGCCTCCCCGCTCGCCCCGCTGCGGGACGCGCTCGCCTGGAGCATCCTAAATACCCCGCTGCGGCGCACCTTCGCCGAGGTGTTCACTATGCGCGGGCTTTAGCAGCGCTAAGGTCAAGGAGCAGGTTCGGACACCCACTGCACGAGCTGGATAATGACGCCGCTAGGGTCCTCGACCTAGAAGTAGCGCTCGCCCCAGGGCTCGGTCTCGATGGGCGTAACGACCTCGACGCCTTCGGCTCGCAGGCGCGCGTGCTCGGCGTCGATGTTCTCGACCACGAAGACGACGAGGAGACCCCCCCGCGCTTCCTGCAATCCGTTTTGGCTTAAAGGTGTCCAGCCCTGTTTTGAGGTAGATGAGGTTAAAGCTCGCGTCTTCCCTTGAAAGTGACGAGACGGTGCCCTCCACGCTCATAGTCTCGGAGAAACCGAGATGTGTTTTGACGAACGCAGCTGAGGCGGCGACGTCCGGAACATTGAGCGAAACGGCTGAGGCGGCGATCTTCACGCTTTACCTCCAGAGGGCTCATTCATTTCGGATAGCCCTCGAGC
>CADCWP010000154.1 GCA_902806425.1 uncultured Truepera sp.
GCTGCTCCTTTCCTTGCTCTCGTCGCTCACCCACACGTTAACCACGACGTTCCCGTTCGGCGAGGCGTGCCAACCCGCGAAGCCCAAGACCCGGCCACCGTCGGTCACCGTGTTGTGCAAGACGTTGGACAGCTTATCCGACAACAGGCGCGCTACTTCGATGACATCCATCCTCAAAGGCTATGTCGGTTTCGGTGGTTGCACAAGCGTCACCGCACACTTGCTGATTTTCGAGCGCCACACTTGCTCTGTTGCGCGGAGGCAGTGTGACACAACCTCAGCGTTATCGGTGGCTCACCGTCGGCGACCACTACACCTACGTCGCTCGCCCCGGCAAGGGTACGGATGCCCGCCGTGGTGAGCGGTGCGAGGTTGTGACCGTCCCCCGCAGTGGTAGAGGGCCGGGAAACGCCCGGGTCGTCTTCGCGGACGGGCACGTCGCCATCGTCCCGGCGGGCGTGCTAAGAAAGATTCATGCCCCGTAAGTCCTGGAGCCTGACCGACCTACCCGAGAAGATGCGCCAGCAGGCAGCCGAGCAGCTCGAGTCCCAAGGCGGCATCCCAGAAGCCCTCAAGGCTCGAAAGAGCGAGGTTGCCGAGGGCGACTTTCAGGAGTCGGTCATCCAGTACGCGACCCTTCGGGGCTGGCGTCACTTCCACACCTTCGACTCGCGCCGGTCTGCCCCCGGCTTCCCCGACCTGGTCCTGTTGCGTGGAGACCGCCAAGTGATAGCCGAGCTGAAAACCGAGGTGGGGAGCACGACGCCTGAGCAGGACGACTGGCTGCGGGCCTTCGTTGATGTTGGGGCTGAGGTTTTCACTTGGAGGCCGGGCGACTGGGATGAGATCGAGAGCACCCTGAGGTAAATAAATCAGCGCCCTCTTCCCCGCCAGGAATGGGGCGCTGTAGCACGCTGTAAACAACCCTAGCACGCGCTGGGAGATGAGATGCACGAGCTTTTAGAACGCTGGTCGAAACTCGAGCCGAAGCGCATATACGTTGTTGAGGGCAGGTGTGGCGAGGGTAAGTGGGGCATCACTTACGAACGCTCCACCTATACCGTTGCGTTAGGTCACGACGTAAACGAGTTGGTTGATGGTGCAGACGAAAAAATCGAGTACGACATTCAGGACGACGGCGCGATCATCGTCGCTGTTCAAGAAGCGGCAGAGGCGCGTAACTGGGCGTGGGATGTCGAGTGCTACGTGCTGGGCGAAGGTAAACGCGCCTACTCGGGCTTTATAGACTCGCGTCCGTCCGAGGATGTGCTGGAAGGCAGTAAGACCGTGGACAGTGATATTAGTCCAGCTATCGCGCTCTTATAGGCTTACTTGGCTGTGCTCGAGGCGCAGTGATCGAACTAACCGAGCGTCAGCGCAAAGAATACCTAGAGCGTCACCTCGCTAACGCACTCTTCTACAAGCTCAGCCGCGGCCCCTGGCACACCATCACTCAAAGCGAGACGTCGCTTTTCAAGGTGCTGGGGGCCGGTCAGAGTCCACGCAACCCTGCCGGGGGCAGCCCGGTCATCTACATGTGGTTGGCGACCGTTAGCACGGCCATCCCGCGCTTCGGCTTAAAACCACACGCCATCCTGCTGGACTCCGTCGTTTACAACGAGGCGCTAGACCAGTTCGAGTGGCATACCCAAGAGAACTGGGGAAAGCTGCTGGAGAGCGGCATAAGGCAGCTCTATTATTTCGAGGGCAACCGGCTTAGACGTAACCGCGACGTGCATTACCTGATGCACGCGATTGCCGAGGTGCTCATAAAACGTCTCGAGGAGATGAAGCTGATCATCCCGATTGAGAGACTTGACCACCTGGACATGCAAGAATCACACGAGAAGCAGATGATTTTAGCGGCGCTTCGTTACCCCGACCCTTGAAATGGGTGTTTTCGTATGCTAGAAATGTGTATCAGCGAAAAGTAACTATATGCGCGCCCCCCGGGCGCGTTTTACTGTGATATCACCCGCTCGCACACTTTTCCTGTCCTCTTGCGGCGCACAATTACAGCCGGAGGGAAAACATGGCTGACGATTTTCGTGGCCCGATAGGCCGACCGATGGATAATGACAGCGCCACTGATGAGGGCGAAGTTACCGAGGAAGACTACGAGGAGGTCGCGGACATGGACGAGGCGATCTCGGACGATGCCTCCTATGGGGAGGGGGACGACTATGACCCTGCCACACAGGCTCCCAAAGAAGCCGAACGGTAAGCAGACCGAAGTTTAACTGAGCCGCCTTCGGGCGGCCTTTTTCATGCCTGCTCGAGGGAGGGAGGTGGAGCGATAGGCCATGAGTTCGACTAACAGCATAAGAGCCCATGAGTCCAAGCATGTGCCGACCGCCTACGAGGGGAAGCTCGAGCCCAATTACTACTGCCGCGGCTGGAACGAAAAGCGGCAGAAATACTGCAAGATCCGGGCGGGAGCAGGTACCGACCATAAAGGCTCGGGTCGCTGCAAGTCGCACGGGGGCAACTCGGTCGTGACGTCCGGACGCTACAGCGGTATCGCCCGCCCCAGCATCAAGGAGAAGCTCGAGCAGTTCGAGGCCGACGCCGATCCGCTCAACCTCCTTCCCGAAGTGCAGCTCCTACGCGCGCTCATCCTGGATTTCGTCAACCGCTACGACGAATCCACAGACGCCCTTGTCGCTTGGCGCAATTCGTTCGGAACGTCCTATCAGGCAGCGGTAAAGCTTTGGCGGGATGAGTACAGCGACTGGAGAGAAAAAGTAACCGACATTTACGAAGGTGGATGGCGCGACGTCGAAGCCGATGATCTACCCGCCCCGCCGGAGCCGCCCGACCCGTTCGAGCACGAGAACAAACCCCGGCAGGTCTTAGACATCCTGAGCGCGGGCAAGTTCGTAGGTGAGGTCGGCAAGATGGTTGAACGCATCGAGAAGCAGCGGCAAGAAGGAACCATCCGGCTAGAGACTCTTGACCGCGTGCTTGAGCAGCTCGGGGTGGAGGTGGTAAAGGCGGTCCAGCAACATGTCCCAGATGCAGATACGCGTACCGCGCTTCTCCGAGATATCGAAAAGCAGTGGGGTACCATCCGACTCGAGCCCACCACCGCACGTCCGGGGGCTCCGCAAGGCGCAAGAGAGCTCAACTAGCTACCGCTCGGATCCCGTCGGGTTCGCCCAGAAGGTTCTGGGGATCGAACCGTGGGACCGTCAAGCCGAGGTGCTCGAGGACATACGCGATTACCCGCGTGTCGCGGTTTGCTCCGGCCACAAGGTAGGTAAGTCGACGAGCGCGGCCATCACTGCCCTTTGGTGGTTCACGACCCGGAAGCGCGCTCGCGTGATCATGACGAGCGCCTCGTACCGGCAGGTCAAAAGCATCCTCTGGAAGGAGCTCAAGCGGCTCTACCGGGAGTCGCTTCAGGAGTTGCCCACCAAGCCCGCTAACCAACCTGAGACGGGCATGCAGCATGAGGACGGGCGGGAGATCGTCGGCTTCTCGACGAACGAAGCTGAGCGCATGGCCGGCATCTCCGGTGACGAGGTGCTCTTCATCGTCGACGAGGCGTCGGGTGTTCCCGAGGAGATCTTCGAGACCATCGAGGGTAACCGCGCTGGGGGCGCGCGCATCGTCATGTTCTCCAACCCGACGAAAACAGTTGGGGCGTTTTACGAGGCGTTCCACACGAAGCGGCAGTTCTGGCGTTGCATTCATATCTCGTCCGAAGAGTCGCCCAACGTCGCTGCCGGGCGCGTGGTCGTTCCCGGTCTGGCCACAGCCGAGTGGGTTGCTGAGAAAAAGCGTGAGTGGGGGGTCGGTTCGCCGCTGTATGACGTGCGCGTCGACGGCAACTTTCCGAGTCAGGCTGAGAACGCGGTCATCTCGCTCGCGCTCATCGAAGCCGCGAA
This sequence comes from uncultured Truepera sp., assembly GCA_902806425.1. Classification (GTDB taxonomy): domain Bacteria; phylum Deinococcota; class Deinococci; order Deinococcales; family Trueperaceae; genus Truepera. The sequence continues at coordinate 3,891 of CADCWP010000154.1, forward strand.
AGAACGCGAGGTTGTTCCAGGCACTGTTTCTTTGGGCGTCGACGTCGCCCGTTATGGGGATGACTCGAGTGTCATTCAGCCGGTAGCCGGTCGTAAGCAGCTGCCCAGTACGACACTCCGGACGATGGACGGGGTTGAAGTCGCGGGCAAGGTCATCGAGTGGGCGCGCGACTTTCGAGCTGAGACTGGTTACAGCGCGCCGATCAAGGCTAAGGTCGACGTGATCGGTTACGGCTCGAGTTGTTACGACCACCTGGCGCACTCGGATGAAGCGGAGCGCTTCGGCATCGTTGCGGTAGAGGTCAACGTAGCAGAGTCCGCCACATCAGTTTCGACGAGTGACGGTGAGGGCTACAGCCGCTTGCGTGACCAGCTCTGGTTCGCTCTGCGCGACTGGCTTGCAGACGGTCAGCTTCTGGAAGATGGGGTGCTCGAGGCCGAGCTGGTCGCTCCTACGTACAGCTTCGACGCCCAGGGCCGTTACAAGGTGGCGACCAAAGACGAAATCAAGAAGGTCCTGAAACGTTCGCCCGACCATGCGGACGCGCTGGCTCTGGCCGTTTACGACCCGCCCTCGGTCGCCGATCTTACTGCCACCGACATGATGGCGGCCATGCAAGCAGCAGCTAGACCCCGAAGACGCATTTAGAGAGGAGGTATCAACCATGCTTAAGCTCAACCTGAAAAAGCTGAACGACTTCATTCAACCGCTGGGTTACACCGTGGCCATCGTTCGGGACGACAAGAACGACAAAAACGGCCCGTACCACTCTATTTGGATCGGTGAAAACCACGAGTTCATCTACAAGAAAGCTGAAGCAGTAACGAATGAGCACCCACAGTCACAGGTGGTGCAGGTCCCC
>CADCWP010000155.1:0-366 GCA_902806425.1 uncultured Truepera sp.
TCGCCCAGGACCCCGCACCCCAAGCGGGCGGCGAGATCGCCGTCTCCATCGTCGCCGAACCCCCCGGTTGGGACCCGACGGTTTCGACCTCGCAGGAGATCGCCCGGGTGATGTACGGAAACGTCTTTGAGGGCTTGGTGCGTATCGACCGAAACGGCGACATCGTTCCGGCACTCGCGGAGTCGTGGACGGTCTCAGACGACGGCCTGACCTGGACCTTTACGCTCAGGGAAAACGTCACCTTTCATAACGGCGACCCGCTCACCTCAGCGGATGTAGCCGCAGCGCTAGAGCGCGCCGCCGACCCCGACTCCGGCCACACCCACCCCGAATACTACGCAGCCATAGAGGACGTGATGACGCACC
>CADCWP010000155.1:376-4708 GCA_902806425.1 uncultured Truepera sp.
CTGACGCTGTCCGCGCCGACCTCGAGCCTCCTTTATAACCTCGCCCGTCCGGACTCAGTTATCTACCCGGCAGGCACCGAGGAGACGCAGCGCAACGAGCCCATCGGCACCGGCCCCTTCAGGTTTGCCGAATGGGTACGTGGGAGCGAGGTGCGGCTGGAAAAGTACGCGGACTACTACGACACGCCCGCCTACCTGGACGCCGTGACCTTCCGGATCATCGAGGATACCAACGCTCAATTGGCGGCGCTTCAAGCGGGTGACATCGACATGGTGGGGGTCGCGCTCAGCCCGGAAAACGCGATTCAGCTCCAAGGTGACGCGAACATCAAAGTGACCGAGGGCTCCGCGACCACCGAGATCACGATGGCGCTAAACAACACCCGCGAACCCCTGAACAACCCGCTCGTGCGACAGGCTATAACGCACGCGGTCGACAAAACCACCATCGTCGAAGGGGCGATGTTCGGCTACGGCACCCCCATCGGTTCCCACGCAAGCCCCATCGAGCCCTACTACGAAGACCTGACCGAAACGTACCCGTATGACCCCGGGCGCGCCCGTGAACTTCTCGCCGAAGCGGGTTACACGGACGGCTTGACGCTAAACTTTGAACTGCCGCCGTACCCGTTCGAGAAGCGCACGGGCGAGGTTATCGCGCAGCAGCTGAGCGAGGTAGGGATCACGGTAAACCTGACCAACGTCGAATGGACCACGTGGTTGGACCGCATCTTTACCCAAGGCGACTACGACATGACCATCATCGGCCACTCGGAGCCGCGCGACATCGGCGTCTACGGCAATCCCGACTACTACTACCACTACGACAACCCCGAAGTGCAGGCCATGCTCGCTCAAATCGACGGGACGAGCGACGAGACCGAACAGCTCGAGCTCTATAGGGACGTCGCCCGCACGGTCGCCGAGGACGCGGTAAACGTCTGGGTCTTCAGCCCGCCTTATCTGGTCGCGGCCCAGAAGAATCTTTACGGTTACTGGCAGGACCAGCCGACCGTCGCCATCGACCTGACCGAAGCGTACCTGGCGCAGTAGCGCGACCGGGTTCCGTCCGGCTCCATGCTCGCTTTCGTCGTCCGTCGCGCCCTGCTCGCCTGCCTCAGCGTGTTCCTGGCGGCGGTGCTGGTCTTCTGCGCGCTGCTCGCCATCCCCGGCGACCCGGCGACCGCACTCGCAGGCCTGAACGCCAGCCCCGAAGTGCTGGCCGCCGTCCGGCACCAGCTAGACCTGAACGAGCCGCCGCTGACGCGCTTTGTGGGCTGGTTCGGCGGCGTCTTGCGCGGCGACTTCGGAACCTCGCTCAACTACCGCACGCCGGTGGGTAAGCTTATCACCGAGAGGCTCTCCGTCTCACTACCGCTGGCCCTAGCCGGGATGGTCGTCGCGTGCCTTGTCGCCCTACCGCTCGGCATCCTGGCGGCCATGAAGCGCGGCAGCTGGCTCGACCCGCTGGTGACGACCGCGGCGCAGCTCGGGGCGGCGGTACCGTCGTTCTGGCTCGGGCTCCTGCTGATCTTGCTTTTTAGCGTACAGCTCGGCTGGCTGCCGTCGGGCGGCTACGTGCCGTGGCGTGAGAGCCCGCTGGAGAACGTTCGCAGCCTGGTGCTGCCGACGCTCGCGCTCGGACTCGGGCAGGCCGCCGTCATCACCCGCATGACCCGCGCGGCGCTTTTAGAGGCGCTGTCACAAGACTTTGTCAGGACAGCCCGTGCCAAGGGGCTGCCGGGGCGTACAGTCGTCCTCAAACACGGGCTCAGAAACGCGCTCGTCACCCTTATCACCGTGCTGGGGTTATCGTTTTCGCAGGTTTTGGTCGGGGCCATCGTCATCGAACAGGTTTTCTCGCTGCCGGGGCTCGGACGCTTGGCGCTCACCGCCATCGGCACGCGGGACTTTCCACTTTTACAGGGCGAAATCCTGATCTACGCGGGCGTCATCGTGTTGTTGAGCTTCGTGGTCGATCTGGCCTACGGATTTCTCGATCCCAGAATCCGTTATGACTAAGGCTGTAGCCGAACCACGCCGCACCGTGCTTTTCAAAGCTGTACCCCTCAACCTCGCCCTCGGCGCTGTGCTTATCGGTATCGTGATTATCTCCGCGCTCGTAAGTTTTGTGTGGCTGCCTCACGACCCTAACGCGATGGACTTCACCGCGCAGCTCTCCGGGCCGAGCGCGGCGCATCCCCTCGGCACCGACCACCTCGGGCGCGACCTCCTGAGCCGGGTGTTGGTCGGCTCGCGGGGCGCGCTTTTCGTCGGCTTCGTGGCGGTCGGGATCGCCCTAACGCTCGGTTGTCTTGTGGGCGCGGTTGCCGGGTTCGTCGGGGGCCTCCTCGATGATATATTGATGCGGCTCGTAGACGTACTCTACGCATTCCCGCCGATCCTGCTGGCGCTTCTACTCGCCGCCATCTACGCTCCCGGCACGCTGACCGCAATGAGCGCCATTGGACTAGCGACCGCGCCGACCTTCGCGCGGCTTTTGCGGGCGTCGGTGCTCGAGCTAAAAAACCGCGATTTTGTCGAGGCGGGGCGGGCGCTCGGCGCTACGCAGCGGCGGCTTTTGCTACGCCACATCCTACCCAACGCGCTCTCCCCCATCATCGTCCAGACGAGCCTCAGCTTGGCGGTAGCGGTGCTCGCCGAGGCGGCGCTCTCGTTTTTGGGTCTCGGCACGCCGCCCCGGACGCCGAGCTGGGGCACCATGCTCCGTGAGGCGCAGGGGTTTTTGCAGCTCAGCCCGTATCCGGTATTGGTGCCGGGGTTCGCTATCGTCATGACGGTCTTGGGGTGGAGTCTGCTTGGGGACGGAATCCGGGACGCGCGCGACCCACGCAACCTTTAGACCGCCGTCAGAAGTCACGCATAACGGTTATAAGCACCAACCACGTCAGCTCAGGGCCGAAGTCGGCGGGGTGCGCGAGTACCGTCGCTGTAAGACGCGGCACCCTTTCACTCAAAAAGTGCACCGCGAGGGTGAGCAAAACGCCGAGGTCAGTGTCCACAGCAGCGGTGACTTCATCAACCACGACTAAAAAGTCGAAGCCGAGCGGTCCTGTAAAGTTTTGCTCAGCCCTCAGCTTCACCCGCAAGGTTAGAGCTTTATGCCCAATGGTTTCAGCGTGGCCGGTCGCCTCGGTAAGGCTAGCCACTTTCAACGCTGCTCACCAGATTCGGCTACCCAAACGCTCCTACAACTGTGAGGGCTTTACGCCGTCGACCGGGCCGAGGGTGTTTTTGTTGTTGAGAAAGTGGGCGATGATCTCAGCCCGACTCTTCATTCCCATCTTGTTAAAAAGGTGCGATACGTGCATCTTAACCGTGCCCTCGGCGACGCCGAGCTGTTCGGCGATGGCGCGGTTTGACAGGCCCTTGGCGAGCAGCCTCAAGGTTTCTTTTTCGCGGGCGGTGAGTTGGGGCGTCATAAACCGGGCGAGCGTCTGCGAGAGCACGTGGCGCTCCGCCCAAATCTCACCCCGTCTGGCCGCCTCCAACGCCTTGATCAAAACGGAGCTACCGTCCTCGGCCTTGATGTAACCGCTGTAGCGCTGCTGCAAAAGGGCCACGGCGTCGGCACTTTCACCCTCGATAAGCGCAACCGTCGGAAGGTCGGAAGGGGGCGGATAGGGCGGGGACAGGCGCGTCATGTCGCAAAGCAGCAGCTCGGTCTCCGTGGTCCGCTCCAAACTCGCCTCGAAACCGAGACGGGTAAGCAGCGTGACTAGGGACTCCGCGAACACCCGGTACTTGGACTGAACCCATACATGCACGACCTGCTCCCTTACGGTCAACCCAAATAGTTGAAGTTGAGACGGGCACTCGCTGCCCAAAGCTTTCTGCTCGGCCTCATGTTTAACTAAAACGTTTTTTTTGTCAAGGTTCGCCAAAGGCTTCGGTGCAAGGGGTGAGCGCTCAACCCCAAACCTCTATCGGCAGTCTCCGGGAAGGCTCACCCGCTGCAAACAGCTACGCGTCGGTTGGGTGACGCCCCCAAAAGCCTATAGACCACGGCTCGGGCATGAGCGGTAAAGGCGTATGCGACGATCCCCGTACAGCGGGGGCTCGAACGTTGACACCCCGGCTGGTAGAGCAGGGGTCACCGCAGCATCCGTCCGCTATCCTTCGGGAACTCTAAAGACCGTCCGTAAAGAACTTCGCCACCGATTTCAGATGTATATTAGCCACTCGAGCATTTACTCGTGAAGACAAGAACTTAGGCACCGAAGGTACGATCTTGCAGGTGTACGTTATCACCCTCGGGTCATAGTCCAGCTGCGCCATTTGATATAGCCCGAAAGCCCACTTCAACGATAT
>CADCWP010000156.1 GCA_902806425.1 uncultured Truepera sp.
CGCCGCCTGCTCGAGGCGGCCGCGCGCATTGGGATGCCACCGTGCCATACCCTATTGTAACGCAAATGTTAACAGCGACTGACATCATGTGCTACTCTTATGTCAGTTGCTGTTATCACTCTGTTTTTGTACAGGCGTTGGGATGAAGACGGTCGACAACAGGAGGTTCTACCCATGCGTGTATTTGTAACTGGCGCAACCGGCTTCATCGGCTCCGCCGTCGTCCAAGAACTTATCGGCGCGGGTCATCAGGTCATTGGCCTGGCCCGCTCAGACGCCTCGGCGAGTGCCCTTACAGCCGCCAGGGCCGACGTGCTCCGCGGGTCGCTCGACGACCTCGACAGTCTGCGCGCCGGTGCCGCCGCGTCCGACGGGGTTGCCCACCTGGCGTTCAAGCACGAGGAGGCGTTCTCCGGCAACTTCGCCGCCGCCGCCGAAGACGACCGCCGCGCGATCAAGACGCTCGGGGCGGCGCTCGCGGGTTCCGACAAACCACTGGTCATTGCGTCCGGAGTCGCGAACTTGGCCCCGGGCCGGGTTGTGACGGAGGTGGACCCGGGCGACGTGGGCACCGCTGGACCGCGCGTCACGACTGAAGAGGCGCTCATCGCCATGGCCGAGCGCGGCGTGCGCGTGTCCGCGGTGCGGTTCGCGCCGACGGTCCACGGCGCGGGCGACGGGGGCTTCATAGCCACCCTCATCGCCGTCGCCCGTCACAAAGGCGTTTCGGCCTACATCGGCGACGGGGCCAACCGCTGGCCCGCCGTGCATCGGCTCGACGCCGCGCGCCTCTTCCGCCAGGCGCTCGAGGGAGCACCCGGGGGAACAAGGCTTCACGCCGTAGCCGAGGAGGGCGTGCCGCTCCGCGACGTCGCCGAGGTGATCGGGCGGCATTTGGGCGTGCCGGTGGTCTCGGTTTCGCAAGAGGCGGCCAGCGAGCACTTCGGCTTCCTCGCCTCCGTCGTCGGAGCCGACATCCCGGCCTCGAGCGCGATCACCCGCGAGCTGCTAGGGTGGCAGCCGACCTACCTGGGGCTCATCGAGGACCTCGAGCAGGGCCACTACTTCGACTAGCCGTCCTCCCTTTCAAAAGTCCAGCACACGGCACCGCCGTCCGCCGCAAGCGCATCCACCAAGAACCCGCCGTCAGGTCATATTGGCGAGCACAGTAAAGCTGCTGTAGGAGGAAACTCGATGACGAGCAAACACTTGGTCGATCCCGACCTTCTGCCCATGGGCCGCGCCGAAACATTAGTCGGCCTCCCGCTGACGTTCATAGGGATCGGCACCCTAGATCTCTTCGTCGGAGAGAACCTGCGCTTTGCGCGCAGCTTGATCAGGGACGGGTTCCAACCGAACTGCACGTAATATCCTGGGATGTTGCACGGCTTCGTGTCGTTCAGCGAGGATGCGGAGGTCGCCAAGAGAATCCGGCGGGATTTCTGGGACGCGATCGAACACCACTTCCGCGATGGCAGGCCTCCTCGCTGAAGAGGCGCGCCATCGCACCGCTTGGGGTTGAGATAGCAACCGGCGCATCCGCCAAGTTTGTTGTTCCGGCTGGCACTCGAGGCAGCACCGGATGGAGCTAACAAACGAGCAGTGGGCGGTACTTAGGCCGTTGAAATTAGTGTATCGCTTGGTCGGAAAGGCCATGCCATGTGAAGCGGTCGGCGCGTTTGGGGAGTTGGCCAGTAAGGAAAGGTCGCAAGTATGGCACAAATACAAGTACCGCTCGTTTTTTGGATCGGCTTTCTAGGGTTCGTCACCGTGATGTTAGCGCTCGATCTGGGCGTCTTCAACCGTAAAGCGCACGCACCGAGCGTCCGCGAAGCAGGAACCTGGACGGCGGTGTGGGTGTCGCTGGCGCTGGCTTTCAACGCGGGGCTTTACTTTCTCTACGGGCCACAGGTGGGTCTCGAGTTTCTGACCGGCTATCTGATCGAATACTCGCTCTCGGTCGACAACATCTTCGTGTTCGTCTTGCTCTTCTCAGCCTTTGCAGTGCCGCCCAAGTATCAGCACGAGGTCCTCTTCTGGGGCGTCGTCGGCGCGCTCGTCATGCGCGGCGCACTGATCGCCGTAGGAACGGCGCTCATCGCAAACTTCAGCTGGATCATCTACATCTTCGGGGCGTTTTTGGTCTTTGCTGGCATCCGAATGTTCTTTAGCAGCGAAGACGAGACGATCGACCTCGAGACCAACCCCTTACTGCGTTTTATGCGCCGGGTCTTCCCCGTCACCGACGGCTACCGTGAAGGGCGTTTTAGTGTCGTCGAGGGGGGCCGCCGGATGATCACGCCCCTGCTGCTGGTACTCGTGATGATCGAGTTGACCGACCTCGTGTTCGCGCTCGACTCGATCCCGGCAATTTTTGCGATCACTGAAGAGCCCTTCATCGTTTTCACCAGCAACATCTTCGCCATCATGGGGCTGCGAAACCTTTACTTTTTGCTCTCCGGGATCATCGACCGGTTTGTGTATTTGCGCTTCGGGCTAGCGTTTATCCTGACGTTCGTGGGCACGAAGATGCTGCTCGAGGCCGTCCACGTCGAAATCTCCATCATCGCCAGTTTGGGCGTCATCGTACTTGCGCTCGCTGCGAGCATCGTTATCTCGCTCCTGAGCCCACGGTCGAAAGACCCTGAATAGGCCGGATAGGGCGAGGTGCCGGAGGTGCCCGAGTCGTCCGGGAACCGCAGCGGTAGGTATAAAAGGCAGCAGGCAGCTAGGGTGCCTTCGTCAGGTCCTCGAGCAGGTCGATCAGGAGTCGGTGGAGGTGGGCGTAGAGGCGCGGCGGGATCGACGTTCCGTTATTATCTGGTCGACGGGCTTGCTCACGGTCTTTCCTCGGCATAGGGATCCGTAAAGCCGAATCTAGCCACAGCTTGCTCAAAGAGCTCGTTGGGTTCTCTCCCCTTCCCCACGGCTGGTGTCATGCGCTCTCCACGGCACTCGACGCGGCAGAACAAGGTAAGTCGGTGCTTGGAGCCCTCGTTGGTCTCGACCACCAATGTGATCGGTTCCTTGAGTGCTGCAGGCTCGAGCTCGTTCAACCCGGCCAAAAAGGTTTTCGAGAAGTTGGTGGTGAAGCCGGTCTGGATGATGTAGTCCTTGTCCGCCCGGACCTGGATGTTGAGCCTGGGTACCTTCTCCTGCGTCGTGGCGTCCACCCTGTCGAACCGCCAGACGTTGACCAGGTACCCGGTCAGGTCGCGCTCCTGGATGGGACGGTTGACCCCTTCATGCTTGTCGCGCCCGTACCAGACGGTCTTGCCGTCCCACTTGACGAACACGTATGACGGCTCCTGGCGTTTGCCGAAGCCGAGTGGTTGCGAGCCCTCTAACGCCTCGCGGATGCGCTTGAGTTCGGCGAGCATCTTTTCCCCTACCTCACTCACCCCTGCCTCCTATCCGTTAAGGCGCGACCCGCAACGCCACGAGGGTCGCGGCGTCGCGAAGGCGAGTGTCGGTCGCCACCACCCACGCGGCTCGGCTCGCGAGCGCGGAGGCGACGTGGACCGCGTCCAGGCTGCGGATCAAAACGGGCGGGTCGGCACTGTACGCGCGCACCACGAGCTGCTCCACGCCCTCGAGCACAGTAGGGCCGTACGGCACGGTGATGATCCTGCCCGCCGCCACGTCGTGCGTGAAGCGTTCAAAGAGGGCGGTGGCCCCGCCCTCTTTGAGGTCGCCGACATGCTCTTTGCGTTGTAGCGCGCAGCGTAGTTCGACGGCGGCGAGGTCGGCGGTGAGGAGTGGGCGTTGCCCCTCGGCGACGCGCGCCAGGAAGTGGGCCGAGTCCGGCTCGGGGGCGTAGAGCTTGAGCAGGGCCGAGGTGTCCCAGTAGTCCACCTAGAACCGGTCGGCCCGGTCCTCGCTCACGATCTGCTCCGCTGTGAGCGTCACCTTGCCCGTCCCATGGTCGTCGTGAAGGCGCTCGAGTGCCGCAGTCCAGGCTGCGGTGTCCCCTGCCCTCTCGGCTGCCGGGGCGCGAGTGAGGCGCGCCTTGACTTGGCCGCGGACGGTGATGAGTACGTCCTCGCCGCGGCTGGCGCGCTCGACGAGTTCCGAGAGCTTGGCTTTGCTCTCCTTGAGGGTCTTGATCATGGGACCATTGTAGTCCCTTAGCTTGCCTGCTGCCAGTCGCGCTCGAGGTAGACCTGGAGGGTGTCGAGGTTCAGGAAGGGCTGGCGTTGTTTTTTGTCGCTTCGGGTTTTGCGGGTGGGGTCGGCCCAGCGGACGGTGATGTTCGGACCCGCGAGGATGAGGCCGTGCTTGCGGGTGTCGATCTGATAAGGGTCGCCCACCAGGGGGTAGAGGTAGGTGCGGATGCGGGTCACCTGCGTGCGGAACCGGAAGGTCTCTTTGGGGGAGGCCCTGACGAACGCTATGGCTTCTTTTAGGGCCTTGATCTCCGTCTCGATCTGCGCCCGCTTGGGGTCATAGGTGGTGGCGTACGTTTCAAACTGGCGCAGGTTGTTGCGGGTGGTGGTGAGCGTCAGCTCTAAGCGCTCTACGGCTCCGGGTTGGCTGAGGACCTGGGTGACGAAGTTGGGGTGCTGGCTGATGCGTACGTAGCGCACGTCTTCGACCACGCGGGGTGGCAACAGGCCTTTGGGGCTGGTGCCTTCGCCGAGTAACGCTAGTCCGGCGGCCTGTACACTTTCTAGTTCGTGTAGCCGCTCGCGGTAGGGGC